>NZ_QFFZ01000001.1 GCF_004369225.1 Pelotomaculum propionicicum
TCCCCGGCTTCCCGTGGCGGTCTTTTGCAGCGGGCAGCCCGGACTTTCGCAGCGAGCCCGGCCGCCGGGAGGCGCGGCCCCCGGTTAAGAAGCCTCCGACAATCCTGGCTGGGATCATAGGAATAATAATCTTGAATTCCGCTTCGTTTTGCCTCCCCGCCTTCGGCGCCGGCCAACGGGAAGGGGCCGGCCGCCGGTAAACGGCAGTCAACCCCTTAGAGTGCGTTCACCAGCCAGAAGAACCGTCCCCCTGGTTGTCATTAGATTGGCCCCTTCAAGAACCGCCCCCTTGTGTCTCCAGAGCTTCCACTTGTCCCTCTTTCGAATAGGAATGCTATGATGGAATTGCTTGTGGTATAATTGAGAAAAGGAGATGAGAATGTATATGGATTTAATTAAATACAACATTATCGAGGCGATCAAAAAGTTACCCGATGGATGCTCGGCTGAAGATATTATGTACCAGATATATTTTGTCTCCCAAGTTATGGAGGGACTAAAAGATGCTGAGGAAGGTCGCGTATTGTCTACCGAGGATTTATTGGAGCAGATTGAAACGTGGTAAGGATAATTTGGACCGAGCGTGCTGTTAGAAATTTGAAACACGTTTTCGATTATATAGCAGTCGATTCCAAGATTATGCAAGCCATTTTACAAAAAGAATTATTAAGGCGAGTGAAAAGCTCAAATACTTTCCATTTATGGGTAGGGAAGTTCCTGAATTTGCAGACCAACAGTTGAGAGAAGTACTTTTTCAGAACTACCGCGTCGTATATCGTATTGCGAGGGACGTGAAGATGGTAGAAATAATTGCGGTGGTGCATGCTTCTCGTGATCTTTTGTCGCTTGCACGCGATGACTGGGAACTGCAGTAAATTTATGGGAATTCAATGGCTGACTGAATTATTCTTTTGGGGCTATGGAAAAAAACAATAACAACTTTATAATTCTTCATCTTTTAACATTTTGACATTATCAATTTTGGTTCCGATAATGACTCTTATGAACTCTGCTGTCCGTGTATCCGGAGGCTTTAAAAAAAAGAAACAGCCCCTTGCGATTCGCAGTAGGCTGTTCTTTTTCCTAACTTATCTACGCACAGCCGCCGTAATCATACCTGCCAAGAGAACCGTCCCCCTGGTTGTCCGGCGAAAATACTACACCCATATCCATCCCAGAGGCTTTACGTCACTAACCCAAGGTAGGAGCCGTATGAGGTAGTTCCTCACGTACGGATCTGTGCTGGGGGCACCCGGTAACGGGTGTCCCTACCGCGATTCTTGGCTGGTGAAAAACGCAAGCCAAGAGAACCGTCCCCTTGGCTTGTCCAGAGTGCGTTCACCAGCCAGAAGAACCGTCCCCCTGGTTGATATCCGATTCGCAGTAGGCTGTTCTTTTTCCTAACTTATCTACGCACAGCCGCCGTAATCATACCTGCCAAGAGAACCGTCCCCCTGGTTGTCCCCCTGGTTGTCCTTTACGTCACTAACCCAAGGTAGGAGCCGTATGAGGTAGTTCCTCACGTACGGATCTGTGCGTGGGGCACCCGGTAACGGGTGTCCCTACCGCGATTCTTGGCTGGTGAAAAACGCCAGCCAAGAGAACCGTCCCCTTGGCTTGTCGGTTTGGCGGCCGCCGGTAAACGGCAGTCAACCCCTTAGAGTGCGTTCACCAGCCAGAAGAACCGTCCCCCTGGTTGACCCCGTAGGGCTCTCTCATCCCCTACTCTATGCCGGTTTATCCCGGCGCTTTCGAACCGTCCCCTTGGCTTGTCGAACCGTCCCCTTGGTTTGTCCCGGCAACGGGAAGGGGCCGGCCGCCGGTAAACGGCAGTCAACCCCTTAGAGTGCGTTCACCAGCCAGAAGAACCGTCCCCCTGGTTGACACCGTGGTTGAGAGTGCGTTCACCAGCCAGAAGAACCGTCCCCCTGGTTGACATGTCTTGTTATAACCAGCCAAAGAAAGCGGGGTAATTTCTTTTTTCTCCAGTAGTCTTTTAATACTATTTTTGTGGAAAGCGCCAATATTCAGACATTCTTTTATGGCTGTAATAATTTCTTCAGTGGTATATATGTTTTGGTAGCGCATAATTTCTGCTAAATGCCAGTAGAGGTTGGCACCTGCCTGATTACGTAGGCCCTCCAGATAAACCTGGCCAGCTTCGCCAAAAGTTCTGATAAACTTCTCTACCAGAGCGGAACGAACTCTGGTTTTCTTTTCTTGAAATTGATGATTCATAGCCTCATGTTCCGGGTGGATCGGACGGCTGGCTTGTTTCTGCAAGTAAAGATCAAACTTACTCAACAGTTTTCCGACCTCGTCATATACTTTCATTCGCCATCCATAGATAATCTCTATCCACACCCTTTTTGTGCAGTAGCGCATGGGGACGGGATAAAGATTACCCTCATAGGAAATATAGCCATCATTACTTACCCTCCTGGGTTCTTTGAATTGTAATAAAGCCGGTTCGATAGAAGGTATTTTCAAAAGGTGTGCCTTTTCTTCTTCAAACATTTGCTCCGGTGGCCGCCCCAACGTGCTGTGGGGTCTTTTATTGTATTCATCCCGGAATTCTCTAAGTTTAACGGCAAAATCACTTAAACTGTCCACTTCCAGGCCACGCAGCAGTTGTTCCTGAACATAATAAAACGGACGTTCAACCTTTCCTTTTGTTCTGGCACGGTAATTTTGGCAGGCTGATGGCTGGATACCATATAAACCGCAGAACTTTAGAAAATCATCATTGTAACGAACGATACCGTCTCCCCGGTGGGTAATAACCATTTGCTTGGCATTATCCATTACCAGTTCCAGGGCATACCCGCCAAAAAAGTCAAAGGATTCAGTAAGGGCACGGATTACGTCGGCCGTGGTTATACTCAAAGAGAAGGCATAATATTTCATCCGACTGCATGATAAGACTACTTCATGGATATATATTTTTAGTGGCTTTCCGGCAACCGGCAGCATCCACTCCTTCCAATCATACTGCATCTGCCTGCCAGGATCAGTTTCAACACGGGTAGTAGCTGATTTTTCGGCCTTATCATCTTCTTTAAAGGCTCGCAGGAAACGGTGTACACTGGATAAAGAGCCGTTATAGCCTTTTTGAACCAGTTCTTTGTGGATTCTTGTACCAATATAGCCTTTATCGAGCATAGCTTGGATTTCTTCACGGTACTGATCAAGTTGTTTTTCATACTCTCTGGCCTTAAACTCCGGCGGATTAACATCTCTTAGGTATTTTCTAACGGTGTTCCTTGATACCCCCACTGTTTTGGCTATTTTCCTGATGCTAACCCCCTGGGCATGCAGAGCTTTGATACGTTGCCATTTGTACATACTGACCACCTCTTTTGCATCCCCCTTTCGGGGGATATTTTATCATATGGTGGGTCAGTTTTACTTGACGAGCCTGGGTCAATTCTATTTTACGATCTACAAGCCCGGCCGCCGGGAGGCGCGGCCCCCGGTTAAGAAGCCTCCGACAATTCTGGCTGGGATCATAGGAATAATACTCTTGAATTCCGCTTCGTTTTGCCTTCCCGCCTTCGGCGCCGGCCAACGGGAAGGGGCCGGCCGCCGGTAAACGGCAGTCAACCCCTTAGAGTGCGTTCACCAGCCAGAAGAACCGTCCCCCTGGTTGGTCCTGTGCTAGTGTATTGTTGTCTATGGTGTACGACCTCCTTCTGTTTTTTATGCGGTTGGCTAAACCCGCATTATTGTAACAGTTGGAGGCTTTTTATTTCTACCCATAGCTATAAGCTTTTTAGAACCACCTGCATAGCAGGTGGTATTCGATAAACAACAAAAAGCCCAAGCCTGTTTCCAGGCTTGGGCTTCCCTACTTCTCTCGCTAACTGATTAGCTTGTGAAGTAACGCTTCGTTTAAATTACGCGTCCAATCCATCAGCCGCAAGAGCGTCTGATGCGGCAGGTAGAATAGTTGCCGCAGCTTCGGCGCCAGCAGCAACTCGTGCGGGATAGCTGGCAAATCCGGCAGTAATAGTCAACGTGTCAGTAGCATCTAAGGCACCAGCCGCTGCTTCAAATGCCGCTGCCCTTGGATCACTCAGCCTGATTACCATATTGGTATCAGCGCCGATAGAAGCACTGGTGATGTCTGCCAAGGTGACGGCTGGTTGTGCGACACCATTAGCTGCCAAGGCAAACTTGCTCCAATCCAAAAGCGCTTTCGCATCGGTACCGACCGCAGCAATTTGAGTGAAGCCTGCTCCGGTAATGGTGATTTCATTAGTTGCAACGTTATATATTGCGCTACCTGCAGTAAATGTGATAGCGGTAGGCACAGTGCGAGTGATATTGGCCGCAATTGCGTTGCCTCCAAGATCGGCTACGGTGTTGGGGCCTAATGTTACCGTGTTGGCGGCGGCAAGAGGAACTGCCAGAGTAACAGTGATATCTCTGTTACCTACTCCTCCTATCGCTACACCACTAATTGCTACGCCCACAGCGGTCACATTTGCCGCGTTAAGCGAAGCCGGATCTAAGTCTTCATTAGCAGTAAATACTACGGTCGTAGCTGTATCCACACCACCGGCTGTTACTGTAAATGTCGGGGCGGTTGTGTCTACGGTGAAGTTCCATGTAGCATATGCTGCTACAGCCGTGGGTTGACCAGCATTGTCAACGGCACGGACAGTGATTGTGTAGGCTCCTGGTGCCAGTGCGGCAGGAGTAAATGACCAGTTTTCGGCTGCGGCATCAAACGCGCCGTCCACAGGAATAGCGCTGAACCAATTTGTACCGCCGTCCAAACTAACCTGGACGTTTGCAACGGTGCCGTCGTCGTTAGCTGTACCGGTAAATGTAGGTGTAGTGTCGTTTGTTACTGCAGCGCTAGGATTTATAGCAACTGTAGGAGTTGCGTCAACCGGAGCCGCAGGTGTCACACCAGCGTTAATGCCGTCAACGAGGGTGTTGCTGCCAACGTTACCGTTCACGTCGGCGACGGTGTGTGTCAGGGAAGCAAGTTGCTGCAGCGGATCGCGGACTGTGATAGTCACGTTAGTCCAGGCGTCCCCAATACCGTCGGCAGGGTTGACGTCGTTCAGGTTGTTAGCGGCAAGCACTTCAACCGCGGTGACCGGGTCTTCAACCACGCCGCCAGTCTGCCACACATGGTAGTTGGCCGGGTTAGCCAGGCTTACACGGTCAACAGGCTCGTTGAAGCTAATAGTAAAGACTGTGCTACCAATAGGTACTGGTCCTGGTGCCATTGCGGGCACCGGAGCCGTAGCGTCAATGGGAAGAGGTGCCGGTACGACCAGATTATTACCGGCCAGGTCGGTGACGCCGTTCTGGTTGACTACTACCAGCACGCCTGGAATGTCAATAGCCAGGTTGGTTATATTGTTGGCGTTGTTGCCGTCGTCGTCCCCACTAACAGCGGGAGTCGCGGTCAGGGTCACAATCAGCAGGGTCTGGCCGCCAATGGTCTGGGTGGTGAAGGTGTTGCCGGCGCCCAGGGTGATATTGGTGAACTCACTGGTACCGGGACCCTCTGACAAGCGAATGATGTCGCCCGCTGCAAGAGCCATTGGTTCGCTGAAGAGCATGCTGATCCGGTCGCCGCTGTCAAGCAGCGCGGGAGTTCCATTGTCATCAACGGCGCCCGCCACGATAAGCGGCGGCACTGCGTCGGCCGCGGCCGGCATGGTTTCAATAACGTTGTTCCAGTCATCTCCACCGGCTGCCGTACCTATAACGCCGATACCGGAAACGGGGTTGGTCAGGCTCACACGGTAAGCCCAGCGGCCGTTGGCAACGTTCAAGTCGTTGTACTGGACCAGCGCTCCCGGATTGGCCGCGATGGTGGTGAGGGTGTTCCAGGTGACAAGAGCCCTGTTGGCGGGCACGGTCACATCGATGTCGTCAGCGGTGTTCGGCAGTCCGTCCGGTCCAACGATAGACGCTCTCTGCACCACGTAGTTGTAGGTGGTGGCCGGAGCATTGTTGGCGGCCGGAGTGTTAAACACAACCTGAATATCGTTGTTGGCGATGCCGCTGTCGAAGTTGCCCGGTGTGGTGTTGACGTTGACTACAGGCAGCCAGTCAGCTTCCACTACGTAATCAAATGTGGAGACGCCGGCCGGATCCGGCGCGTAGCTGATATTGAGCACATCACCAGCGCTTAATACCGACTCGAATTGATCCATGGTGATGTTGACGCCTAAATAGCGGAACTGGTCGTTGCTGTCGTAATCGAAGCTGTTACCTGCGCCATTACTGAACTTATCCTCATTTTTGGTGGTCGTGGCAACAGCTTGGCCGGGAAGATTGGCCATCCCGGACTCGGCGAGGGTCCATGTGGTTCTGCCGCTGAGCACATAGGTCTCAGTGGGTACATTGTTGGCGTCCAGGTTGAGCTGGTTGTCGTTGTTGCTGTCCCGCCAGACCAGAGTGTAGGCCTCGGTGTTCGGGACAAGGCAGTCGATCTTCACTTCGATGTTATTGGAAGCGGGTATCGGCACAGCATTTACAAAAGTTACTCCTGCTCCTACTGGAACTCCTTGAATTCTTTCAATAACGGCGGCTGAAGCCCCTATAGCGTCTACGCGGTTGTCTAAATTCGCATCCATGAATGTACGTGTGCCGTTAGCGGCCACGCGCACCGAGGCGGCGGGAATCAGCGCGACATCGACGCTGCCTGTCAAACCGCTGGCGGTCACGTTCATGATCCGGGCGCCGCGGTCGGCAAAGTCGCCGCCGTTAGTGCTGACGATCTTGGCTGTATCCGCTGTCGCGTCGACAGTCAAGGCGTTGGAAGTGGGCATGTAGGTAGCGCTTTGGCTGCCGATCAGGTCTCCCCTGCCGGTCACGACCACTACCTGGTCAGGCGCCAACGGGGCCGCCAGGGTAATGTTATAATGTCCGATAACACCGCCGGCGCCGACGGACTGCGGCGTAACAGTGCTGCCGTTGACGGTTACGGTGAAGTCGTCACTGTTGATAGTGAGCCCGGTGGTGGACCCGGTGACGGTCACGTCCAGAATGGTGGCGCTGGTGATGGTCAAACCGGTGATAGACGGGTAAATGCTGGGCATTACAATTTCAGCTGCCGCCTGCACGGTAGCGCCGTATCTGAACTTGACAGAATAGAGAACCCTTTGTTCCGTCGCGTTTCTGACAACGGCGGGAACTCTATAGGTGACGGATCTCAGGTCGGCGGATACAGTAATACCGGTCTCGGTTAAAGCGGTGGTATCCACCAAAGTGTTGATGGTACGTGTGGTAAGGAAGTCACTGGCGGTGGGCAGCGCCGAGCCGGCTGCCAAAGGCCCGTCAAAGGTCACGGTGATGATATCTTCCGCACCGGAGTTAACAGCGCTTACCGACTGCACATAAGGCGGAAAAGCTACTTCTATTGTTTGCACAGTGCTCCACACGGAGTGGGTGTCATCGTTCGGCGCGTAGGGATCCTTGGCGAAAACAATCGCCTTGTAGACTCCCTCAGCGGCGGGGGTAAAGCTGTAGGTGGCGCTTGAGGTATAATCAGTGCCGACCCAGCTGCCGTCCGGCTTTTGATACCAGAACTGGTAGACCGGGTTGGTCAGGTTGATCGAGGCGGCGGTGAGGGTAATCTGGTTGCTGGCATAAACGCCGCTCAGGCTCACGCTGCTGCCCACGTTGATAACAAATGACTGGTACTTGGCCGCGGCCCAGTTGCCGGCATCCTTGTCGGCCTGGTCAAGAGCGTACACCGCGAAGACATAGCTGCCGGCTTGCAGGTTGCCCATGGTGTAGGTATTGGTGCTGGAATAATCCTGCACTGTCGCCCAGCCGTTCTGGTCGTGTACCCAGAACTGGTACAGGGTAGTGCCGCCGGGGTTGCTGGCGGTGGCCGTGAAGGTGGCGTTGCTGCCAACAGGCAGGACACCGTCCGGTCCGTCGACATTTATAGCTGTTACACTGGCGAACGCCGGCACAGCCAGCGCCAGTGTCAACGCCACAGCCAGGATAACCAGCATGCTTAATTTTTTAATATTAGCTGATTGGTTAGACATTAATTCTGCAATCCTCCTTTAGCATTGTCGCTAACTTGACTGTTTTATCTGGCATAGTTTCTTGCGGGTTTACCTGAGCTTCCACTGCGTCTCAGGTAATATCTCAAGGCGTCCGCCACGATGGCCCGCTGGCTCAAGCCGGTTTCAGTGGACCGGCGCTCCAGCCTTTCTTTAAGCTCCGGACAGACCCGCACCTGGAAAGCAACATACGCCCTGGCGCCGCAGAAAACGTTATCCAAATATGATCACCTCTCACCTCCCGCATAATTTTCAAACTTTTGCGCTGGCGAACCTCTGCCGGATAGCTGCTACCGGTCATCCTGTTCGTCTTCGTCTTCCAAGACCCCTTCTTCCACTTCCTGCAACTGGTCTTCTTGTGGCGTGAGGCCCGCGTCCATATAGTGTTGCAACGCGGCGATGACGATGGACGCCTGACTTACCCCGGTTTCGAAGGATCTTCGCGCCAGCTTCTCTTTCAGGTCGGGCGAGATCCGGACCTGAAAGGACACATACGCCTTCGGACGGCTGTAAATGTTGGCCACCTAGACCACCTCTCACCTCCTGGGTTAGTTTTGCACGGCCGGGCTTCCTCCGCCGTGCTCAATCACCTCCCATAAGCAATATATTATGTTCCACCCTTGATTAAAGGGATGAAAACCGGTGGAAAAACAAACGCCACTTTCCTTAATCGGCATTTTGGTTGCAATGTTTAGTGGTTGATATCTATCTCACATAGCGAATATTCAACGTCAAGATGGTTATTCCTCCATATTTTTCAGGAAATATTTTAAAAAATTATCGACAAAATTCGACAAATAGCGAATTTTGGAGCTTTATTTCAAATAAATGTTTATGCCTGGCAGGACATATTTAGTTGCAATGTTTCATGAATGGTATCAACTTAAAAATATATATTCAACGCGGTTACGGTAATCCCTCCAGAAATTTCATCAATAAAATAATTTTTTTTGGGCAAAAAAAACGCCCTTCCGGATGGAAAGGAGCGTATATATATAAGGAAGGAAATTTTAAGCCCCGGCATGCCCGGGCAGCGGCAGTCCCTGGTTAACGCGGTATTCCCGCACCACATCCCCGGTGTTGCCGAACATAACAGCCTCGCCTTTGTGCAGCCATAAAACCTCGTCGCAGACGGCCTCGATGTCGCCCATACCGTGGGAGACCAGCACGATGCTCACCCCCCTGCCCTGCATCTCCCGGATGCGGCTGAGGCATTTCAGCTGGAAGCTGCTGTCCCCCACGGCCAGCACCTCATCCACTATCAGTATGTCCGGCTCCACGGCGGTGGCGGCGGCGAAGCCAAGGCGGGCCTGCATGCCGGAGGAGTAATATTTGACGGGCACGTCAATAAACTGCTCCAGCTCGGCGAAGGCCACAATCTCTTCGAACTTCTCTTTTACCCGCGCCCGGGACATGCCCAGGATCATGCCGTTTAAATAAACGTTGTCCCGGCCCGAAAAGTCCGGGTGAAAGCCCGCGCCGAGTTCGATCAGGGACGACCTTTTGCCCCGCACGGTGATGTGGCCCTTAGTCGGCCTTAGAGTGCCGGTGAGCAGCTTTAACAGGGTGCTCTTACCAGAACCGTTGACACCGATCACACCGACGCTTTTTCCTTCCGGGACACTGAAGCTGACATCTTTCAGCGCCCAGAATTCCCTGTCTTCCCCGTGATTCGCGCGGCGAAACAAGGTGTTGAACATTTTGGAGAAACTGTCGGCGCGGTCGGCGCGCAGCATAAATTTTTTACACAAGCCGTTCACTTCAATGACAGGCAAAATTACATGACCTCCGCAAAGGCAGACTCCAAACGGCGAAACACCAGAAGGCCCAGCAGGAACACACCAGCGGAAATCAAGGCGGTGACACCCAGCGCCGCCGGATCCACAACTCCGCTGCCCAGTACAACGTTTACTTCCATGTAAATCAGCTCGCCGACGGGGTTGCAGATAAAATAGTCCTTGATCCCGGGCGGCACCTGCTCCAGGGTATAAATAACGGGAGATATATACAGCCAGAGTGTGAGCAATACGCTCAGGATCTGGCCCAAATCCCGGTAAAGCACGTTTACCGCTGAAACGATGTAAGCCAGGCCCAGGGTAAAGACAAGCTCGATCACGATGAGCAGGGGGAGCCAGTATAGTTTACAGCCGGGCGTGACCCGGTAGATAACCATCAGTATGGCAAGCACGATCAATGAAAAGGCAAAGTCAACCAGCCGCGCCATCACTGAAGACGTCGGCAGGATAACCCTGGGGAAGTAGAGCTTGGAGAGCAGGCTGGCGTTGCCCGTCAGGCAGTTCACGGCGGTCATCAGGGAGTTGGAAAAAAGATTCCAGAAGGTGAGGCCGCAAAAAAGAAAAACAACGTAAGGCACTCCTTTGATGCCTTCCGCGCGGAAAATCTTGCTGAAGACAAAGCTCCATACGGCTGTCATCAAGAGCGGGTTTAAAACCGCCCAGTACAGCCCCAGGACGGAAAGCTGGTAGCGCATCTTCACGTCCCGCAGGGCCAGGCCCGTGACCAGGTCGCAGTAGCGGGTCAGGCGGTGGCGCATATGCTCTTTTTCTTCCACGAAGGAGACCGATATTTTACTCATTTCCGCTCCCTAATAATAATTAATTATGATTATTTCTTTTACTCAGTAAACAAATTGACAGGATTTACAGGATTAAAAGGATTTACAGGTTTTTATAAAATATATATAAAAGACTCTTTATAATTGTTTCTTTACCCATTAATACTCATTAATGTTTCCTTGTAAAAATTTTACAAGAAAGAATTTTAAATGAAAATGTTTTATAATCCTGTTAATCTTTTTAAATCCAGTAAATCCTGTCGAATTGTTTTTCTTTTCACTGAGCTAACGGTATAATCATTTAATTAATTGGTTAAGATCCCGGCGCCGCTTAACTCCTCAAATTTCTTCGCGCTGCCGGGCGCCAGCCGCTCCGCTTCGGCAAGGAGGTTTTGCGCCTCCTGGGTACGGCCCTGTTTGTCGCGCAGGACAGCCAGCCACAGTACGGCCTCGCCCTTGACTTTTTCGCCGGCGAGGGCGGCCTGAAGATTCTGCTCCGCCTCAGGCCAGCGGCCCAGAAGACACAGCGACTTTCCCGCATTAAGTTTAACCGGCGCGGTAGGGTTAATCATCGGGCTGTCTTTCCAGAGCTCTTTCTCGGTATCATTCAAGGTTGCCGCTATGTCTTCGACGCGGTCCGGCACGCCGGCGGCCTGCTCAAAGTACTGTTTTGCCATGTCCCTGTTTCCGGCCAGCAGATTATTATAGCCCGCGTTAAAACAAGTCGCCGCCAGAAACTCATACCGCTCAATTTGAAAAGGTTCCAGGGACAGGGCTTTTTCAGCGTATGCAACGGCTTCCGCGCCGCCATCCTCCCTGTTATAAAAAAGGCTGGCGAGTTCGGTATAACGTATGGCGCTGTATTTACTCAGTTCTGTCGCCCGCCGGGCCTGGGCGACGGCTTCCGCGGAATTTCCCTGGTACTGGTAAAGCCGGGCCAGGTTGCTGTGGTAGTCTGCCGCAAAGGGGTTATAAGCCGATGCTTTTTTCAACAGTTCTATACTCTGGTTGACGTTCTGACTCTGTACTCTTGTCCCGACCCTTGCCGAGTAATTACCCGCCAGCGCCAGTGACGCGGCGCAGGCAATTACTAGAATTAATGCGGCCAAAACGCCTGCCGGCGCAACATAACGCGGCGCCACATGTTTTCCGCTCTTCTTCCCTGCCGCCCCCGCGCCGGAATAAATCCCGGCGCCCCTGGCCAAACCAAACATTGTCCACAGAACTAAAGCCAGGGCTGACAGCGAAAGGTCAAAATCTATCGCGGCATGAAGTCCCAAAGAGACGGCAGAAACCGTTATCACACTTATCAGGAACCTTCCGGCGTAATTTGTTTTAGCTTGATGATAAAGGCGGTGGGTCAGATGTAAAAAACCCGCCCAAACCGCCAGAAGCGCCAGGAGTCCGACAATGCCCGTTTCCACCAGGACCTGAAAGTAATACCCGTGCACCTTGTCAGAGTTGTAGAAGTAACTCTGGTAGGCGCGGTACGCTTCATCCCAGCCGCCGCCGCCCCAGCCGAGAATGGGGCGTTCCCTGAACATTTTCAGCGCGTCATGGTAAAAGTACATCCGCTCGGCGGCATTGCGAAGACGGATCTTTTCAATCCCCGCTCTGACAATATCGCCATGGCCGGCGGCATAAACAGCGGCTCCGGCCAAACAAATTACAACAAAAAGTAAAAAAGCGGCCAGCACGATTTTTTTATGCCCGGCAATCCAGTGTGACAGTCCTTTGCTTGCGCCAAAGTTATAAAGCAAATGCGCGGCCGGCGCACATATCAATCCAAGCAGGATCCACAGCCACGCCAGGCCCGTTTTACCGCCTGCGACAGCGTGCAGAAAACCCCACATTGTTAGGGCAGAGAACAGGCAGCAGGTGACAAAGTGTATAAATACAGGCGCCCGGTCAACTTTCGGTATGACAATGAAAAAGAGGATAAAGACAAACAGGAAAACCAAGAAGCCGCCCTGGGATTTGGTACCGATGAAAACCGCTAATATCAGGAAATTGGCCGCGGTATAAAGGTATTGTATAATGTGCTTGGATGTTTCAACCGCGGCGGCCCTCCTCCAGAGATACAGGCCTATTAAGGCAACCGCCAGCAAGTAGCTGGCCAGGGTATTAGGATATTGGAAAACAGAACAGAGCCTGCCGTCAAGAAATCCTCTATTGATATGAATTATGTTGGTGGCGGCGGCCAGGCCGGCCAGGGCCACGCCTATCGCGCTCATGTATATTACGTTTAAGACAGTGACAATATCCCGCTCGTTTCTAACCAGCCTTGAAGCTGTCCAGTAGACCATAAAGTAGAGGGTTGCCTTAACGGCCTCGTCCACCGCCAGGCCATAGTTAGCCGCCTGAAATGCTGAAATAAGGTAGACCGCCGGGAAGGCCAGGGCAAAATAATCCAGCGGGCTGTTAAGGAAGCCGTTGTCCTGTTGGGACCATTGCCACAGCCAGGCGAACCAGAAAACAATGGCTGCAAAAATTAAAGCGCGTTCCTGCTGGGCCGGGAAATACAAAGCCTTGAAGTAGTTGGGAAAAAACAGCAAAACAGCCAACCCCCAAAAGGCTACTGTATGACTCCATTCCCACGGAACCATTTCAGCCGTTTTTTTAATACCCCCGGCCTTTTTTATATCTCCTTTTTTTCTGTCAACCTCAGGCGTCCTTCTTGTTACCTCACCGGACAATTTTTTATTTGACTTGCCAGCACTCTTGGACAACGGGTACAGCTCCTTGGTTTTAAAACCTTAACTGATTGTTTATTCTACATTATCTAACAAATTCCCTGCCTTGCCTAATAAGAAAGAGGCGCTTTGCGTCCGCAGCGCCTCCACCCGCAGCCTGAAGCCTTTCGCAATTTAAACAATTTGACAGGATTGACAAGATTTAAATTTATTAACAGGATTTCTAAAAATAAATTTTAATCTTAAAGTTTCTCAGGCTAAAATACATTGAGACTATAAACAAGGATTATTTAAATTAAATTTATAGATGTTTTAACTTTAAAAAGTATATTAAATCATGTAAATCCTAATTAATCCTGTAAATCCTGTCAATATGTTTACCCGAAATCAGAATAGATAAGAGCACTCTACTTATTTTATTTTCAGGTTAGTTAACCGTTACGGTTTGGGTTGCCGCGTCCCACTGAACGTTACAACCAAGAGCCTGGGCAACAGCCCTCAACGGCAGCATGGCGCGGCCGGGCTCCACTGCTTCAGGAGCCGCGTCCACAGTGACGGGCACATTGTTTAAGATCATAATGTTGCTGCCGATTACCAGCCTGACCGAACTACCGCCATTGATCAGGGTTACGCTCCGGTCGCCGGCGTTCCAAATGATATTGTCTTCAGCTATGCCGGCAGCTTTGGCTGCTAACCTGAGCGGCAGGTATGTCCGGCCGTCTTTAAGGTACGGGGCCGCGTCCGCGGTCTGCTCAACGCCGTTTACCGAGTACTTCGGGTCACCTATTTTGAAGACTGTGGTTGCCCTGGTGTTTTCCGGCGCGGGGGTGACAACCCTGGCAACCACTACCTTGGCAACCCAGTTGACGTTCGGGAATAAGGTGTCTATATTGCTTTCAACCAGTGAGCTGCCGCCAATCTTCAGCAATATGTCGCCTTCCGGAACGGTACGGTCAAGGGTCAGCTTCAGGCCGCTGATTTTAATGACAGAAGGTTCATTGCTGCTGCTTTTAACCTTAATGAGAACCAGTCCCTCGTTGGCGGGCGTGGTATCAGTGCTGACACCCGAGGCGTCGATTTGCAGGTCGCCGTCCACCACGGTGACATCAGGCGCGGCCGAGAAGGTCACGCCGGCGGGAACCTTAAGGACGATTTGGCCAGGCACGGTAAAGCTCCCTGCCTCACTCTCAGTTAAGGCAATATCCCCAATCGGCTGGTTAGCTAAACCGATAGTTAAAGCCGGCGGCGCAGGTTCCGCCGCCCCGGCAATCACGCAAGGCCATAAGATCAAAGCAAGAGTAAAAACAATTACCAGCATCCTTTGCACATCATAAACCTCCTCGCCAATATAGTTAAGATAACTAATTATCAATCGTTAAAAGTATACTTTCCATTCACCCGCCCGTCAAGGTTTTTCCAATAAAAAAAACCGGTTCCGGCAAAGGGAACGCGGTTGCAAATACCATGTTGTTTTTTCATGATCTAACGCTGTTTTAATTTCAGGAAGCGGCGTACGCCCATGGTTTTTGAAAGGCCAGAGCGTAGATTTCATGCTGGCAGGCAAGGTCGAAAAACGACTTCTCGGCCTGGGCCAAGGTGGCCTCGGCCGCGTGAACCTCCGCTGAAGTGGCCATGCCGACGTCGTACTTAACCTTCACCACTCTGAGCGCTTCTTCCGCAGTTTTAACAGTTTCCTGGGCGGTGGCGTATTGTTCCTCCGTCTGTTTTATGGTGTAGTAAAGTGTACGGACGAGCTTGCCCAGTTGTTCGGTGGTGTCCTGAACCGCGATTTCTGTTTTTTCCAAGTCTATTTGTTTGGCTATATATGGTTCCGAAGAATTATTAAAACTATATAGATTCAGGTTTATTTGGGCCAGGTCGACTTTCTGCCGGGCCAGCCAGATAGAAGGGCTTGCGGCCATAGCTTTGGCAACCTCGTAGTCCAGGTTATCTATTTTTACCTCGTTATAGCTTGGCTTATCCACCAGTACGGGCCTGTCCTCAGGCCACAACCCGACTAACTGGTTAAACTTCTGGTAAGAGTCTTCCAGCGCTTTATTAGCCGCCTCCAGGGTCGCCTTCGAACCTGCCAGGGTGGCGTCGGCCTGCAGCATACCCATCTTGTTGAGAATGCCTACCCGGTAAGTAGCCGCGGCGACCCGGTGCTGCCAATCGGCGCTATCCGCCTGGATCTTCGCCACCTTTACATTTTCAATCGCCTGCAGCAAACCGTAATAAGTTTTGTAAGTCGTCATGACTATGGTGTCTTCCTGCGCTTCATAACTGCGTTTGGCGCTACGCCAGGTCAAGTCGGCCGACATCAAGTTTTTGAACAAGGTATCCGCCGCGCTGTTTGACGCTTCCAACGGTGTAAATTCCACCTTGTCGCCGACATACTGGCGGACCTCATAACCACGATCCACATCGTATTTCATGGACTTGAGAGTTTCACTGTGTGCTTTGGCCTGTTCAATCGCCTGCTGCAAGGTGAATTCTGGTGACGCCGGTTCCTTTGCCGCCCACGCCTGGGCGCCGGCAAAGCCAAAAGCCAGTATCAAACTAAACGTAAGTATTGTAAGGAATCTGCGCACCATAACCAACCCTTTCAAATGTTTAAATAATTTAATAATAAATATACTTAAATAATATCTCCGCTTTTTTCAACAGTCAAGTATAAAGTCGGCTATTTTGAGAACTTTTTAGATAATGCTGAAATCAATACAGCACTTCCGTTCTTGACCACTGATCCTCATTAGCTTCGATAACATTGAGGTCCGTGTCATTCTCCAGCACCTGGGCGCCTGCCCGGATAATATCCTTGCCGATCCAGCAGCGGTTGCCGATCATTTCGTTATTTCCCAAAACAACCGGACGTTTCAGCTCAAAGGGCCATTTTTCAGTATATATTACCTTAATGCGGGCCCCCTCATAACCGCTCTTGCCCGGCAGGCTTTGCGTAACCACATCGGCTCCCGTAATCAGCCTGAATGACCTGGCGGTGCTGGTGTACAAGGCTACCGGCGCGGCCTTGACCAAAGCGCCCGGTTCCAATATAATTTCCAAATCAGCCTTGTTGTTGAGTCTTGTTTTCAGAGTTAATCCTGTCGAGGGATCGTAGTTTCCCTGCGCCGCCGGCGAGCCGGTAGGCGGGTTCTCGGCCCTGTTGGAAATCCGGATGGTGCTGTGTTCGCCGTCCCAGGACACATAGGCGCCGAAGGATTCACTTACAAACCGCAGCGGCACCAGCACCCTGCTCCCGATAATTTGTGGAGGGACATCCAAATATATCTTGTCCGTGTTTTTCAACGCCTGCTTGTTGCCCACCTGCAAAGTGACGGTGGTGCCGCTCCGCGTGGCGATAACCGTGCTGGTTTCCTGCTGCCAGACCACTCCGGCGCCGAGCGCTTCGAAAATGGCCCTTACCGGGACCAGCGTCCTCCCTTCGATTATTTGCGGCGGCTGGTCAAAAAATATTGCCTGCCCGTTTACCTTAACAACAGTCTCAGCCGAAGCCACGCCCGCGCAAGCAAAAAATAATGCCAGCGCCAAAACGACTGAAACAGCAACAATTCCAACTTTACCTCTACCTCTTAGCTTTCCCGCCGTCACCAAATTTTACCTCCTTATTATAGTATTTATATTTAATATATTTTTCTATATTTAATGACAGTATCCTTTTTTATCCGGAGATATATTCCTGAAGATAAAGGAACCGGGTTCCCGTAAGAACCCGGTTCCTTTTTTAATTGAACTTTTAGTTAATTGTTACAGACTGAGTTGCGGCATCCCAATTGACCTGGCAGCCAAGAGCCTGGGCTACCCAGCGGAGCGGAAGCATAACACGGCCGGGATCCACGATCTCCGGAGCTACGTCCATCGCAAAGGGAACACCGTTAATCAACATCGAGGTGCTGCCGACGGTCAGCTTGACCACGCGGTCACCCTTGACCAGAACGACGCTTTGCTCTGCGGCGTTCCAGATGATGTTGCTGTCAGTAACACCGGCAGCGTAAGCGGCATACCTGATCGGCAGGTAGGTGCGGTCGTCCTTGATGTACGGAGCGACATCCGCGGTCTTCTCAACGCCGTTCACAGTGTACTTAGTATCGCCGATCTTGAAGACTGTGGTTACCTTGGTAGTTTCCGGAGCGGGGGTGATAACCTTGGCAACCGCTACCTTGGTGACCCAGTTGATGTTCGGGAACAAATCGCTGATGTTGTTTTCAACCAGCGAGGTGCCGCCGACCTTCAACTTGATGTCGCCTTCCGGAACCGTACGGTCGACGATCAGCTCAATGTCGGATACTTTAATCGAAGCCGGCTCGGTGCTGGTGCTCTCGATTCTTACTTGGACATTCTGAGAGTCGGTGTCGCACAGGGCTTCTCCGATTTCCAAATCGCCGGTCACGGTAAAGGTCGGCACGGAGGCGAACCTTACACCAGGAGGCGCTTCGATGTTCAGATAAGCTTCGGCTGTTCCTTCAAGCCATACCGGGTCGCCATCGGCGTCTTCACCAAGCACGGTATCCTCATAAGTAGCCTGCAGGGCTTCTTCCTTAGTTTCGGTAATGGTAATATCGGCGGCCTTCTGGGAGCCCATACCTATAATCACTTCGGGCTTGCTTTCGGCTGTCGCTGTCACAGGCGCCTTGGCCTCAGCTATCTTTACAGTGCCTTTGGCTCCCGCGGAACCTTCAACCGTAAGGATGATGTCGCCGGTATAGTCAGCCCTGACGCTGATCTGGCCATTCTTGAACACAATCTTGGTGGGCTCGTCGCCGCTTGAGGGAGTTTCTATCACTGCTTTAATGGAGCGGTTGTCGGTACCGACCGGTTCAAAATCGCCTATTTCGAAGTCACCCAAGTTATCGGAATCTCCGCTGGAAAGTTCATACAGATCTCCATCCCACTTGGCCTGCTCGGGCAGGGTCAGGATGATGGTACGGTTTTCGACCAGAGTGCCCGGCAGGGCTTCTTCGATGGCGAATTTCCCTACATCCTGCTCTTTCTGGCCGGACATGACAGTCTCGGTGGTTACTTCTGATACTGTTGCTTCGTAGTCGCCATAGGTGGCGATTACAGCATCACTTGGGGTAACAGTGCTTTCGCCGCTGATTTTAACTTTCACGTCGCCGTACTTGGCCACAGTGCTGTCCACGGTAAGGCCGGCTTTAATTTCAAGCAATACGGTGCCGCTGTAACCGCCCGGGTTATCAACCGCAAGGGTCCTGTCGTTATCCAGAAGGTCGTAATCCCAACCTTCAACGTTCTTATTTAAGGTTTCGAATTCCGCGCCGTTCCACTTGAAGCCGTTGGGCAGCTTAAACTTAACGGATTCCGCGCCGCGTTCAAAGCCGCCGGCCACAGTTTCGTTTACGCGGATGGTAACAGCGTTGTCGCCTGATGCCGAGCATCCGGCGTCGCTAATAGAAACCACGCTGGGAACTGTCACTTCGATCGCGCCGCCCTTGGCGTTGGCAATCGTCACGGTGCCGCCGACGAGCTGGCCGGAGCACTTCGAGAACTTGGCCTGCACTTCGCCGGTATTGGCGTCGCTGCCGTCAAAAACAATCACTAAATCCTGCCATGCCGCTCTATCAATAGTACCTTCTCTTACGAAAGTATACTGATAAATTTTGGCGTCAACAGCAGTACCATTAACGGATACGATAGGCAGGGACTTGCCGCTGCTGTCTATCACTTCCAGCAAAGCTTTACTGGTGGTGTTATTGTAAGGATCAATATTCACCTCTACGGTCGCCGCTGTAATAGCGTCAGCGTCTTCACTGGGATCAAACGACGGTAAGGTTGTTGTGGTGGTGTAGGTTACCGCCGCCGCGCCGGCCACTCCCGCCAGGGGAACCAGCAGGGCCATAACCATGGACAATGTTACGAGAATAGAAAGAATTCTTCTTTTTGCCTTCACTTTTTTCCCTCCTTGAAAAATATTTCGACCATTCAGGCTGGTTCGCGGGCATTACCCTTAACCCGCCCTTAAGACTAGCTTCTTTCAACCCCCCCCCTAGAAAATTATCAAAAATATTGCTGCGTAAAAACTGTGAGCGGTGCTGCTTCTCTGGTCGTTGCCTGAAAAACCGGCAGACAACAAGTAAAAGACAAATTCTACACGCCCAGGCAAATTCCTGCCTGGCAGACTGCCTTTCCCTTCATTGCTACCTGATTAGTTAGACAGCCAGTGAGCCCCAAAAGTTCCATTGAGGTGTAGAAAATTTTATTAATTTATTTAACTATAAAAGAGCCCGGGTTTCTCTTTGACTAAATCCGCCCGGGGCGGGACCGGTTTAATTTATCTTTAACAGTCCGGTTGTCAAAAATTTCTCTCTGATTGCGCCCGGCAAGGTCGTGTGATATCATCAAATAAGCAAAAATCAAGACCGGTTCCGCCGCAAATCCGGATTACATTCCCCGCGGGAGCGTGTCCCTATTCCCTGGCCCGAATAAATTCGCGCTTGCGCTTTGGGAACTTGTAAGGCCTGTCGGAACTTGTTCGCACAAAGTTACATTATAAAAACAAAAAGTTATATGGGCCTCCCCTGGCTGGAACTTTTATCATCCGGCGCGTGTCTAACAGTAAAACGGGGAGGATTTCCCGCAGGAGTTGCTTCCCCGTGAGAGATACCAGGACACTGGTTAAAAATGCTCAAAATAACGACTTATCCGCGTTTGAAGAATTGGTGCGCCTTTACCAAAATAAGGTTTATTCACTTTGCGTCCACCTGGCCGGCAATCAAGACGACGCGCAGGACCTGGCCCAGGAAGCCTTTATCAAAGCATACAGGGCTATAGGGGGGTTTCGCAACGAAGCTGATTTCGGCACCTGGATGCACAGGATTACAGTTAATATATGGCTTAATTACCGGCGTAAAAATAATAAAGGAACACCTCCGCTGTCCCTCGACGAACCTTTCCAGGGAGATAACGGAGGCGAAATACGGCGCGACGTGCCGGACTGGGACAGCGACCCGCTTCAGGCACTGGAGGAAAAGGAGTTTCGCGGACTTGTACGGGCTGTGCTGGACGGGCTGTCGGAAGAGCACAAGGCGGTGCTGGTGTTGCGTGAAATCGAAGGTTACAGTTACGAAGAGGTGTCGCGCATGCTGGGCTGTACCCTTGGCACGGTAAAATCCCGGCTCAGCCGGGCGCGCGAGGTAATGAGACACAGAATGACGCAAGTGGCGCGGGAAAACGCGAAATAAGCAGGCAGCGGGAAAGGCAGGTGGCGTCTGATGGATTGCCGGGAAGCATTATTCATAATAGCCGAACAACCGGACGGAGCGCTTTCAGGTGAAGACAGCAACGCGCTTGCGGAACATCTGGCGTGCTGTTCAGTATGCGCCCGCGAATTGGGCCTGCAAAAACGGCTGTCAGAGACACTGAGGAAGATTGGCCGGGACGAAGTGCCGGCGCCCCCGGATTTGTGCAAAAACGTAATGAGCAGGGTGCGGCTGGAGCGCCGGTCCGCCTTGGCGCGGCTGCCGGAGGCCTGGCGCAAAGCTGTTCTTGCGGCCGCCGCCGCGCTATTGCTCCTGGCGGGGGGCTCGGCGGGAATAAACGCCGGGCTGCAATTAGCCGGCACCTGGAAAACGGTTGTTCAGGCGCCCCCCGCTATCGATAATAAAGGCGATCCAACAGTAATTTCAGACAACCACCAGCCACCGCGGGGAGATCCTGCTCAGCCGGCCGACACGGGTAAGGAGCCGGGCGCGAACATGGAGCCGGGCTCCGGTGATAAAGGCGCCGGCCGGCCAAACAACCCGAACGGCGATCCAGGCGAAGCTCTACCCGCGAACACTTCCGGCGGTCAAAGCGCCGCCATCGCCGTGGCCTCTTTGCCGGAAGGAACGCGTGCTTTGATGAGCGGCGGAATGAAAACAAACAGCACGTTTTTAAAGGTAGCGGTCAGCAACCTGGCGGAAGCCAGGGCTAAAGCGGTGGCATTTGCGGCCGGAGAAGGAGCGTTTACGCAGGTATGGCCGGAACAGAGCGGTGACAAGAAGATCATAGTAATATGGATGTCCCTGCCGGTGGACCGCGCCCCGGAATTGGTTACAAAGCTAATTGACATGGGAACTGTAATAGACAGGACGGACGAAAGCCGCGACATTACTTTCCAATATAACGAAAAAGCAATCCAGTACAATGACCTGCTGTCACGCCTGAGTTCGGCCCGTGACGCTGAAGAGCGGCGGCAGTTGGAAAATCAGGCCGCGACATATAAACAGCAGTTGGACGACTGGGAGTCCGAAGCAGGCAAGAGAGTTATCACGTTATGGCTGGAAAGCAATTAAAATATTTCTGTAAAAAAGGCCTGAAAACCTGCGGAATACGGTTTTCAGGCCTTTTTATCCCGGCTATTTCCCCGCGTACTCTGTCTCGCAATACTCAAGCAGGCCTTTTAAAGCCGCAGCCATCTCGGCAGCGTTAATTGAATCCCCGGGTGCGAAAGCGCCGTTCCAGCGGGCTTGAAAAATCCCCGCGGCAGCGGTCTCCGCCACGGCTGAGGCGGCCCAGGCCGGTATGACGGCGGCGTCCGTATAGGGCAGTGACGAAGATGTTTTAACATCCAGCCCGAGTTCCCGCAGGACGGAGGCGAAAACAACCGCTGCCTCTGCCCGGCTGAGGCCGGCCAATGGTAAAAAGAGGCCTCCAGAGTAGCCTTTAAAAATACCCCGCGCCCGGGCCTCGGCTACGGCTGAACGGAACGGCGCCGGAATATCATTGATGTCGGAAAACGGCAGGGGCGAATCACTTAGCGCCGGCCAGTTTAAAAGCCGCGCCAGTACGGCCGCCGCTTCCGCCCGCGCTAACGGCGCGTCAGGCAGATAACTCTTCCCCGCTTGTTCTATTGTTTCCTTAAGAGCGCTCCGCACTGTTTCATCTTTATCCTTTTTTGCCGCAATGGATATTTGCCTGCCTGTGATACCCCCCGTCTGCCTGTTTAAAGCTTCAACGAACAAGTTATATTCCCCTTCGCCCCCCAGGGGCAGGGTAAAATTAAAACGGCCCGATTCGTCCACAGGCGCCGCCTGCCTGGCGTCCCCCCGCCAAATATAGACCTTTGTATTTGTACCGGTCCTGCCGGTGAGAACCAAGCGCCCCTCAAGAGTAACGATTGATGTCAGCAACGCAGGCGGCGGGGCGGCAGAGCGGCAGTTAACCGTAAAAAGCACATTGCCGGCGGGAAAGGGCGCAGCCGTGTATTCCAATTCAAGCTGCTCGCCGGGCAGTAAATCCTCCGGCAGCGCCGGGCAACCGTTTTTATAAAAACGGGTTGAACCGGAAAGCCGGTACTGAACACCTTGCGAGGTTGCAATCACGCCTCCGGCTCCGTTATACTTCAACAGAGCGCTTTTATCAAAAAGCGTCTCCGCCAGATCCAGCCTCCACACTTCCTGGCCGGCCGGGTCGGTGACAACCCTGACCCGGCCCCCGACGGCAATAGTATTGGCTGTCGCCCTGACTCCCCAGCGGTAAATGACCGCGCTCCCGGGCAGCCCAAAGGAATGGTAGCGCCCGTTGTCATCCAGCAGGTAAACAGTTCTGTTCTTACTGCTAAAATCAATTACCCTGCCGTAAAGCACCTTGCTGAAAGCAACCAGGCCGATGACCTCACCTGTGTCCGGCAGAAGCGCAGCCGAGACGTGGTCACCCGGCTTGACGGCTTCAAAGCTGCAAGTTTCCCTGTCCCTTTTTACCATGGCGCCGGGAAAAATCTTGTAAGAATCTCCATTTTCCAGAATTATTTCGCCGGTGGAAGCAACCGTCTTGTAAACGGTCCCCAGCGCCACATTCCGCTTGACGGTAAGATACTGAATATCCCCGCTGGAAGGAGCCAGTTGCAAGCTTACAGGCATTCCCGGCAGGACGTCCTTAAGTTCTTCCAGAGCGCCGGTGCCGAAAGGGGCGTCCGCCGTCTCAGCGCTCGTGTAAGTGTCCTCATAAGAGTAAACCGCGGTCGGAGAGACTCGGTAAGTACCTTCATCACCGGCAAGTGTCAGTGTTTTCTCCTCTTCCTCAGCGTCTACGGCCAGGACTACCCCTTCCTTCTTAATATATGAAGCCCGCACCTGCCTTATATTCTGTTCACGCGGGTTTATAACCGCGCTGACTTCTACCCCCGGCGGAATTTTATCAGGATCTGCGGCGTAGTTGTTTAACAATACTCCCCCCTCATCAGGGGCCAGATTGTACCCACCGAGCCTCACGGCGAGGTTGATTTCTGTAAAAACAAAGCCTGCCGCCGTCTTGAGAACCTTTACACCCGCCGCCCGCCACAAACGGGTTATTATGTAGGCCCGGTCCGGCGCCCGGAAAACTTCCGCTCCGGGGAAAAAGTGTTCCGCGTCTGACGGGGCGATGCTGTCGTCGATCAGGTTAACCACCGGCACGTCAGCCGGACTGAACGAGGAACCGTTCGCCAGTGAAATTGATCTGTTATCACCCCTGGTCATCATACTTTCAACCGGAGTCTGGCCCCAGGCCAGGGCAAAATCCTGTGCTACAGTTGTGCCCGCGCGTACAGTATTCTGTTGAACAGCGGCGCCCGCCACCCGCACAGTATAGTCCCCGGGCACGGGCGCCGGCAGGTATACCTGTTCTACATTGTTTGTCCTGTCCGGAGTGTTTTGGCCGAGGAAATGGTTGCCGTAATATACCCTCCCGTCAGGCGTTTTGACAATCAAGTCAAGGTCATTAACCAGGGTGCGGCCGCTGCCCGGCTCGACAGGCGGGTCGGTCCAGGCCAGGGTTGCTTTAAGAGGGGCATTTGAGTCGGAAACATGTAAAGTATAGACAACCTCGTTTCCCTGGGTTACTCCCGCCCACTCGTCGGCCAGATGGATGGACCCCTCTTTTAGTGCGATTAGCGTTCCCGCCAGGTCGATTATACCGAAGCCTTCCTTGGACGGACCACCTTGGGCGGAGCGGGCGCCATTGATCAACGCGGACTTGACCAGGGCGGCTGAAGGAGTGGCCAGATTCATATATTTCTTTAAATACTCCCGTACAATGGCTGAGGAGCCGCCGGCGACAGCTGCGGCCATGCTTGTCCCCTGCATCTGTGTGTAGTCGGGGAACCCCTGCAGGTTGCCTTCGACCAGGCGGGATTTAGCTGAAATCACCGCGGAAGCGGGGACGAGAAGTTCGGGTTTTATCCGCCCGTCTCCAGCGGGGCCGCGTGAAGACAAATCGGCTGCCGCGGAGGTATTGTTCGCGCCGGGCACGAAGGCGGGCCGGGGCAGTATTGAAGCCCCGACCGCCAGGGCATTTTTGCTGTTGGCTTCGCTCGTAAGTGTCGCGGATGACGGCCCGCTGTTACCGGCGCCGAAGATTACCAGGAAGTCGGGATGATTGCGCACAAATTCGTCCACCTGCGCCGCAGGCTTGAGGTATGTGTCCGGCCCGCCGCCCCAGGCGTCGACGTGGATGCGGGCGCCTGCCGAGTAGGCCGGCCAGAACAGGTCATAAAGATTGCCGGGGAGGCCTATATCCCCATCCTTATTAAGTATAGCCTGGAAGTAGATGCTGGCGCCCGGCGCCACGCCTTTGAATTTACCGTCTGAAGCCGCGCCCGTCCCGGCGATGGTGGCCGCCATGTGGGTGCCGTGCCCGTCCGGGTCATCCGGCACATCCCGGCCCGCCCAGGATTTCAACAAAACTATCTTGGGCATTTTGCCGGGCCGGCTCTTGAGATCCGGGTGGATGTCATCTGTTGATCCTATATCCAGGCCGCTGTCGGCTATAGCCACAATTTGGCCTTCTCCGGTCAAACCGCCGGGCACGATAAAACCCGGGGCATTTACAGCGGCAGCGCCGGTAATATCCCTGGCCCGGTCATTCAGAAAAGAAACAGGGTATGTAAAAGGCTGTTCCGGTATCGCTTCTTGAGCAATGGGAACATTAGCGTCTGCTCCTTGAAATGAGCCAAGTCCAGGCGGTAAAGGATAAGAAACGGAGCTTGAGAAAAGGAAGAGAAATAAAAACCCGGCAAGAGCCGCCAGTATTTTTAAAAAGGTTTTTATACCGAAAGGTCTGTTAAAAAACCACATGAGTACCCCCAAATAATCTGGATAAAACAAGCATTTGTATTCTGCCGGTTAACACCTTCGACAAGCCTTCGTAATTTTCCTGTTAAAATAGTTAATATAATTAACAACTTTTTTTTCCAATAAAAATACAGACCGGACGTTCCGGTCTTTTACCTGATGCAAGCACAAAATACTTTTATTGACTTTGTTCAATATGTGCGGGGCAACAGCTACTTTCTAACAACCTTACCCCTGCTGGCGGCGCTGATTATACCCATGTTATTCAGGGCGCGGCCGGTCCCCTTGGCGACACAGGAAAGCGGATCATCCGCAATATAGACAGGCAGTCCCGTTTCAATGCTGAGCAACCTGTCAATACCCTCCAACAGAGCGCCGCCGCCGGTCGCGATGATCCCTTTATTTACGATATCGGCGGCAAGTTCGGGCGAGGTGCGTTCCAGCACTTCTTTTACACCGCCCACAATCAACTCCAGAGTCTCCTTGATCGCTTCGTGAACCTGGCGCCGGGAAACTATAACCGCCTTGGGCAGCCCGGAGAGCATATCCCGGCCCCGGATTTCCATTGTTTTATCTTCCGCGCCCTGCAGGTGGGCGGTTCCGATCTCCATCTTCAATTCTTCACCTGTACGCTCGCCGATGGCAAGGCTGTACTCTCTGCGTATATACTTGACTATGGCCTCGTCAATTTTGTCCCCGCCCACCCGCAGGGACTTGCTGCACACAATACCTCCCAGCGAAAGCACGGCGATATCTGTGGTTCCCCCACCGATATCCACCACCATGCTGCCGCTTGGCTGAGAGATATCAAGGCCCGCTCCCAGGGCGGCGGCGAGTGGTTCCTCAATTAAGTGCGCCTCTTTGGCGCCGGCCTGGATGGCCGCCTGCCGCACAGCCCTCTCCTCGACCCCGGTGACACCGGAAGGTATGCAAACCATAATCCTGGGCCGGAAAAAGAATTTTTTCCCCCCGTCAGCTTTGCTGATAAAGTAGCGCAGCATTTTTTCCGTTACATCATAGTCGGCGATCACCCCGTCACGCAGGGGACGTATAGCAATGATATTGCCGGGGGTCCGTCCCAGCATCCTGCGGGCCTCGGCGCCGACAGCGATAACCCTGCCGCTCTCTTTATCCATGGCCACAACTGAAGGTTCATGCAGAACAATTCCCTTTCCTTTTACAAAAACCAGCACGTTGGCCGTGCCCAGATCCACCCCGATGTCGCTACCGGTTAACATAAGCTTGTCCTCCTTCAAAAAACCTGGAACGGCAAGGCTGTCCCCTTATCCGGCTTCAAATCAAGCCCGCCTAATCCCAGGATAAAACCTACTTTTTACCAAGCAAAAGTAGTATTCTATCTTTTTCGTCAAAATCCTGTTGTCCACCGGTATTTTACGCCAAATCTTTATATTTCCTCCTGGTGGCTTCGCCGCCCCGCAGATGCCGCTCGGCTTTATTGTACTCAAGAATTGCTTTTATCTCCTGGGCCAGCTGTTTGTTTAAAGAGGGCAGCCGCTCCGTCATATCTTTATGGACAGTGCTTTTGCTGACCTGGTACACCTGGGCGGCCTGCCTGACTGTGGCCTGTGTTTCTAGAATATAGGAACAGATATCCAATACCCGTTTTTGAATGTATTCCTGCATTTTTCTACCTCCCATTTCAGACGTCGGACGTCGGACGCCGGCAATAGATTAATAAACCCTTCCTTCGGTCAAGTTGATCAAAACACGGCAGCGCAGTAATTAATATTGAATCCTCGCCTTAATACAGCGGTGTCTTCCTCTAGATATATATGCGGGGGGAAGTGAGAAATTCGTTAGTGAAACAAGAAACACTCTAGAATGTATTTCCTTATCACAACTTACAAAGATTTGGGTATTGTAACTTTGACCTTATCGCATCTTGAAAGGACAAAACTAAAAATACCGGCTATATTTGGCCTATTTGGCCACATTTGGCTTTTGACAATTTACCAGGGACTGCATATTCTTAAAAAATGAACTGACTGGTCAGTACAAAAGAGAGGATCGTATGAATTTAACACCTTTTTCTTCCGCATTCAGGAATGGGGCGGGTGAGAACAAACACATCCTTAATACCGCCGCCGGAATATTTGCGCATAAGGGATATCACCAGACCACGGTTGATGAAATAGCCAGGGCGCTGGGGGTGGCTAAAGGCACTATCTACTATCACTTTAAGAACAAAGAGGAACTTTATCTGGCCATCATCCGGGAAGGAGTATATCTTTTAGAGGAACAAATGCGGCTGGATATATCCGGCGCCGGCACGGCGGCAGGGAAAATCAAGAAACTGATTCGAGGCATGCTTGCCTTTATTGAAGATAAAAAAGACCTTGTTTTTTTGTTTCTTAAAGAGCTATACGGGACAAACATTCAAAGGGAAGACCTGGCCAAAATGATTTCGGCCAGCCTCGGGTTAATCCAGGCGGTTATTGAAGAAGGCGTGAAAGACGGCTCTTTAAAAAAAGTTGACCCGGAAATAACCACCAGATCACTTTTCGGCATGATCATTATTTCCGCGCTGCACTACATCAGCTATGCCAGGAGCATTCCCCACGCACAGGTTAGATCGTCTATCGAACAAGTTTTTTTTGAAGGGACTGTTCAGCCGGATACCAGGGAGGAGTAATAAGATGGACATTCTCACTGCTATAAGAACAAAAAAAATCCTAACCTTAATCTTATTAGTTATAATCATTGCCCTTGCCGTCCTTATTTTTTTCACACTAAATAAAAGCCGGACAGAGTCTGTCAGGGAACAGGAAGGCTTAACAGCCACCGGCGCCATTGAGGCTAAGAAAGTGACGGCATCCTTTAAAGTTGCCGGAAAAATTCAGAACATATTTGTCGAGGAAGGAAGCAGGGTTGAGCAGGGACAGGAACTGGCCTGCCTGGAAACCCGCGAGCTGGACGCCAAACTCAGCCAGGCCAGCGGCGCCTATGAGGCGGCCAGGGCCCAGGCCCGCCAGGCCGGTGAGTCGGTCCCGCTGACCAGCCGGCAAATTGAAGCAGCCATAGAGCAGGCCCAAGCCAAGGTGGCACAGGCCGAGGTTGGGGTAAAAAACGCGCGTGACTCATACGAAAGGTTGGAAAACCTTTATAAAAGCGGCGCCACCTCTGACAAGTCATATAATGACGCTAAAAACAACTACGAGTTGGCCGAGAATGTTCGGAAAGAGGCGCAGGCAGCACTTGAACAGGCCCTGTCAGCGCGTCTGAAAGTAGATTTAGCCCAGGCCCAGTACGAGGCAGCCACAGGGCAGAGCAACCAGGCCGGCGGCGCCGTGCAGGAAGCCCAGGCATACTTGGACAATACCCGTTTACTGGCGCCCATTTCCGGCTTTATCACCCAGAAAAACCTGGAGCAGGGGGAAATGGTCAACGCTGGCACGCCGGTATTTGAAATATCCGACCTGCTCCATACTTATGTAAAGGTTTTTATCAGCGAGAAAAAGATTGGCAGAGTCCAGCTGGGCCAGGATGTGGAAATAACTGTGGATTCTTTTCCAGGCAGGGTATTGCACGGAAATGTGGTCTGGATCAATAACGCCGGTGATTTTGCGGTGCGCAAAGCGGTAAATGAACAGTACGACCATGATCTAAGAAGTTTTGAGGTCAAAATAGATGTGCCCAACCAGGAACTGCTCCTGAAAACGGGGATGACCGCGCGGGTAAGGATAATTGAATAGTATGGCGAATTCATTCACCATTGAAGGAGAGGTTGGCGCCAGGTGACCCCTTTAATTAAAGTCATAGATTTAAAACAAACTATCGGCAAACAAAAAGTACTGGACGGCCTGTCCCTTGAGTTGTATAGCGGTGAATGCCTTGGCCTGTTCGGTGCCAGGGGAGCGGGTAAAACAGCCCTGCTGCATATCCTGTCCGGTATTGACCGGTTTAAGTCCGGGAGTGTGGAGATACTTGGCTGTGACATCAGGAAAAGCGAGGCTTTCAAGAAGCAGCTGGGATTGGTGACGCAGGAAAGAAGCCTTTTCAGGGACCTGAAGGTGTATGAAAACCTCGAGTTTATCGCAGTGCTGAAAAATACCGGACTGGACAGCATACCTGATCTGGTCAAGCGTTTTGAACTTACGGATTATCTGGGAGAGCCGGCGGGCAGGCTCAACGCCGGGGTTTACCAGCGCCTGTCCATGGCCTGCGCGCTTTTGAACGAGCCCAGGCTTTTAATCGCCGACGACTTGATCAATGATATCGATCCTTATGCACAGCGCCTGATTTTAAAAGAGCTGAACAGGTTTGTCACATCCGGCGGCGCCTGCGTCTGGGGCTTCAGCCGCATCGAGTTCTGCGCGGCGACAAGCAGGGTGGGCTGGCTGGAAAAAGGCTCGCTTACTTTTTATACGCCTCAGGAGGCACAAGAACAGTGGGAAAGCCAACTTCTGTCGATTGAACAGCAAAGTGGTGGGGAAAATGCTTAGACAGTGCCTGGCCATTGCCAGGCGTGAATTTTTTTTCATGTGGCGGGACAAAAGCCTGCGCTATATCCTGCTGGCTGGCCCCCTGCTTGGCCTGCTTATCTTTTATGCCACATACAGCCCCCAGGTTTTAAAAAATATCCCGGCGGCCATTGTGGACCTGGACCATTCCCGGGCCGGCCAGGAGTTGATCAAAAACATCCAGGCCGCTGAAAATTTAAAGATAACCGCATATCCCGGCAGCTATGACGAACTCGAGGAATTAATAAAAAAAGGCGAAGTGATTGCTGGTGTAGTCATACCGGAGGATTACGGAAAAGAAGTGTCCCTCTCCCGCCAGGCGCGGGTGGAAATGATTGTGGACGGCAGCAACATGATCTACGCTACCAACACTACCAGCGCCATGCTGTCAGTTACCCGCACGCTCAGCGCCCAAACCGGCGTTAAAGTCCTGGTTGCCCGCGGCATCCAGCCCACCCAGGCCAGGGCGGCCTACCAGCCGGTTGAATTTCGCGAGGAGGCCTGGTTTAACCCCACCTTAAACTATGCTTATTTTGTGGTGCTGGCCCTGGCCCTGAATGTCTGGCAGCAGTGCTGCACCCTGGCCGCCTGTATGAACATTACCGGGGAGACAGGCGCCCGCAGCTGGTATCAGATTAAAGCACTGGGGCTGTCCAGACTCAGGCTGTTTTTCAGCAAATCTGCCGCCCAGATCATAACATTCATGGTCATCGCCCTGCCGGTTTTCTTCCTTGCTTTTGTGGTATGCAAGCTGCCCCTGCGCTGCGGCTTCGCTGTATTCCTTCTGTTCAACCTGGCCTTTGTCATTGCGCTGCACAGCGTCGGCACACTGGCCTCCAGCCTGGCCAGGGAAGCTGTGAACGCCACCAGGTTCGGCATGATCATAGCGCTGCCCTCCTTTCTTCTTTCCGGTTATTCCTGGCCGCTGGAAGCGATGCCGCCCTATCTGCGGTTTATCGCCCAAATACTGCCGCAGACCTGGTACTTCCAGGGTCTGAACTTTTTAACCTTCAAGGACCCCGGCTGGGCCTTCATGTCCCAGTTTTTCCTGGCGTTCCTGATTATCGCGGCTGTCTGCTACGGGACGGCAGCGATCATTGTTGCCAGAAGAACATAGGCGCGAATTAGATTAAAATCGTTCGGATAAACCCGAACCTACCACATTTGCAAGCAGGTTGCAACCATGTGAGTAGAGAGACTTGAGAAGATGTAGGTGCGGCTTTAGTCGCACAATATTGTTCGGATAAAGCCAGACACCTGCATAGAAATAATGACAAGGAGTAATTTCGGAAAGTCGGTTTGCAAAGACCGTTCTGTCATCGCGAGGAGCGAAAGCGACGTGGCGATCTCACAGTATAAAGCGGGGGTAAGAGCCGGAGATTGCTTCGCTTAACGCTCGCAATGACAAACAGTAGGACTTTCCGAAAGTATTCGACAAGCAAAAGGGAGGTGCGCGGTATGAAACAGGTATTATACATAAGTTATTATGAAATGGTCCATATTTTTAAAGATAAAATACTCCTCCTGCTCATATTCTTTGTACCGGTTTTTTACGCGTCCCTGTGCGGCGCCGTCTACACGGCCGGAATCCTGACCGGCATCCCTCTGGCGGTTGTGGACCTGGATGATTCTGTGCTCAGCCGGGAAGTGATCAAGTGCTTTGCCAACAACCCGCGCTTTCAAATAGTCGAAGAAATAAACACCTACCCCCTGCTGGAGGAGGGCATGAAAAAAAGCGCCGTCCGGGCCGGGGTGGTGATCCCTGAGAATTTTGAAAAAGAAACCGCCCTGCACAGCGGGGCGGAGGTTTTAGTCGTTTATGACAGCTCCAATCTTATCTGGGGCTACAACATCCGCAAGTACACCATGGAAACCGTCAACCAGTTCAGCGCCGAACACGCCGCCGCTTACATGGCCGGCCTGGGCTTAGCAAAAAAGGAAATCACAAACATCCTTGACAGCGTATCCTCCAATACGGATGTATGGTATAATCCAACCTTCAGCTATGCCAATTTTATGCTTTTCGGTTTAATTATGCTGATTATCCACCAGATCTGCCTGCTCAGCGCCAGCCTTACCGTGACCAGGGAAAAAGAAAACAACAGCTGGCTGCAGTTCCTGTGTGCTCCCGCGCCGGCGTGGAAAATATTCCTCGGTAAGTCCCTGCCCTATTTTTTGACCGGCATTTTTAATTACGGCCTGCTGATCTGGTTTATAGCCGTCTTTGTACACGTGAGAATCGAAGGCTCTGTTTTATTGATATTGCTGCTGGGATTGCTCTACAACATTGTGATTACCTGCGCCGGTTTTTACATTTCGCTGCAGGCGGCGGACTCTCTGCAGGCAACCAGGTACATTATGCTGCTGTCGGTCCCCTTCCTGATGATTTCCGGCTATACCTGGCCCCAGACCCATATCCCGGCCTTTATCAACGCCTTTGCCCGCTTTCTGCCTTTCACCTGGATGGCTGAAGGGCTCAGGCAGGTCGCTGTGAAAAACCTGGGGCCCGAGTACCTTGTCCCGGTGATCCTGGCGCTGACGCTGATGTCCCTGGCGGCGGTACTGCCGGCGGCAAGCTTTACTAAAAGAAGAAAACCGCCTCACTTAAGGGCGGACAGTTAACCGAGTAACTCCGGAAAGTCGTTTTGCAAAGACCGTTCTGCCATCGCGAGGAGCGAAAGCGACGTGGCGATCTCACAGTATAAAGCGGGAATAAGAGCCGGAGATTGCTTCGCTTAACGCTCGCAATGACAAACGGTAGGACTTTCCGAAAGTATTCTTAACCATAAAACGGTTTCAAATTTTTAATTTCTGGTATCCGTTATTTCCGCCCCGCTGTAATAATGGCCCAGGATGGTGCGGTAATCGTACCCGTGTTCCGCCAGGCCTTTGGCCCCGTACTGGCAGAGGCCTACCCCGTGGCCGTATCCGGTGGTGGTAAAGTAGACAAAATCCCCTTCGGCTTTCCAGGTGAAACTGGTTGAGCGAAGTCCCAGCAGATCCCTGACTGTCACGGCGGAGAACTGGCGGTCGCCGATCAGAAGGAGCTTCGGACGTCCTGTACTGGTCTTTTCAATTACTTTGAAAGTCTTCGCATTATTCTCCGTGCCGCTGACGGGGACAGCCGACAGCTTTGTGCCCAGGGCCAGGTCCACCTGCTCCAGGCTGAAAGAGGCGGTTTGCACCGGGTTGGGGTCGGCGTCATACGGGCAGGGGACGCTGCGCAGGTAAGGGACCTTATATTTCCACACGTCCTCCGAGTTTTCAGTCCTGCCGCCGCAAGAGGCGTGGTAGGCCGGGTCTATATACTCTCCCTGGTAAACCAGTACCTGCCCCTTGGTCTCATCCACAGCTTTTTTTACTTTGTAATAATAGTCATAATAGCGGAGCGTCCCCCAGCGATTTTTCAAATCTTCCCTCGACAGCCAGGCCTGGCCGTGGCGCGGGTCATCGCACACGTCGGCGCCCGGGTGAAGCGGATTGGCCACAGCCGCGCCGCCGCTGCCCATACGTTTGACAATATAGGTCCTGGCTGCTACAGCCTGTGCCTTTAGCGCGTCAAGCGGAAATTCAGCGGGCATTTCAGCGGCTACAACCCCCACCAGGTAATCTTCCAGCTGCATTGTTTTGATCTTGTTCTCGTTATGAACAAACACCCGCACGATAGTCACCCCTGGAAAAAACCTCGCGGGTATCTGTCTGCTTAATAAAAAGGGAAGGCCCAAGATCAGGGCAAGTGCAAACAGTAAAGTACCCGTAGCCAGCCTGCGCATATTTTTTCACCCCGTAAACAGAATACAGAATTCAGAAGTCAGGAGTCAGAATAAAAAATAATGACTATACCGTTGGCTTAGTGAAAAGATAAAACAATCTGACAGGATTTACCGGATTTTAGAAGATTAACAGGATTTTAAACATTTCATTTAAAATTAAACTTGCAAAATTTTAACTTGACAATGTTTAATTGGTGTTAATGGATAAAGAAATAATTATAAAAAGTCTTTATATATATTTTTTGAAATCTTGTAAATCCTTTTAATCCTGTAAATCCTGTCAATTTGTTTAATTAATTCAATTATTTTATTCTGAATTCTGACTCCTGTCTTCTATAGTTACTAATATATACTATCTGGTCAAGGTAAATATTACCTTTCAGAAACAGCTTGTTTAATATTCCGTGTAAATGACCGGGGATGCCGCGTAAACATAGGTTACATGCTCTACCGGGTCGCAGCGCAGGGCGACATTCAGGTTTATTTCTTTTCCGGCATAAGTTATATCTTCTGCGAACTTCGGGCTGAAACCAGTCAAACTCACCAGGTTGTCTTTGATAGTTTTTTCATGAACCGCGGCGCCTGCCTGCGTCATTATCCTTTCAGCGGTTTCCAGCAGTTCGTCTTTGTTCAGCTCGTTATTAATGGTCCCTGCACAGGTTAAAGCGACACGGCTGTCACCATAACCGTCCAGGACTGAGCTGATCCTACTTTTATAATTGCCGGCTGTCCTGCTTGTTTTTCCGTCAAAAACAACCATAATATGAGAAACCGTTTCCCCCTGCCGGGGTTCCATAACCTGCCCCATTACAGAAACCGTATGTTCTCCCTTGACAAGACCTTCTACTTTGGCCCCCCTGGCAAACTGATTCTGCCATCCTGCCGCTTTTCTTCCCGTTTCGGACACATTAAGCCGGGCGGCAACCATACCGGCCAGTGTTTCCGGCTCAAAAGCGCCGGCTGTTTTATCATCCACCCTTACCCAGCCGGTAATGTTTATAGATTTCAACTCTGCCCCGGAAGATTTAATTATCTTGAGCAGAACAGCTTCTTCTCTGTATGAGCTGAAGAATTCCTTACACGCGGGAGAAAAAGCCAACACAGAAAATGAAACAGCTATTAGCATCCCCACAGCAACCCACAGTGCCTTCTTTCTGGACTGCAGCCTTTTTATCAACTCTTTTTTGAGCATGATTTCCTCCGTTATAAAAACATTCATGATCATATTTTTACCATTTATCACCTGGCAAATACAATCAAAGCGGAGCTCATTAAATCGGGGACATTCCCTGAAAGGGTGTGTCCCCATTCCTTAGACATTGTATCTCTGATCTGGAATGGGACAAGATGATGAATGAGACAAGCGAACCGTCCCCTTGTCTCAACTGCCTGGTTATTCAGGCAAAAGAAAAAACCGGAACAAAAGTCCGGTTATGTTATGAAATCAATAACATCTGCAGGTGTTCAAACCTATTTTTCACTGGCAGCCTTTAAGCGCATTAAAGCACGCTGCAAGGCCAGTTCCGCACGTATTAAGTCCAGGTCGGGAGCCTTGGCGGCGATCCTGTCCTCAGCACGTTTCCTGGCAGCCTCGGCGCGGGCCACATCGATTTCCTCGGTCCGCTCGGCTGCAGTGGCGAGAACGGTAACCCTGCTGTTCCGGACCTCCATGAAACCGCCGCTCACAAAAACCTTAAACTTCTTGCCGTCCTGCTCAATCCTCATGATGCCGATGTTAAGGGATGTGATAAGCGCGGCGTGATTAGGGAGTATTCCCAATTCGCCTTCGGCGCCGGGCGCTACTAAAAAATCTACTTCCTCGCTGAAAACTTTTCTCTGAGGAGTTACGATTTCCAGTCGCTGTTTGTTTTCCGACATAGTGCGCACTCCCCTCTATTATACGGCTAATAAACTCTTGCCTTTTTCTACTGCTTCTTCAATGCCTCCTACCATGTAGAAAGCGTCTTCCGGCAGGTCGTCGTGCTTGCCGTCCAAGATTTCCTGGAAGCCGCGGACCGTGTCTTTAATGGACACGAACTTTCCGGACTGTCCGGTAAAGGCCTCAGCCACGTGGAACGGCTGCGACAGGAATTTCTGCAGCCTGCGGGCGCGCGCCACGACAAGCTTGTCGTCGTCGGAAAGTTCTTCCATACCAAGAATGGCGATAATGTCCTGCAGTTCCTTATAGCGCTGGAGCACCTTTTGAACGCCGCGGGCCACCGTGTAGTGGTCATTGCCGACTACCAGCGGGTCCAGAATCCTTGAAGTGGAGTCCAGGGGGTCCACCGCCGGGTAAATGCCCAATTCAACGATCTGGCGGGACAGAACCACGGTGCCGTCCAGGTGAGCGAACGTGGTGGCCGGGGCGGGGTCGGTCAGGTCGTCAGCAGGCACGTAAACGGCCTGCACCGAGGTAACCGAACCTTTCTGAGTGGAAGTAATCCGCTCCTGCATCTGGCCCATCTCGGTGGCCAGGGTCGGCTGGTAACCCACGGCGGAGGGCATGCGGCCCAGCAGCGCGGAAACCTCTGAACCAGCCTGGGTAAAACGGAAAATGTTGTCGATGAACAGCAGGGTGTCGGCGCCCTCTTCATCACGGAAGTACTCGGCCATGCACAGACCGGTCAGGGCCACGCGGAGACGCACGCCAGGCGGCTCGTTCATCTGGCCGAACACCATGGTAACCTTGTCCAGAACGCCGGACTCGGTCATTTCATTGTAGAGGTCGTTCCCTTCACGGGTACGCTCGCCCACACCGGCGAACACTGAGATACCGCCGTGCTGCTTGGCGATGTTATTGATTAGCTCCATAACAATAACGGTCTTGCCCACGCCGGCGCCGCCGAACAAACCAATCTTGCCGCCCTTGAGGAAGGGAACCAGCAGGTCGATAACCTTAATGCCGGTTTCCAGCTGCTCAGTCTTAAGAGCCTGCTCCACCAGGGGAGGAGGCGTGCGGTGAATGGGATATTTCTTGTCGCTGACGATGGGGCCTTTACCGTCAATAGGCTCACCCAGCACGTCCACAAGACGTCCCAAAGAGACTTTGCCCACCGGCACGGAAATAGGAGCGCCGGTGTCGACCACGTCCATACCGCGGACCAGGCCGTCGGTGGCGCTCATGGCTACCGCGCGGACGGTGTTATTGCCCAGGTGCTGGGCAACTTCCAGGGTAAGGTTGAACTTCCGGCCAAACATGTCTTCTTTGTCGCTTGTGATTTGCAGAGCGTTATAAATGTCAGGCACCTGGCCGGGTGGAAAACGGATGTCCACCACGACGCCGATAACCTGCACAACTTGACCAACGTTCATTCGCTTCTCTTACCTCCTTCGCTTCAACTTAAAGTTGAAAAACGATTTCACAGGATTGAAAAAATATTTTCGTCAAAATCTTGTTAATCCTGTGCTAGCTGCGTTTTTACTCCAAGGCCGCAGCGCCGCCGACGATCTCGGAAATTTCCTTGGTAATCTGAGCCTGGCGGGCCCTGTTCATGGTCAGGGTCAGCTTGTCGATCATATCCGAGGCGTTCTTTGTCGCATTTTCCATGGCCGTCATTTGAGCACTGTAGAAACCGGCTTTGGTCTCCAGAAGTCCCTGGTAAATGGCGTTCTCAATATATTTCGGCAGCAGTTCGGTCAATACCGCTTCAGCTGAGGGCTCAAAGATATAAGGCACCTTTTTGTTTTCGCCGTCTCCATTTGCGCCCGCGCCTTCTTCGGTAGGCGGTTCGGCCGGCAGTATCTTGACCATAACCGGCTTTTGTACCAGCACGTTAATGAACTGGCTGTAAATGAGATACACCTCGTCGTATTCTTCCGACGAGTATTTTTCAATCACATAAGAGCCGATGTCCCTGGCCGTGCTGTACTTAACATCCTCGCCCAGCCCGACATATTCCTTGGCTATACTATAACCGCGGCGGCGGAAAAAGTCGCGGCCTTTACGGCCAATTGTTACCAGGTCTAATGAGGCATTGGCCCCTTTCATTTCCTGGGTAGCCCGCCGGATCACGTTGCTGTTGAAACCGCCGCACAATCCCCGGTCAGCCGTGATAACAATAAAAGCGGTTTTTTTCGGCTCGCGCACCGCCAACAGCGGGTGGTTAACCCCGCCGGAGGCCACAGCCACCCGGCCCAGCACACTCTTGATCCGCTTGGAATAGGGGCGGGCCGCAGTTACCGAATCCTGCGCCTTGCGCATTTTGGCCGCTGAAACAGCCTTCATGGCCTTGGTAATCTGCTGCATGTTTTTGGTAGCTTTAATGCGGCGCCGGAGATCTCGCAAACTTGCCATATAATATTTTCACCACCTTTAAAGTGGATGTCAATTTGGTAGTTGGTCGTTAGTCGTTGGCCGTTGGATTTTTGATGGAATTCGCTTTGCGAATTCCTTCAATTCCGACGTCTGACGACTGACTTCTGAACTTACAGGCCGCGCGCTGTCTTGAAGCTGGCTTTGAATTCCTCGACTGCCGCCTGCAGCTCTTTTTCAACGTCTTTTAATTGGCCGGTAGAGCGTATGGTCTCACCGATATTCGGCTTGTTAGCCTTCATAAACTTCAGGAACTCAGTTTCAAAAGGCTGGACAACTTCTACCGGCATATCGTCCAGGTAGCCGTTGGCGGCGGCAAAAATGCTCATGATCTGTTCTTCTACCGGCATGGGCACATACTGACCCTGCTTCAGAAGTTCCACCATGCGCTCGCCGCGGGTCAGCTTGGCCTGGGTCGCTTTATCCAGGTCGGAGCCAAACTGGGCGAAGGCCGCCAGTTCGCGGTACTGGGCCAGGTCCATACGCAGACGGCCGGCAATGGCTTTCATAGCCTTCACCTGGGCGTTGCCTCCCACCCGGGAAACCGAGATACCCACGTTGACCGCGGGGCGGACACCGGCGTAGAAGAGGTCGGGCTCCAGGAAGATCTGGCCGTCAGTAATGGAGATAACGTTGGTCGGAATATAGGCCGAAACGTCACCGGCCTGAGTTTCGATAATGGGCAGCGCGGTCATGGAACCGGCGCCCAGGTCGTCTGAGAGCTTGCAGGCGCGCTCTAAAAGCCGGCTGTGCAGGTTGAACACGTCGCCCGGATAAGCTTCGCGTCCGGGAGGACGGCGCAGCAGCAGGGAAAGTTCGCGGTAGGCCGCGGCCTGCTTGGACAGGTCGTCATAAATAATCAGCACATGCTTGCCTTCGGCCATGAACGCTTCGCCCATGGCGGCCCCGGCGAAGGGAGCGATGTATAGCAGCGGCGCCGGGTCGGAAGCGGTGGCGGACACGACGATGGAATAGTCCATCGCGCCGGTTTCAGTCAGCTTCTGCACCACGTTGGCCACGGTGGACTGTTTCTGTCCTACGGCGACGTAAATGCAGATGACATCCCCGCCCTTTTGGTTGATGATGGCGTCAACCGCGATGGCGGTTTTACCGGTTTGGCGGTCGCCAAGAATAAGTTCCCGCTGGCCCCGGCCGATAGGAATCATCGAGTCGATAGCTTTGATTCCCGTTTGCAGAGGCTGGTGCACCGACTTGCGGTAGATAACGCCGGGGGCGATTTTTTCCACCGGGTTAAACTTGTCGCTGTTGATCGGACCTTTGCCGTCCAGCGGCTGGCCGAGGGGGTTAACCACGCGGCCGATCAGAGGGTTGCCCACGGGCACGGACACGATCCGGCCGGTACGCTTAACGGTGTCACCCTCTTTAATGTGCTTATAAGGTCCGAGAATAACGCAGCCGATGTTATCCTCTTCCAGGTTTAGCGCCATTCCTAGCACGCCGCCGGGAAATTCCAGCAGTTCCATTGACATGCATTCCATCAGGCCGTACACACGGGCGATACCGTCGCCGACCTGGATAACGGTACCAACGTCCGTCATCTCGATCTGTGCCTGATACTTATCTATCTGCTGCCGGATAATCGAGCTGATTTCTTCAGGTCGCAAATTCATCTACTGGTTTCACCCCTATCTAGTTAACTTGTTGCCTTAAGGCGCTCTTTCAGGGTAGCCAATCTGGTTTTGATGCTGCCGTCAATAATTTTATCCCCAATACGCACGACGATCCCGCCAATAAGAGACGGGTCAACGGCGTAAACGGTTTTTACTTTTTGGCCGGTCAGCTTCGTTAAAATCCGGTTGAGCTCACCCTTTTCCTTATCACTCAGCTCAACCGCCGAGGATACACTGGACGCCACAATATTCCGCCCGGCATTGGCCAGCGAAACATACTCTTCAACTATGCTTTCAAAATACGTTTCCCTCCGGCGGTCTACCAGCAAGGCAAGAAAGTTATTCGTAATAACTGAAATTTTACCTTTAAATAACCGGTCAAGTAACTCCTTTTTAGCTGCAGGGGTAATCTGGGGGTGGTAGAGCAACTTTTGCAAGTCAGAGTTTCCCTTAATAATCTCACTGACCGCTTTAAGTTCAATTTCTACCCTGTCCACCATGCTTTTATATTTCGGCAAAACTTTTTCTTCTGAGGCAATATCATACAATGCTGCCGCATAACGCCCCGCTACAGGACCTCTCATTGCAACTCCCCTGCCTCTTTAATGAAGTTATCAATCATGCTGCGCTGGATCTGGTTGGTCATATTCTTGTTAATAATCTTACCGGCAACCAGTACAGAAAGAGTTGCAACCTGTTCACGCAGTTCTGCAACAGCTTTTTGTTTTTCGCGCTCTATTTCAGCCAGGGCAGCGTCTTTGATCCTTCCCGCCTCGTTCTTGGCGTTTTCAATAATCTCCAAGGCCTGGTCTTCACCCGCCTTGGTGGCTTTCTGGATGATTTCCTGGGTCTGTTCACGGGCGCGGCGCATCTCAGCCTCATATCCGGCCTTCAGCTGTTCAGCCTCCTGCCTTTCTTGTTCAGCCGCAGCGATATTGCCGGCAATATGCTCAGAACGGTCACCCAGTACTTTTACCAAAGGCTTATAAACCACCAAACGCAGGAAAACCAATAAAATTATAAAGTCAACTATCTGCGCCAGCAGTGTTGCGTTAAACTCCAACCCCACTAAAATTTCCCTCCTTCCATCGCTTGTGGACAAAAGGAAGGCTTAGCCATAATAGTCGCCAGCCGCCCGGATACCGTTATCAGCAACCTGATCAAAAATAAATTCTCTTTTTAACTGGACGTTCACCGGGCATCAAACGTCGGATAGAGAAGGAATTCGGCAAAACCGAATTCCAATGCCGGGCAAAAAACCGCCCGACAACTGACGACTATTAAAAACTACGCCTTTTTTGCCATAATGCATAAATAAATTCTAGTGAGCACCGACTTTACCAAAGAGCATGAAGGCGATAACGACAGCAATAATGGGGAGCGCCTCGATCAAACCTACGGAGATGAACATAAGGGTCATAATGTTACCCCTTGCCTCCGGCTGACGAGCAATACCCTGAACAGCGTTACCAGTGACCAGACCGTCACCGATACCTGCGCCCAGAGCCGCAAGACCCACCGCAAGAGCTGCACCTAGAGCAGCACCGGCTCCTACTTCCATTCATTTCCCCTCCTTTCAAAGTAAAATTTAATCATGCCAGACTTTAAACTTTCCCCAACAAACCTCTACCCTGTGAAACTTATTAATTTGTCATTTTTAGTGATGGTCGGCCACAGCCTGCCCGACATAAGCGATACTGAGCATAGTAAAGATAAAAGCCTGGATGAACCCTACAAAGATACTGAAAGCCAGCCATACCACGGAAGCAATAAACCCGCCGAAAACGTGCGCCCATCCTCCCAGCAGGCCAAGCAACACCGCAATCAAAACCTCTCCGCCGTAGATGTTGCCGTAAAGACGGAAGGTCAGCGTAATTGGCTTGGCAAAGTCTTCAATGATCACAATTGGGAGGAACGGTATAAATGGTTGGATGTAGTGCTTGAAATAACCCAAGCCTTTGTACCTGATCCCGAAGATGTATATGATAACGAAGGTGCAAAGGGCAAGGCCCATGGTTGTGTTATAGTCGGCGGTGGGCGAACTTAAAGTAGGGACCAGGCCGATGAGGTTGGAAAACAAAATGAATATAAAATAAGTAACGACAATACTCATCAGCGCCGCGCCTTTTTTGGGATCCATATTGTCATTGACCAGTCCCCTGATGAACTCGTAGATCATCTCAAGAATGTTTTGAGCCCCTTTTGGCTTGCGCAGGCTCATACCGCGGGTCGCCGCTATCCCGAAAAGGATAACTAAGAACATGGTAATCCAGGTCATGATCAGGGTTTTGGGGTTAAAAGTCAAGTGGGTATTGCCCAGATACAATTCCCAGGAACCGTTGGCCGGCCAGCCCCAAAAATTCAGCTGCTGTTCTACTTCATGCAAGCTCAACATATTTCTTTTCTCACCCCTTTCTGTTTTAAATTTTTATTCTTAAGAGTCGGCCTTCTCGGGCTTACGGGCTGACGAACCCATAGCCATACTCACAGCCCCAATAGTAAAAACAACGGGTACAATAAAAAGCCCTGCTCCCGTTGCAAAAATATTTATCCAATTAGTCCTTGCCACAAAAAACATTACCGCGAAAATAATGGAAAGCCGCAAGGCAAACCCAGCCTTCATGTGGGAATAGGCCCTGGGCACTACCATTTGAACTATGGCGCGCATTCTTTTGCCAAGAAAAAAAGCATTCCACATGCCGGTCGCAACTCCCACCAAAAAACCCCAAACAACAGGGTTGCCTGGCTGATAAAAAACGGCGAAGCAAAGGAATAGCAAAACAACACCAGATATTTTTAATGTCTTAACTAACTGGCCGTCAAAATCCCAATCTCGCACTTACCCTACTCCCTCTCAAAGAACCCCTGAAGCGTTTTGAAGACACCCGCGACGCCGACGGCAAGCCCTACCAGCACACCAGTCAGCAGAAACCATGGACTTGTGGCATACTTCATATCCAGGTATTTGCCGCCGTAATAACCAAGCACCACTGTAATTGCCAACTCCATACCGATGGTGGTGGTCAGGGCAAGTGCCTGGAAGGCGCCAAACCGGCCAGGTTCCTTAGTTTCTTTTTCTCTATCTTTTTTGTCAGGCATCCCAATCGGTATCCTTCAGGATAAAGCCACCTAAATAATACTCTCGTTTTATTGATTCTACAAAAATACTCTTATTCCTCCAACCGTTAGATAAAATTTATTTTGGTAATTAAAAAATTTTTATCGAATATAGAAATTAGAAATCAGGGGCAAAATTCATCGGGTCTTGCAGCAGAGATACCGAAATGAAACTTGATCGCCTGCACGATTCTTGTCGAGGCGCGGCCGTCACCATAAGGGTTGACGGCGTTGGCCATTTTATTGTAAAAATCCTTGTTGTCCAGCAGTCTCCTGGTTTCACCGGCCACCTTCAGCCTGTCGGTGCCCACCAGCCGTACCGTGCCGGCTTCAACCGCCTCGGGGCGCTCGGTGGTATTGCGCAGTACAAGCACCGGTTTGCCCCGGGATGGCGCTTCTTCCTGAATCCCGCCGGAATCGCTGAGCACCAGGTAACTGCGGTCAATAAGGTTTGCAAACGGCTGGTAATCCATTGGTTCAACCATGTGCACCCTGGCCAGGCCAGCCAGTTCTTCTTCCACCACATTGCGCACAGCAGGGTTTTTGTGAACGGGGAACACTACTTCCACATCAGGGTAGCATTCCACCACCTCCCGCAGGGCACGGTAAATATCACGCATCGGCTCGCCCAAATTTTCCCTGCGGTGGGTGGTTACCAGGAGAACCCTGCGGCTGTCGTAATCAATACCGTCAAGCATCTCATCATTAAAACGGTACCCCGGCCTGACTGTTGCCAGGAGGGCATCAATAACAGTATTCCCGGTAACAAAAATTTTTTCCGGCGGCACCCCTTCTTCCAGCAGGTTTTGCCTGGCGGTGGCCGTAGGCGCAAAGTTCAGGTCGGCCAGCACCCCTGTCAGGTGCCGGTTAGCCTCTTCCGGGAATGGTGAAAACTTATTCCTTGTACGCAAGCCGGCTTCCACGTGCCCTACCGGAATTTGCAGGTAAAAGGAGGCCAGAGCCGCCACAAAAGTAGTGGTGGTATCCCCGTGCACCAGCACCAAATCAGGTTTTTCCCTGGTCAGTACTTTCTCCAGGCCGGCCAGCGCCCTGCTGGTTATATCAAAAAGGTTCTGGCCATGCCTCATTATGTCAAGGTCGTAGGCAGGGCTTATTTCAAACAAGGAAAGAACCTGGTCCAGCATTTCCCTGTGCTGGGCGGTAACCGCCACCTTGCAGTTTATTTCAGCGGGGTGCTTTTCAAGCTCTTTAACCAAAGGCGCCATCTTGATCGCCTCCGGCCTGGTCCCAAAAACAGCCAATACTTTAAGCAAAAAGGACATCTCCTGTTTAATCTATATTACATGTCATACTAATCTTGCCAGAAATGTTAACAGTCTGAAATCTTCAAAACATTCTTAAAACATATTGACAGGATTTACAGGATTTTAAATAAGGATTTACAGGATTATCTTATTTTTCATTAATATAATCCCGCATTTTTCTCTTTACTTGTACTGATGGGCCAAAGTTTATAAGTAATCCTATATCATATCCTGTCGCTTTAAGGTAATTTACAAGTTGAACTTCATGTTCTTTCACAAGTGTTTCGACAGCTTTTAGTTCCACCAAAACCTTATTTTCTACCAGCAAGTCCGCACAATAATTACCAATAATCTTTCCTTTATAGCGAACTTTTACAGGGACTTGCTGTTTTACCTCCAGGTTCTCTTGAAGCAATTCTACTCTTAGAGCATTTTCATAAACTTTTTCAAGAAATCCAAACCCCAACTCATTATGCACATTAAATGCACATCTTATAATTTTTTCTGTTAAAGGTTTTTCATCCATGTTTACGGTAATCCTGTTAATCCTAATAATCCTGTTAATCCTGTCAATTTGTTTTACTGGAAGCGCACCAGCTCTACGCCGGCTTCTTCAAACAGGGCCAGGGACATCGGGTCGGGGTATTCGCCCTGAAAAACAATTTTTTTAATACCGGCGTTTATCAGAATCTTGGCGCATAAAACACAAGGCTGGTGAGTAACGTAATAAACCGCTCCCTTGATGGCAATACCGTGAACCGCCGCCTGAATTATAGCGTTTTGTTCAGCGTGCAGGCCCCGGCAGAGCTCATGGCGCTGGCCGGAGGGCACCCCCTGCTTTTCCCGCAGGCACCCTATTTCCAGGCAGTGCTTCAACCCCGCCGGCGCGCCGTTGTAGCCGCTGGCAAGGATACGCTTGTCCATAACGACGATAGACCCAACCTGCCTGCGCAGGCAGGTTGAACGGGTGGCAACCACGTTGGCTATATTCATAAAATACTGGTCCCAGTCCGGACGGGCTGTGGGACTCTGGGATGTGGGCCGTGGGCCGTTGGACGTGGGACACTGGGATGTAGGCCGTGAGCTGTGGGACGTGGGATTTTGGGGTATTACTTTCCCGTCGATTAAGTGACCTTCTTCAATATTGCAGTTGTTTTGATCGCTTGCCTGTTTTTTATGCTCCATGTCACACCTTATAAAAACGGATTCGTCGTTATAGAATGCAGACTACCTTGGGAAAACACCTGTGCGCAATAAATTCGCATCTACGATTTCAGTCGCAACAGCATCTGTCAGATATCAGAAACTTTCGCGGGGATGAAAAGACCTGGATGGAATGCCTGGATCCCACATCTCACGTCCCACTTCCCACTTCTCAATACAGAGGGTATTTTTCGCAAAGGGCGGCTACCTGCGCCTGCGCCTTGGCGACCTTTGCGCGGCTGTCGCGGTTGTCTATGGCGTAGTCCATTATTTCGGCAATTTGGCGCATGTCTTCTTCCTGCAAACCGCGGGTGGTTACCGCCGGGGTACCGATACGAATACCGCTGGCAATGTTTGGCGGTTGGGGGTCGTACGGTATGGCATTTTTATTTACAGTCACGCCTACCTTGTCAAAAAGCTCCTGCACCTCTTTGCCTGTGATGTTTTTACTTCTTAAATCAACCAGGATCATGTGGTTATCGGTACCGCCCGACACCAGGTCAAAGCCCCGTTCCAACAGGGCGGCGGCCAGTGCCTTGGCGTTGCTCACAACCCTTTGCTGGTATTCTTTAAAACCTGGCTCCAATGCTTCTTTCAGCGCCACAGCCTTGGCGGCGATGATATGCATTAACGGCCCGCCCTGAATGCCCGGGAACACCGCCCTGTTAATTTTTACGCCGTACTTATCGCCGTATTTACTTAAAATCAGGCCGCCCCTCGGCCCGCGCAGGGTTTTATGAGTGGTGGTGGTCACCACGTCAGCATGCGGCACCGGACTCATATGCAGGCCCGCCGCCACCAGCCCGGCTATGTGCGCCATGTCGACAACCAAATAAGCTCCCACTTCTTCTGCTATTTCTTTCATCTTGTAAAAATCTATTTTCCGCGGGTAGGCGCTTGCCCCAGCCATGATTAATTTAGGTTTGGCCTTCATAGCCGCGCCAAAGACATTCTCGTAATTGATCAAGCCTGTTTCCTGTTCCACCCCGTAAAAAGCTATTTTAAAATACGCTCCTGAAATGTTGATCGGGCTGCCGTGGGTGAGGTGCCCACCGTGGGCAAGGTCCATCCCAAGTATTGTGTCACCGGGTTTCAGGAGTGCAAAATACACTGATGTGTTGGCCTGAGCGCCCGAATGAGGCTGTACATTGGCGTAATCGGCCCCGAATAGTTCTTTGGCCCGGGAAATAGCTAAATTCTCAGCTATGTCAACAAACTCGCAGCCCCCGTAATAGCGGCGGCCGGGGTATCCTTCAGCGTATTTGTTGGTCAAAACTGAGCTCTGCGCCTCCATAACCGCGCAGCTGGCCACATTCTCAGATGCGATAAGTTCCAGCGTGCGCCGCTGTCGCTGGGTTTCCAGCTCAATAGCACGAGCTATCTCGGGATCTGCTTCGGAAAGAGGGCGTAATAGACTCATAAAAAATCCTCCCCATGGCCGGCATTTACTGCCGGCTGCAACATGAATATTTTTTCTCTATAGAACTTATTTTATCTACACGGCGGGCGTGCCGCCCGCCTGTAAACTCTGACTCAAGCCAAACATCAATAATATCCCTGGCCAGGCCGGGGCCAATAACACGCCCGCCCATGGTCAGTATGTTGGCGTCATTATGCTCCCTGGACGCCCTGGCGGAAAAAGTATCATGACACTGGGCGGCCCTGATGCCGGGCACCTTATTGGCTGTAATCGCTACTCCTATACCTGTGCCGCAGCACAGCACGCCCCGGTCAAAATCACCTTTTTGCACAGCCTCGGCAATTTTCAAGGCCAGATCGGGATAATCCACTGGATCTTCTGAAAAAGTTCCAAAATCACTATATTCTATGCCGGAGTCCTTCAGATGCGCGGCTATCTCTTCTTTTAAACGGTATCCCCCGTGGTCACAGCCTAAAGCAATCTTCATATAATTGACAAACCCTTCTTTCGCCAGAATAAAGTGTATAGACAGGATTTAATACCAAGGTTCTACAACAAAGTGGGATTTTCCTCTTAAAGCCCCTTGATTAATCTTTTTCATTTGTTTTTTGCAAAAGCCTGTCCAGCACGCCGGTAATCAACTCTTCCAACCTGCGGGCACAGCGGCGGTATCCTGCCAGCGGCTGTCCAATCGGGTCCGGCACATCACCGGTGGAACCGGCGTATTCAGCCAGGGTAAAAACCTTTGCAGCAAACTGGGGAAAGATGTTTTTAACGTGTTCAAGGTGGCCTCTGGTCATGGTAAGAATCAAATCAGCCTCCAACGACTGACACTGGCTGAGCTTGGTTGCCCGGTGGTGTTTAAGGTTTATACCCATTTCGGACATTGCCCGCACCGCCTCCCGTGAGGCTGGTTCTTCCGGGAATGCCGCAATTCCGGCAGAAAAAAATTGCACATTACTGTTATTTCCGGCCCTGTCCCGCAAAAGCTTTTTTGCCAGTGCCTCGGCCATACTGCTGCGACAAGTGTTCCCGGTACAAACAAAGAGTATTTTCATGCTAGATCACCGCCTAAAACATTTTGACAGGATTCACAGGATTCTACGGATTTACAGGATTAATAATTTAAAAACCATTAATTTTTTATTTTCTAAAAAACTGCAAAAATCCCTGAAATACCAATCTTGGGTTCTATTTTTATTCATTATAACACTTAGGCTTTTTAATAACTTTTACTCTTGTTTAAAAATCCTGTTAATCCTTTTTAATCCTGTCAATCCTGTCAATTTGTTTCTTTAAAAGATCAGCTTGGCGCCGATGCCGACAAGGATCGCGCCGCCCAGAAGCTGAGCCCGCCCACCTACCCAACTTCCTACGAAGCGGCCCAAAATAAGCCCGCTGGCGGTCATCGCCCCGGCCACTATGCCTATTGTTCCCGCGGTGAGCAAAAGGTTTACCTGGCGGGCGCCCAGGGTAAAACCGACGCTCAGAGCATCCATGCTGACACTGGTTCCCAGCAGCACCAACCCCCAGGTGGTGAAGTTAACCGTCTTTATCTCTGTATCCCTGCCGCCCCGCATGGTAGCCCAGATCATTCTGGCGCCCAGGTAAACCAGGAGCAAAGCCCCGATCACAGACGCCGCCCTGCCGAGTTTGCTGCCTGCGAACTCACCTGCAAACCAGCCCGCCAGCGGCATGAAAATGTGAAAAACCAGCACGGTAACACTGATAATCAACATCTGCCGCCGGGTTACCCCGGCCAGCCCGATTCCCACACAAAGGGAGAAGGCGTCCGTACCCAGCGCCGCAGCTAGAATTATTAAGGCCGCAAAACTCATACCTGCCTCCCGCCCGGAGTTTATATCTATTTTCGCCAGAGTTCTCTCGTTTCATTTATTGGGCCGTCAGACATTTATAATGTGGCCGCCGGCAGCCTTTTTGAGGCGGTTCATTACCGCCAGACCCACACCGTGCTCAGCAAGCCCTTCGGCAAAAATAATATCCACCCCAAGATCATTAAAACGGCGCAGGGCTGAATACAGGACAGCCGCGACTGTTTCCGGCTTTTCCCTGCACCCGGCGACGACAACCTCGCCGCAGCGGGCAAAGTCATCACTATCGGAAAAAGTCAGGATTCCGACTTTCCTGCCTCTGGCTTTTTCCTGGCAGGCTAGTTCTTTAATTTTTGACGCCACAGCTTCCGGCTTGCCCAACACCAGCCGCAGCGGCGCCAGAGGAGCATAATGGATATATTTCATCCCGGGCGAAAGAGGCTTGTCATCCTTATTAAAGCCGGCTGCCGCAGCCGGGTCGACATCGACCTTACCCAAAACTTCTCTGAGATCCTCCGGGGTTATTCCCCCCGGCCTTAAAACCACAGGCGCCTGTGCAGTCAGATCAAGCACTGTTGATTCAACTCCGACGCCGGCGGGGCCGCCGTCAAGAACAGCTTCAATTCTGCCGTTTAAATCATGCATGACGTGTTCAGCCGAAGTAGGGCTTGGCCGCCCCGAGATGTTGGCGCTGGGAGCAGCCACGGGTACCCCCGCGGTCCTTATTAACGCGAGCGCAACCGGGTGATCAGGCATGCGCACCGCAACTGTACTGAGCCCGGCAGTAACCTCACCCGGCACTTTTTTAGCGACAGGGAGGACCAGCGTAAGGGGACCCGGCCAAAAAGCGTCCATCAACAGCTTCGCGGCGGCAGGAAAGCTCCCTGTCAGCTCGCTGACTTGCTCGCGGACTGCCACATGTACAATTATGGGATTGTCCGACGGACGCCCCTTGGCCTCGAAAATCCTGGCCACCGCCCGCCCGTCCAGGGCGTTTGCTCCCAAACCATACACCGTTTCAGTGGGAAACGCCACCAAACCTCCCCTGCGTAAAATCAGCGCCGCTTCTTCAATAGCTTTCCGCTCAGGATGAACCGGGTCAACTTTAATGTGCAGGGTGGCTATACTGCTTTCAGTCATACACTGCCACCTCATCTAACCGTAAAACTTCCATAATAAACGCTTTTAAATTATAATCCCAAATTTTACTGTTTTCAACCGGCCTATTGGGACGTGGGACGTGGGATCCAGGCATTCCATCCAGGTCTTTTTACCCCGGCCCACATCCCAGATATTCAGCCACCACCAGCCTGTCCAACCCCGCCAGGTCCTTCACAACAGACGCTTTCCATTGACTTGGGTGTAATAAATCCAGCGCCTGCCGCCCCTGGTTAAAGCCAATTTCAAAGAGGAGCGCTCCTCCCTTTTTGAGGTATATTTCAGCTTGCGGAATCAGGCGGCGGTAATGTTCCAGCCCGTCACCGCCCCCGTCCAGGGCCAGCAAAGGCTCAAACAGTCTGACCTCCCCGGGCAGCGCTGAAAGGTCACCCGTGGCAATATAAGGCAGGTTGGCGGCGACCAGGTCTGCCTGGCCTGGCTGCAGCACACCGGACAGCGGGTCCAGCAGGCTGCCTTCATAAAAAAACACCCTGCCGGCAACGCCATTTTCAGCGGCATTGCGCCGGGCAGCTGCCAGTGCTTCCGGGGAGCAGTCTATGGCGTATACCAACGCTCCGGGGTTATAAAAAGCCAGGCTGACAGCGATAGCCCCGCTGCCTGTCCCTACGTCTACCACTGTACTGGCGGCAGGCATAAGTTTCAGCGCTGTTTCTACCAGCAGTTCGGTCTCGGGCCGGGGGATCAAAACGGCGCGATTAACCATAAAATCGAGCCCCATAAATTCCTTGCGGCCTGTTATATAAGCTACCGGTTCACCACCGCGCCGCCTGCGGGTGAGCTCGCGAAATAAGACTTCTTCCTCTTCTGACAGCCGCCGGTTACTATTGGCATATACTCCCGCCCGGTCAAGGCCGGTTACATGGCACAGCAGCACTGCGGCATCCAGGTCCGGCGAATCGCTGCCCGCTTCTTTGAATTGCAGCACGGCCTGTCTAAGGGCCGACCTAAAGGTTATAGCCAAGGCGTTCATCCCATTCTAACAGCACTTGCTGGTTTTACACAAAGGGCCGAATTCATTCGGCCCTGCTCTCGAGACATTCTTATTCTTATTCACTGCATCCTTTAATCCAGCTGCTTTAAACGCTCGGCCTGGTCGGTGGTTATAAGCGTCTCAATAATTTCATCCAGGTCGCCTTCGAGAACCCCGTCCAGGCGGTGCAGCGTCAAGCCGACCCGGTGATCGGTAACCCTGTTTTGCGGAAAGTTGTAAGTGCGGATCCGTTCACTGCGGTCCCCTGTCCCTACCATCGATTTCCTGGTGCTTGACATTTTTTGCTGGTGTTCTTCCTGCGCCCGGTCCAGCAGGCGAGCCCGTAAAACCTTCAACGCCTTGTCCTTGTTTTTATGCTGCGACTTCTCATCCTGCATGGAAACTACTATGCCGGTGGGGATATGAGTAATACGCACCGCGGACTGGGTGGTGTTAACAGACTGACCGCCGTGACCTGACGCGCAGAACACGTCAATTCTTAAATCGTTGGGGTCGATCTCAATATCCACATCTTCCGCTTCCGGCAGCACCGCAACAGTAGCCGCGGAGGTATGAATACGCCCCCCGGACTCAGTGGTGGGAATACGCTGCACCCTGTGCACACCGCTCTCAAACTTAAAATAGCTGTAGGCGCCTTTGCCCTGGATCAGGCAGATTAACTCTTTAAAGCCGCCGATATCAGTATAGTTCGCGTTTAACACCTCTGTTTTCCAGTTCTGCCTCTCAGCATAACGTGTGTACATGCGGAATAAGTCCGCCGCAAAAAGTGCGGCCTCCTCACCGCCGGTGCCGGCGCGTATTTCTAAAATAACGTTTTTATCGTCATTGGGATCCTTCGGCAGCAGCAGAATCTTAAGCCGCTGCTCCAGGCGTGACTTTTTTTCCGTAAGGTCATCAAGCTCAGCCTGGGCCATTTCGCGCAATTCAGCGTCCGGCTCCTCACTGAGAAGGGTTTTGGCCTCCTGCAGCTCTTTCGTGACTTTCTTGAAGTCACGGTAAACAGCCACAACATCGGCTAAATCAGCGTGAGCCTTGACGTATTGCTGCCAGCGGCTGAGATCGGCCATAACTTCGGGGTCCCCAATCAGGCTGCCCAGTTCCTCATATCTTTCCTCCAGGCTGGCCAGTCTTTCCAACACTATTCTGCACCTTCCTTCAACACAGCCCCAAAGGCGGCGATAGCCACCTCCACCTGACCGTCGTCAGGCGGGTTGGTGGTAAGTTTCTGCAGCCACAAACCCGGAGCTATCAAAACACGGCAGATGGGAGCGGTAGCGTACTTACCTGATAGTTTAACCAATTCATACGAAATACCTGCTAAAACAGGCAGGAGGATAACCCTGGAGAGGATCCTCCACCATAATACCTGTTTCCCCAGCAGTGAAAAGATCAGGATACTCAAGATTATCACTATTAAAAGAAAACTGGTGCCGCACCTGGGATGAAGGGTGGAATAACGCTGCACCCGCTCCACAGTCAATTGGTCACCGGCCTCGTAGGCGTTGATCACTTTATGCTCCGCGCCATGGTACTGAAAAACACGTTTGATGTCACCAATTCTGCCGATGGCCACCACATAGATCAGAAAGACTGCTACCCGGAAAAAACCTTCAATGAGGTTCTGGACCAGGCTGCCGGGCGCTATTTTGATCAGCAGGTGGGCAGCCGCCGTAGGAAGTATGGCGAAAAGAAAAACAGCCAGTCCCAGGGAAAATATGATTGTAAGCACTATTTCCTTGGTAGTCAGCTTCTCTTCCTCTTCTTCTCCCATAGCCTGGTTGGCGGAATAGGTCAAAGCCTCAATGCCTAAAACCAGGGATTCTATCAGCACCACCACGCCGCGCACCATAGGCCATTTCAATACCGGCACCCGCTTGGTAAGAGAACCCACTTTCTTTTCATCAACTACAATATTTTGATCCGGCCGGCGGACGGCAATGGCCCGTGAATCAGGGCCCCGCATCATTACCCCTTCAATGACAGCCTGACCTCCATATTGAAACGGGGAACCCATCGCATAACCCCCTTTAGTAGAAATAGCAGAGCGCTCGCTCTGCTACATTTCCTTATTTCGTCAAGCCGTATTTCTTGCGGAAGCGTTCGGCCCTCCCGCCGGTCTCGATTGTCCGCTGCGAGCCGGTGTAAAAGGGGTGGCATTTAGAACATATTTCTACACGCAGTTCTTTTTTAGTTGAACCGGTCTCAAACGTCTCACCACAAACGCAGGACACTTTGGCCTTCCCGTATTTCGGGTGTATGTTTTCTTTCACCGGATTTCACCTCTTTTCGTTCATACAAAGGAACACACTTCCTAATTATAGCATAATGCCATCCGCACCGCAAGAAGATTGTTTTGGGCTTTAAAAACAAATTGACAGGATTAACAGGATTAACAGGATTAAATTGGATTAACAGGTTTAAAAACTAAACTGTAATAGTATACTTCCAAATTACTTCACTTTTATATTATTACGATCCCTGGATAAAAAATTTAAAAATTATATTATAAATTTATTTACAATACTTTAAGACATTAACTTGTTTTTTTAATAGTGTTATCCTTTAATCTTGTAAATCATTTTTAATCCTGTAAATCCTGTCAATTTGTTTTATCTTAATTCTACCTTACCGGACGGCTGAAACTGCCGACTGTAAGCCCGGGAACCTCCCGCAGCATTTCTATCAGGGCGGGTATGCCCAACACTTCACCGCTTTGAGGCGGCAAGTGCTGAAAAAGAAAATCGGGGTCGATATTGAGGTTGCGCAGCTGGATCATGTTCACACCAGTGTCGCGCACCAACTCCAGTAATGCCCGCGTCTCTTCCTCCCGGTCCGTGAGACCGGGGCATACAAGCAAGTTCAATGAGGTGTACACGCCGCCGCTGACTGCAATTTTGATTGAATTGCGGACATCAGCAAGGTCAAAATTATGAGGCCGGTGGTAGGTTTTATATGTTTCCTCCCCGGCGCCGATCAAGGTAACCCGGAGCGCGTCCAGGCCGGCCCGGCAGATATCTGCCACCCCGGCGGTAAATCCCGCGTTGCTGTTCATATTGATAGTGCCCCCGCCGGTATTCCCCCTGATCATTTCTATAGCTTTTACTATGGTCTTGGCGGCCAGGGCGGGCTCTCCTTCGCAGCCCTGACCGAAACTGACTATGGGACCATCCCCGCTGCGGAGGTGAGGGACCGCAATTTCCGCAATCTCCCCAGGCTCCGGCTGGTATTCTATCCGTGCCTGCGGTGAGGGACAGCATTCCGCGGGCTGTTTGGAAATACAGCCCAGACAGCCGGCATTACAGGCCGGAGAAACAGGTATGCCCCCCTCCCAGCGGCCGTAAAAAATATTCTGGGCGGTGAAACAGTGGTACTCCAGGGCACAGTGGGCCAGCTGGCGCAGAATGCGGTTGGCCGGGTATTGTTTTACTTTTTCTGTGACGAGTGCCGGCAGCCCGCTGGAATCGTAATGGGCCGGGGCCCAGCGTTCTGGATTGTCCGTCTTACAGGCGGCGACAAACATTTCCCCATCCCTGCAGGCTACAGCCGCGTAACCCAGCAGGGGCGCCGGCCTTTCTGCCTGAGCCCGCTGATAAGAAGGCAGCAGGGTGCGGGTGTAACCCTGGGGCAGCAGCGCTCCTACCGCCCAGGCCCGCCCTTTCCGCCACGGGTTGCGCTCAAGCAGGGAAAAACGTCCGGCACGGCTTACCCCCACAGGCCTGCCGCCGGGCACCATGACCAGGGAAGCCCCCGCCGGAAGTTTTTCCAGATCATCTTCATTAAGTTCGATAAAACGGTCCCCTGTACGTCCGGTAGCCCGCAGGCTGTGGTGGTCATACAGCTGCCCGTCATCACCTGCAAAAACCAGGCGGTACATCCTTTAACCCCCGTTCAAGATTTCACATGCAACAATTATAAAGCATATCCCGGGGCAAGACAAAGGATTTAAGGAAATAATATGAAAGCCGCCTCGCGGGCGGCTTTCATTATCCGTAATAGCTTTCTTTTTCCAGGTAATTTAACGGGTTAAGCGGCACACCGTTTTTAAGCACCTCCAGGTGCAGGTGCGGCCCCGTCGAGCGACCGGTATTGCCGGACAGGGCAATTACAGTACTTGTGTCAACAGAACTGCCCTCGGCAACCAGCAATTTGGAACAGTGGGCGTAAAGTGTACGTGTCCCGTCACCGTGGTCAATGATCACGGCAAGACCGTAAGTCCCCCTGGGGCCGGCGAATACAACCCGTCCGGCTGCTGTCGCCCTTACCGGGGTCCCCTCTTCCGCAGCTATGTCTATCCCTTCGTGCTGCTTGCCGTCCCTCGGCCCAAAGGGAGATGTTATCACTCCCGCCAGCGGCCATGACATGGGCCATGCCGCCTGCCCCCTGGACACAGCCGAGGTTTCCTGGCTCCGCGAGTTACATGGAATCAAAATCTTTTGTCCGGCAGCAATACTGTTTAAATTGGCCAGCCCGTTCCGGGCGCCGATTTGATTTGCCTCAACATTGTACTTCCCGGCGATTTCCAGTAAGGTCTCACCTGGCTGCACCCGGTGCACCAGACAGTCAGACGGCACTTTCAACAGCTGGCCTGAACAGATTTTATCCGGATCGGACAGGCTGTTCGCCGCAGCCAGTGTGTCCAGGGACAAATTATTCTTTCTGGCTATTTCCAACAAGGTGTCACCCGGTTTGACTTCATAAAGGACCTGCGGCGCGACTGCTGCAACAACAGGAGGCGCTATATAGGGAGCGCCGTCCACAACCAGTTCGTCAAGCCGCGCGAAAGCGGGACAAGCCGAACAAAGGACAACCGCGGCAGAAAAAACCGCTATCAAGGTCTGAATTTTTTTTACTTTTATTTGTAAAATTCGCATTAAATAAACCACCTCTTCACAGGCAAATCACTTGATAGTTTTGCCGGAAGAGGCAGTTTTTATACATAATGACAAACATATTTATGTTCCGGCGCTGTAATTACCTTTGCGCCCGGTTTCCGTGCGCCCGTTGGCGATAATTTCAGCGCGCCGCAGGTGCTGGAAAGCCTGCAGCAGGTCCCGGTTGGTCCTGGTCCTTTTCATCTGCTCCACCAGCATCTCCATGGCCTCCCAGGGCGCCGCTCCAACAGTGGCCTTGCGGAACTGCCAGATCATTTCCAGCTCTTCTTTTGTAAGAAGGAGTTCTTCTTTGCGTGTTCCGGAGCGCAGCACGTCAATAGCAGGGAAAAGCCTTCTCTCGGCAAGCCGCCGGTCCAGGATCAGCTCCATATTGCCGGTTCCCTTGAACTCTTCAAAAATAACATCGTCCATCCGGCTGCCTGTTTCAATCAGGGCAGTGGCCAAAATAGTCAGGCTGCCGCCTTCTTCCAGGTTGCGCGCCGCTCCAAAAAACCGCTTGGGCTTATGCAGGGCTGAAGGGTCCACTCCGCCCGACAGCGTGCGCCCGCTGGGGGGGACCACAAGGTTGTGGGCTCTGGCCAGGCGGGTGATACTGTCCAAAAGGATGACCACGTCGTACCCGTGTTCCACCAGGCGTTTGGCCCGCTCCAGAACCATGTCCGCAACCTTCACATGGTTTTCCGGCGGTTCGTCGAAGGTTGAACTGACTACCTCACCATTTACTGAACGCTCTATATCGGTAACTTCCTCCGGCCGCTCGTCGATCAGCAGAACCATCAGATAGATTTCCGGGTGGTTCGTGGTGATACTGTTGGCGATTTCTTTCAGGAGAATAGTTTTACCTGCTTTGGGCGGGGATACGATTAACCCTCTCTGTCCTTTACCGATCGGGGCCAGAAGGTCGATGATACGGGTCGAAAATTTGTCTTGCTGGGTTTCCATAGTGATCCGTTCCAGAGGATAAAGGGGGGTTAGCCCATCGAAGTGGAGTCTTTCAGCTGCCCGATCCGGGTCTATAGCGTTAATCTGCTCTACCCGGAGCAGTGCGAAATACCTTTCGCTATCCTTGGGGCGCCGCACCTGGCCGGCAACAAGATCGCCCGTACGCATATCAAAACGCCTGATTTGGGAAGATGAAACGTAGATATCATCGTTGCTTGGAAGGTACTGGAAGGGCCTTAAAAACCCGTAACCGTCGGGCAGGATTTCAAGAACTCCTTTAGCATATAAATACCCGGTCTTTTCGGTCTTAGCTTTTAGGATCTCAAAGATAAGTTCTTTTTTACGCAGTTTATAATAACCGGGCAATTCCATTTCTTTAGCGATCTTGTACAGTTCGACCATGGTTTTGTTTTCTAGGTCGGCATAATTCAAAGGCAACCCCCCAGACAAAAATATACTTTAACCAATTTTATAACCAAAGGAGGACAGTTTTATGCGCCCCCGCAACGCCTGCATTTGATCAAAAACAAGATCAGAAAATACACCAGCACAAATACCAATGTGGCGTTCAGCACGCTGCCCAGCAGGAACGGGTATCCATGCTCCACCAGGCTGTTAATGAAGTTGGTGACAATCGAAGGTCCGGCATCTATAAGATACGGCATGTCCGGGCCCGGCATATCTCCTAAAAAGACTTTCCCCACCATTAAATTTAAAGTATAGAAAAAAGGAACGGCCAGTTTAAAAAAAACTACCGTCGCTACCGCCGCCACAGGGTTGCAGCGGATGAGGCGGGCAACGAGGTAGGAAAGAGGAATGCTGATGATCGGAATGGGAAGAAAATCAAAAGCTAAACCCAACGCCACCCCTTTTGCTATTTTTTTAGGTGAGTCGGGCAGTTCCATCATTCTGTTATAGTAATTTCTGATCGTTTCTAAAACCGGCGTGGCTATTTTCTTTTTAAAGTAAAGCACTCCTTGAAAAAACACGGTATAACTCCTTTTACTGGTCAAAAGATTTGAGCCGATAAGAGACGTTTATACTGTTTATTCTATATTATTTCCAGTCTGAAGGCAAAACATCTTTATCGCACGTATTCGAGGATATTTCCCTGTATTAGACAACTCGGTTACTTATTTTTTACTGTTTCCCAGTCCTCAAGAAACTTCTTAACGCCCGCGTCAGTGAGCGGGTGTTTGATCATCTGCATGATTACCTTATAGGGGACCGTGGCAATATGCGCGCCTGCCCTGGCAGCGGCTGTGACGTGGACAGGGTGGCGGATGCTGGCCGCTATTACCTGAGTAGGCAGCTGGTGCCTGTCAAATATTTCCATAATGTCATACACCAGGTCCATTCCGTCCTGGCTGATATCGTCCAGCCGGCCTACAAAGGGGCTGACATAGGCAGCGCCGGCCCTTGCCGCAAGCAAGGCCTGGTTGGCTGAAAAGATCAGGGTTACATTAGTGCGGATCTTTTTGCCGGCCAAAATCTTGGTTGCTTTTAAACCCTCCGCGGTCATTGGTATCTTGATCACGATATTGGGATGGATTGCCGACAGTTCAACAGCCTCGGAGACCATGCCCGGCGCGTCTGTGCTTACCGCCTCGGCGCTGATGGGGCCGTCGACTATGGATACGATTTCACGCACCACCTGGGCAAAATTCCGCCCCTCCCTGGCAATTAAGGAAGGGTTGGTGGTAACGCCGCAAATCACACCGAGAGCATATGCTTCCCTTATTTCCTCCACATTGGCGGTATCAATGAAAAGCTTCATTTTCTAAGACACCTCCTATTTTGGTAGTGGGATGTGGGCCGTGGGACGTGGGTTTCCGGGGCATTCCATCCGGGACTAAAAAATTTATTCTACCCGGTTAACTTGTCGCCGAAAACAGTGCGAATGAATTCGCACCTACAATTTCATTCCCAATTCTCACGTCCCATTTCCCACTTCTCATTACGCTTTGTTGTCGCTGCCGAATACTCTGATTTTTTCCCTGATTATGTTTATGGCCGCCTCTCTGGCGGGACCCAGCATCTTGCGGGGATCGATTTCCCGGGGGTTGGCTTCCAGGACCTTGCGGGCGGCTTCAGTAAACGCTTCGCGGATATTGGTGTCAATATTGACCTTGCGCACACCCAGGCCGATGGCTGCGCGGATGGCGTCATCAGGCACCCCGGATGAGCCGTGCAGGACAATAGGTATGCCCACAAGCGACTTAATCTTCTCCAGGCGCTCCAAATCTAACTTGGGTGTCCCTTTATACTGGCCGTGCGCCGTGCCGATAGCGATGGCCAGAGAGTCCACTCCGGTTTCACTTACAAAAATTTTGGCCTCTTCAGGGTCGGTAAAAAACGCATCGCGCTCGCTGACTGTAATGTCGTCTTCAGTACCGCCTATTTTACCCAGCTCAGCCTCCACCGAAACACCGACCGCCCTGGCCACATCCAGCACCCTTTTGGTAAGCTTGATGTTTTCAGCCAGTGATAATTTCGAGCCGTCAATCATCACCGAGGTAAAGCCGGAGCGCACACACTGAACCACCTGTTCAAAGCTGGTGCCGTGATCGAGATGAAGCGCCACCGGTACACTTGTCTGTTCCGCGGCTAACCTGGCCATGGTGGTTATATAGTCTATGCCGGCGTATTTTATAGCGCCCTGGCTTGCCTGCATGATCACCGGGGCATTTTCCGCTTCGGCAGCCGCGGTAATAGCCTGCACAATCTCCATATTGTTGCAGTTAAAAGCTCCCACCGCGTAACCACCGGCTTCGGCCTTTCGCAGCAGTTCAGTTACACCAACTAATGGCACTAAAATAACCTCCTTCATAAATAGGCTCATTTAAAACACTTATGGGGGTTGTAAAACGCTGACTTTTATTGTCAGCACAAAACAATAACGGCCATATTCACTTTATGGAAAAAAACAAAAAATTATTAATGGATTTTTAGGCCATTTTACCACAGTATGGCCGGAGGGGGGGTAAATTATGTTTTGCTTCTTTTGCGGCGGGCTTTCTTGAGCTTGCTCGTGTTAGCCAGGCTGTCCAGACACTTAAACCCGTGCCGGGCAAGTTCAATGCTTTCAACCTGTCTGATAACGTTCAGGTCTTCCTCCGTTTCAGCGTAAATAATATTTATACTGTCACATTCTTTACAGTGAAGTTCCAGGCAGTCCGGAAACAGCTCGACCTCAATCTTATAATTGCCGCACTGACAATACAGCTCGCCCTGTTCTGCAATTTCGTGCAAACAGTTGAGCACTTCATACATAATATTTGAATTGTGAAAATAACCGTCACAATTAATCTCATCCACCAGAGCTTCCAGTTCCTGTTCCTGGTCCGATATTATTTGCCTGACCTTCGACTCCGGCCCGATATAACCCAATTCCAACTCGGTATCCTGACAGGAAAGCCTGATAATCTCCCCGGACCAGAGCGACTTGCCGGATACTTCAATAAAATGTTTGGTTTCACAAACCAGGCAAGGGATCTGAAGCCAATAAGAAGAGTTGTTCTTGGTATTGACGATCAGTTTGACCGTACCGCAAGAACAATTTATGTTAACCGTTTTACTTTTGCAGATAGCGAACCGGGAAAAATCGTGATACTCCATTTTCCCGCATTCCGGACAACGCATGGCCATAACAGCATTTGTTGTAATAAGCATTGCTTAAATCCCCCCAAAGCACCGCGAAATATTCACGCCGCTTCAAAAAGCTTTATTACTCCTTCGCCATTAATTAAAAAAGTCCTCCTTAAGCCAGAGCGCCAAACCCATAAATTCGTCACCTGCCGTGGAGGTTATTTTTGACTTTAGCTTATTTTCGTCATCTTTTTTTCAACTTAATAGTATCAACCGATCTCTTTCCTGGTAAAGATCCGCTCCTCTCTAGTTATGAGCAGTTCCTTGACCAGACAGCGGACCTCATTCAAGTCAAAAGGCTTATTAATATAATGTTTAACCCCTCTTCTTTTGGCCTCGGTTACGATATCCAGCTCGCCATAGGCGGTCATCATTACCACCGGCACGCCGGGGACTATTTTGCCGAGTTCTTCCAGGGTATCCAGCCCATTCATACCGGGCATCTTAATGTCCAGCAGCACAAGTGAAGGACGGCTGGCGATTGCTTTATTAACAGCTTCTGCTCCGCTGCAGGCTGTTTCAACATGGTAGCCTTCTTCGCCGAAAACCTCTGCTAAAAAGCGGCGCACTCCCGCTTGATCGTCAACTATCAAAAGGCTGTAAGCTTTTGCCGGCACATTCTCACTCCTTCCGTTACTAGAAAGGAAAAGTAACAATAAACATTCTCCGGCATTTACAAATTTCCTCCAGGGGCGGAATAAATATTATGAATCTGATTTTTAGAAGTAACCGGGTAAATTAGCGTTATAAGGCAAGGAAACAGCTATTACCAGCAGTGCAATGAACAGGAAAATTCCAAATAAGACCAGCGCCAGAAAAGGTGTCAGCACCGTTAAAACCGAACGGCCTGCAGACAGCCGGTGCACTGCCCCGACACCAATCACCATCAGGATAATACTCCAGATCCATACCGCCAGCCCGGCCAGACCCAATAATATGGTTACAGCTGTGTTCCCCATCCCGAACCAGTATCCTAAAAACTGAAAGGGTATTAATACGGCCGACGGCAAGCCGGCCAGGCCGACTGCGGCAAAAACGCCCCTGGCGCTGCCCCGGCCCCCCAGGAGGTCGGCGATCAGGTGCAAAACCGCACTGTAGCCGAACCATTTCACATAACCTATAAGAAGTGATAAAATCACCCAGAAGGGCGCCATTACCCGCAACACCGGCAGAAGTTGTTCCAGGCCGGATGCCTGCAGGCTTTGCTCCAAAACTCTTGACAAAGTGAGGTATCCCATGGTTGTGCCCAGAAGGATAAGGATAGTGACTACGATCGCCACCAGGCCGAGCGGCGGCGCTCCAGCTACTGTTTTCATTGTTTTAACCGGTTCAAAAAGCACACCATAAAAGAGCTCCAAAAAACCCGGGGTTGATTCTTGGCTGCCGCCTGGCGGGTCAGCTGCAATGCTGTTGTTTTCTGCCGCAGTGTCTGTATTTAAACTTACCGGCTCTTGTCTGCCCTGGTCATCATTAGTTTCTGTCTTTTCCGTACCAGGATCTTCATTCATAGCATTATCCTCCTTCCAGGTGATCATTTTAGATTAATGGTGTTTCTGTCTTCTCCCCGGCTTGACAGGAGGGACCCTGCCACCCCCCAAAAAGTTTGCCCGCCGGAGCCGGCGAATAATTCGCGGAAAATATTCTTTTGTCCCAATTCCACAATGGCCGGTTCTCCCTGAATACCAGCCAGGCTGCCGGCTAATAGAACGGCGTCGTGAAAGTCGCCAAGCTGGTCAACCAAACCAAGTTCCTTGGCCTGCCGGCCTGTAAAGACCCTGCCGTCGGCCAGCGGCCTGATCTCAGCGGCGTCTTTATGCCTGCCCTGCGCCACGTGATCAATAAACTGGCTGTAAATATCGTCGATCATGGACTGGTAGATAGCCCTTTCCTCAGGAGTTGACGACCTGGTGGAAGATCCCATGTCCTTGTAAGGACCGCTTTTAAATGTTTCCGTGTCAGCGCCGATTTTCCCGTACAGGCCTTGTAAATCCAGGCGTTCCATGATTACTCCGATACTGCCGGTCAGGGTTCCGGGATTGGCCACAATTTGGTCCGCCCCGGCGGCTATCCAGTAAGCCCCCGATGCTGCCGTGTCTCCCATGGAAGCAACTACTATCTTACCTGATTTTCTGAGACGTTCCAGTTCAGCGCCTATTTCCTGGGCTGCCGCCGCTGTACCGCCGGGGCTGTTCAACCTGATCACCACAGCCTTTAGTGCCGGGTCTCTGGCCGCTTCCCTTAAAGCGGAGGCAATTTCCCCGGAACCTGCTTGGGATTCCCAAAGCCCGCTCCCACTCCGGTCACTGGTGATCGCTCCTTCTATGTAAATAACCCCTACTTCTCCGCTTCTCGCTCCGGCGCCGGCAGACGCCTTGTTGCCCGGTTTCACGGCTAAGGCAATGACCAGAGAAAGAGCAATCACTCCCAACACAATCCCGGCAATAACTTTTTTCATAAATTGTCCATCCTCCCCACCATGTTATTGTCCTGTCATAACCAGATTCTACCCTTAAAACACTGTAAAATACTACTCCTGCCAATAGAAAAAAGCTTTGGTTTTATCCAAAGCTGCCCGGACTAAAAATCTATTAGTTTAGACTCTTTATATTTCAGGGAAGCTCCGATAAACTCCCTGAACAACGGGTGAGGCCGGTTCGGGCGGGACTTGAATTCCGGGTGAAACTGGGTGGCCAAAAACCAGGGATGGCCCGGCAGCTCCACAATCTCCACCAGGTAGCCGCTGGGCAAAGTTCCGCTGAACACCAGGCCTTTTTGAGCGAGTTCGTCGCGGTAAGTGTTATTCAGTTCATAACGGTGCCGGTGTCTTTCTTCAATAGTATCCTGACCATAGCAGTGATAGGCCAGGGTGCCCGGCTGAAGCTTGCAGGGATACTTGCCAAGCCGCATCGTGCCGCCTTTTTGGTCCAGGTCTTTTTGTTCCGGCAGCAGGTCGATCACCGGATAATTGGTAGCGGGATTAAACTCAGTGCTGTTGGCGTCAAGCCAGCCAATTACGTTGCGTGAGAACTCCACCACCGCCAGCTGCATGCCAAGGCAAAGCCCCAAATATGGCACATTGTTTTCACGGGCAAAACGAATGGCCTCAATCTTTCCTTCAATACCACGGTCTCCAAAACCGCCCGGCACCAGGATACCGTCGACATCCCTCAGCATTTCCTCAGCATCGGCACGCGACACTTCCTCCGAATTAATCCACCTTATATCAATGGCGCTGCCGTGGTAAAAGCCGGCATGGCGCAAAGACTCGGCCACACTCAGGTAAGCGTCGTGCAGGGACACATATTTGCCCACAAGCCCTATTGTAGCCTGGTAGCGCAGGTTTTTCAGCCTGACCACCATTTCCCGCCAGTCGGTCAGGTTGGGCAAAGCCGTAGTTACACCCAGCTTTTCCAGGACTATATCGGCCAGACCTTCTTCCTCAAGCATCAAAGGCACTTCATAAATAGACGGCGCGTCTACAGCCTGGATCACCGCCTCCTTATCAATGTCACAGAACAAAGCCAGTTTTTCTTCCATATCTTTGGTCAAGGGTTTTTCTGTCCGGCAAACAATAACATCGGGCTGGATGCCTATGCTCCTTAATTCCTTGACGCTGTGCTGGGTAGGTTTTGTTTTAAGCTCATTGGCGGCGCGCAGGTAAGGAACCAGGGTCACGTGAATGTACACCGTGTTCCGCTTGCCCAGGTCGCTTTTTAACTGGCGAATCGCTTCCAGAAACGGGAGCGATTCAATATCGCCCACGGTGCCTCCGATTTCGGTGATGATCACGTCTGCGTTGGATTCGGTGGCCACGCGGCGGACCTGCTCCTTAATTTCGTTGGTGATATGAGGGATTACTTGAACCGTGCCGCCGAGGAAATCACCCCGGCGTTCTTTATTGATTACCGCGCTGTAAATACCACCGGTCGTAACATTGCAGCTGCGGGAGATATTTATGTCAATAAAGCGCTCATAGTGTCCCAGGTCCAGATCCGTTTCGGCGCCATCTTCGGTGACGAAAACTTCCCCATGCTGATAAGGGCTCATTGTGCCCGGGTCCACGTTGATATAAGGGTCCAACTTCTGGATAGCCACCTTCAGGCCGCGGCTTTTTAAAAGGCGCCCCAGGGAGGCGGCTGTTATCCCCTTACCCAACGAAGAGACCACCCCGCCGGTAACAAAAACGAATTTGGCCATGGTCAGCCTCCTGTTATTATATGGTAGTCAGGCATTTTAAAACTGCCTCTCCCATTCTATCTTTTTATAAGTATACGAGTCAATAGAGCGTTTAAAAATTTGATGCGTTCCCTCTTTTACATTCTCTCCGGCGCGGTCAGGCCAAGCAGGCCGAGGGCATTTTTCAGGGTAATTTTCGTGGCTTCGACCAGTATCAATCGGGCCTCGGAAAGGGCCTGATCGCTGGTAATCACCCTGTGGCTGTTGTAAAAACTGTGCAGCAGGCCAGCCAATTCATGCAGGTAGCGGGCGATGCGCTGCGGCGCCAGGCCGGAAGCGGCGGAGGCCACTTCTTCCGGAAAGTCCGCGAGTTTCCTGGCCAGTGCCAGTTCATACTCTTCTTTTAGTAAATTAAAATTCGCCTGGGAGGGATCCGGCATATGTCCGCCCTGCTCCGCGTACTGCCTTAAAATACTGCAGATGCGGGCGTGGGCGTACTGGATGTAATACACCGGGTTCTCGTTGGTTTCCGCTTTGGCCAGGTCCAGGTCGAAATCCAGATGGCTGTCTGAGCCGCGCATGACAAAGAAGTAGCGGGCCGCGTCCCGGCCCACCTCGGCGACAAGCTCCTCCAGGGTCACAAACTGGCCGGAGCGTTTGGACATACGTACTATCTCGCCCCCCTTGTACAGCCGGACCAACTGCATGATCACCACTTCCAAAGAGGCAGGTTCAAAACCCAGGGCTTTCACCGCGGCTTTCATCCGGGGCACATGACCGTGGTGGTCAGCCCCCCAGATATCTATCACCCACTCAAAACCTCTCTGGTACTTGTTGCGGTGGTAGGCGATATCAGAAGCGAAGTAAGTGGGAATGCCGTTCGACCGCACTACCACCTCGTCTTTTTCTACGCCAAAATTAGTCGCTTTAAACCACTGGGCTCCTTCACTCTCGTAGATATAGCCGCGCTCTTTCAAAAAGTCCAGGGTTTTATCAATGGAGCCGTCATCGTACAGAGACTGCTCAGAGAACCAGACATCATAATGCACACCGAAATCGGCCAGGGATTTTTTAATGGCCTTCAGCTTCTCCTCCAAAGCAAAAGCCACCAGTGCGGGGCGGCGCTCCTCCGGCGGGGCGCCGGCATAGTTGTCACCATGTTTTTCCTTAAAGGCTATGGCGGACGCCAGGATATCTTCCCCGTGGTATCCATCCTCCGGCACCGGCACATCCTGCCCCAGCAGTTGCAGGTAGCGGGCTTCCAGGGAAAGCCCGAAATTCTCGATCTGGTTGCCGGCGTCATTAATATAGAATTCACGGGTAACATCATAACCGGCAAAATCAAGAATGGCGGCGATGCTGTCACCCAGCGCCGCGCCGCGCGCGTTGCCCATATGCAGAAGTCCCGTTGGATTGGCGCTGACAAACTCAACCTGGACTTTCTTAGCTTCTCCCAGGTTCACCCGGCCATAATCCCCGCCTTGGGCGACAATCCGGGGCAAGGCCTGGTAAACCCAGCCCGGGTTCAGGTAAAAATTAATAAAACCTGGGCCGGCAATTTCCACTTTTTCCACCCAGGGCAGTGAAAAGTTTTGAGCCAGTATCTCCGCAGCCTTGCGCGGCGCCATCCTGGCGGGCTTCGCCAGCAGCAGGGCCAGATTGGTGGCAAAATCACCATGTTCTTTTTCACGCGGCACTTCCACAGAAAAAGCAGGTACCTGCTCGACCTTGATAGACCCGCCGGCGCGTGCCGCCTGCAGCGAGCTCTCCAGAGCTTTTGACAAATTCACCCGGATCTCATCAACTATCCCGCTCATATGTATGAATTAACCCCCTTACCGGCATGCGGTATTTTTATCCATTTTCTTCCACCCAGGATCCAATTCAGAATTGTTTTTCTTTTCACTGAGCTAACGGTATAATCATTTTAATTAATTATTTTTATTGCTTATAGTCATATCCGGCGGCAAAGGCGGCTTTGTTCACTTCCAGCAGCTTGGACGGTACACGCCGGCTGAGCGCTTTTTCCCATATCTCCCGTCCTATCGGGAGGCTGCGGGCTATTACACCCAGGAGCACCACATTGGCGGCCTTGGCATTGCCGCATTCTTTGGCGATACTGTGGGCGTCCACCGACATCATGCCGGGCGCTTTGGAACGGATATACTCAAGTATGTTCTGCGGATATTCAGCAGCTCCCGTCAGTACAGGCACCGGGGGGATTTCCTGCTCGTTGATGATTATCGTGCCGCCCGGCTTGAGTGAGGCAAGGAGTCGCAACCCCTCCAGTTTTTCAAATGCCAGCAGCACATCCGCCCCTCCCGCGGGAATCAGTGGGGCGTACACTTTTTCGCCCAGACGCACCTGGGTGACCACACTGCCGCCACGCTGGGCCATTCCGTGTATTTCAGATACTTTTATGTCATAGCCCGCTTCCTGAGCTGCCACAGCCAGAATCCTGCTGGCCAGTATAGTCCCCTGGCCGCCGACACCAACCATCAAAATATCAACCGGCTTAAGCACCTGTCTTTCCCCCTTTCACCAGAGCCGCCTCGGGGCACACCTGGGGGCACAGGCCGCAGCCTGTACAGGCCAGCGGATGCACCCTGGCTGTTTTCTCTTTCATTAGGATGGCCGGGCAGCCGAGACGGATACATGCCTTGCAGCCTATACATTTGTCCGGCAGGGCCTCAACAGCAGGCTCAACTGCCTTAGATAAAAGGACGCAGGGCCTGCGTGCGATAATCACTGAGGGCTCACCGGCTTCAGTCTCTTCCTGCACAGCCTTTTTGGTTTCAGCCAGGTCTAACGGGTCAACCACTCTTACCCGCTTAACGCCCAGCGCCCTCACCAGCGTTTCTAAGTCAACAGCCGGAGCAACCTCACCCATTAAGGACAATCCTGTGCCGGGGTGCTGCTGGTGGCCGGTCATAGCGGTAGTACGGTTGTCCAGGATAATCACGGTGCCGGCGCCTTTATTATAGACCATGTTCAACAGCCCGGTGATGCCCGAGTGAAGGAAGGTGGAGTCACCGATCACCGCCACTGTACGGCCTGCCAGCGCGGGGTCGGCTTTGCCCATACCATGTGCCGCGCCGATGCTGGCGCCCATACAGACACAGCAGTCCATCGCTTCCAGGGGCGGCAGCCCGCTTAATGTATAGCAGCCGATGTCGCCCGTTACGTTCAGCTTGAGGCGTTTAAGCACGTAAAACATGCCCCTGTGGGGACAGCCCGGGCACAATACCGGCGGTCTGCCGGGGACTCCCGGCGCGTCTTGCAGGTCAGGTTTTACCATACTATCCGGCAAAGCCGGCTTTATTCCCGCCTCAACAAATTTTTCGGAGATCATCCCGGCATCAAGTTCACCGGAGTTGGGGATAAGTTCCTTGCCGGATACCGCCAGTCCCATGGCTTTGACCTGATCTTCGATAAAGGGTTCCAGCTCTTCAACCACAATCAGCCGGTTCACACCGGCGGCGAACTGCCTGATCAAGCCTTCCGGCAGCGGGTTGGTCAGCCCCAGCTTAAGAACAGAAGCGTCCGGCAAAGCCTCCCGCACATACTGGTAGCTGATACCGCTGGTAATAACACCTACTGCCCGGTCACGCCATTCAATAAAGTTCAACCGGCTTGTCTCAGAATACTCCCTGAGGCCCGCCATTCTTACTTCCAGGGCGGCCCGGCGCATCTTGGCGAAAGCAGGCACCATCAGGTATTTTGGGGCGTTTTTAACGTAGCCGCGGGTAGTGCCCGGCCTGGGGTTTCCCGTTTCAACAAAACTCTGCGAGTGGGCCACCCTGGTAGTGGTCCTGAGCATAACAGGCGTGTCGAACTGCTCGCTTATTTCCAGGGCCAGGCCCACCATGTCCCTGGCCTCCTGGCTGTCGCACGGCTCCAGCAGCGGTATCTTGGCAAATTTCGCGTAGTGCCGGTTGTCTTGTTCATTCTGCGAGCTGTGCATACCGGGGTCGTCCGCTGAGACCAGGACAAAACCCCCGTTCACACCAGTATAGGCAAAGGTCAGCAGGGGGTCTGCGGCCACGTTGACTCCGACATGTTTCATGGCCACCAGTGTACGGGCGCCGGCCAGTGAGGAACCGATACCAACTTCCATGGCGACTTTTTCGTTAGGCGCCCACTCCGCGTAAACACCCGGGTAGCGCGCAAAATTTTCTAATATCTCCGTGCTGGGCGTGCCCGGGTATGCCGCGGCGACTGTCACGCCGGATTCAAAAGCGCCTCTGGCAATGGCTTCATTGCCCGAAAGAAGCTCCTTCAAATAATATCACCTCCGCAAAAATACGATCTCTCAATATAAAAACCCGGTGCGGCAAGCTGGAACTTGGCCGAACCGGTTCGATCACAACATAATTAACAGTAATTTCAGTTAAAAGTTTAGCAGAAATACTCCGGCCGGACAAGGGGCAAATGACAGCTTATATAATTTGCGCGAAAAGCACGGCTATGATGCCGGCCACAAAGGTCATGATGATAGATATGATGAAAGCTGTCTTGATTACTTCGCTTTCTATACCAAGCGCGTCAATAGTGGCAGCCGCGTTTTGCAGTTTGGCGGGGGAAATGACACTGGCCAGGCCGCCGCCGATGGCGGTTACCGCGGTTACTACCAGGGCGTTGACTTTGAGCATCTGTGAGGTCAGGATGTGGTACTTGGTAAACATGGCGATGGTTGAAGCCTCGCTGCCGGTGACAAACCCGCCGAAGAGGCCCAGGAAACTGCTGATGAACGGGTAGGCTGAGCCAAACGCCAGCGCCGACGCATGGGCCAGGACCCAGATCATGTTCGAATTTTGGTCAACGATCTTATAAACGCCGCCGCCCAGGTTTTGCAGGCCGGAGTTGTTCATCACAAAGGCAATCGCAAAGAATATGGCGGCAGAAAAGGTAGGCCTGAGCGCCCGCTTCAGCCACTTGCCCAACGTAAATTTAACCATGTCGCCGGACGGCCTGAGCCACAGCGCGGCAACTATGGTGCTGATCAAAACCCAGGTATAGGCGTTCCAGATCATCCTGGTAACGATTTTTTGTCCCGGTATTACATACACAGGCATGGCATACCTGGTAAACAGCAGGTCTTTTAAGGGCGGGAAATAGTTGATGAAAAACAGCGCCGCAATCAGGATCAGCCAGGGAGACAATGCTTTAGACAGGCTCATGCCTTTTTCCACAGAAAGGTCTTCTTTCGTTAAAATAGTCCTGTCAATAACCGGCCGGCCCAGAAGCTTCAAGTAAAGCAGCATCACCAGAATAGTGACAAAACCGGATACCACCCCGGTTAATACAACACCATTTTTTAAAAAGGGTGTGTAGCTCATGGCAACGGCCATACCGCCGTTGGTGAGCCCGGCCAGCAAGCAGGGAACAAACCCCTCCCTCATCAGTTTGTATTTACCCACTATCCAAAGCATACCAAAACCGATTAAAGGGGAAATGATGGGCAAGAACTTGGCAAAAACCTGGGCTGATTCAATCAAGGGCGTTCCGGTTAAATCAGAAAAAGCAACCAGCGGCGCGCCGAGCAGCGCAAAGGTGCATAAGGCGTCAAACCCGATGGCGGGAAGGGCTACGGCCACAAATGTCGAATAGCCTAATGCCGCCAGGATCGGCGGCAGTATTGACACCGGAGTGGCGCCGATAGAAACCAGCAGAGTACCGGCCCCCACGTTCAACAGCATGATCTGCACTGCTTTATCAGCCGGGGCCAGGGTTTTCACAAACACCACTATTCTTTTAATCGCGCCGGTCGATTCCATAAAGGTGATTTGCAAGATTGAGGTCAGCACCATCAGAGATACCGGGAATGATGATATTATACCCGCCAGGCTGGCCCGGAGACCTACCTCAAGTGAAGTGTTAAAAAAAATAACGGCGATAACCAGGGCCAGGATCCACCCGGCTGTCCCGCTGACATCGGCCGCCATCCGCCGCCAGGTCATCAACACTACTATGAGCGCAATTGGCAGCAGGGTTAAAATAATTGATAAAGCCACTTTTCTACTGTCCTCCCAAACTACTTTTTTAATTATTCACTGCAAAAAAAAAGCTGCCTGTGAATAATCAGACCCCAATATGTTCTATACCGTCTGACAAATTCCTTCTTTTTTAGACTCATTTTTACCAAATGAAAAGGTTAAAATCTTTCCTTTATTCACCCTTCTCTTAACAAAGCTGTTCATACGCCTGAAAGCCTCGGTCAAATCATCCACAGAAGCGGCGTAAGAACAGCGGATAAACCCTTCTCCCTGTTCGCCGAAGGCGTTGCCGGGAACAACAGCCACTTTTTCCTCTTTCAACAGCTGCTGGGCAAAATCTTCCGAAGAAAGCCCTGTGCTCCTGATTTCGGGAAAGGCGTAAAACGCGCCGCGGGGCTCGCTGCAGGGCAGGCCTATTTCCCGGAATGCTTGCATTACCAGGCGGCGGCGGTGGTTATAGTGCTCCACCATTTTATGCATGCCGCTTTTCCCGTTTTTCAAAGCTTCCAGCGCGGCAACCTGTGCGGTAATGGGGGCGCAAAGCATGGTATACTGGTGGATCTTGGTCATGGCTGAAATAAAGTCGGGATGCCCCGCGGCGTATCCTATCCGCCAGCCGGTCATGGCGTGTGACTTGGAAAAACCGTTAAGTAAGATGGTGCGGTCGCGCATACCAGGCAGGGATGGAATACAGGTATGCTCGCCCACATAGGTGAGCCTGCCGTAAATTTCATCGGAAACAACGATTAAATCATGAGCCCTGGCAATTTCGGCAATTTCCAGGAGTCTTTTCCGGTCAATGGTTGACCCGGTGGGGTTGTTCGGGTTGCACAGGAGCAAAACCTTGGTTTGGGGGGTAATGGCCTTTTCCACCATTTCCGGGCTCACCTGGAAACCGCTTTCCATCGAAGTGCTTAAATATACAGGCACAGCTCCGGTCATCAGGGTAACAGGAGCGTAGGAAACATAAGAAGGCGCCGGGATCAGCACCTCATCCCCCGGGCACAGGACCGTGCGCATAGCCAGGTCAAATGCTTCACTCACGCCCACGGTTATTAAAATCTCTTCCCGCGGGTTATAGGAAACCCTGTAACTGGAAGACAGGTCACGGGCAATTTCTTCCCTTAGCTCAAGCAGGCCGTGGTTGGAAGTGTACATGGTATAACCCTTTTCCAGAGAATAAACACAGGCTTCTCTGATATGCCAGGGAGTTACAAAATCAGGTTCGCCAACTCCTAATGAAACAACACCCTTCATTTCAGCCACCAGGTCAAAAAAACGCCTGATCCCTGAAGGCTGAATGCTCCGCACTGTTGGATTTATCCTGTCAAGCCAGTTAGATTGCTTTGTCATGGGGTCACCATCAACCTCCTGTCCTCTTCACCGTCATCCATAATAATGCCGTTATACTTATAATTCTTGAGCACAAAATGGGTGGCTGTGCTCAACACGTGTTCAATCGAGGCCAGTTTTTGAGTTACAAAGGTTGCCACTTCCCGCATAGTCTGGCCTTCTATTACAACGATCAGGTCATAAGCCCCCGACATCAGGCGTACAGTTTTTACTTCCGGGAAACGGCAAATCCGCATGGCAACGGCATCATATCCTATATCCCGCTGGGGCGTAATTTTTACTTCAATAATGGCTGAAACCTTTTCCTCGCCTACCTTCTCCCAGTCAACCAGGGTCTGGTAGCCTACAATTACTTTTCTTTCTTCAAGTTCCTTAATGGCCTGCTCCACTTCTTCTTCTTTCTTATTCAGCATGACTGCTATTGTTTTTGGGGTTAACCTGGCGTCGTTTTCAAGAAGTTCAAGAATCTCCTTCACCCGACATTCTCCTTTCAAAAATGCAAATAAAAAACCCCGCGTCCTCACAAAGGGACGGGAGTCTATCTCGCGGTACCACCCTAGTTGACTGCAGACAGATAACTGCCTGTCAGCCCTCTCTAACCCGTTAACGGAGGCAACCCGGCTCAGCTTACTTTCGTTTTCAGCCTGCGGCATCAGAGGCGGCCCGGTCGCTTTCCTCCGCCGGGCTTACACCATACCCCGGCTCGCTGGTGATTATCAGCGACATTCTTCCCCTTCATCGCCTTGTCAAATAAAATTGAAGCTATTATAGCACGCGCCACCAGGGGAGTCAACAGGCAATATTTAGACGTGAGAATTGAGAAGTGGGACGTGAGACTTCCGGGTATTCCATCCCGGTCTAAAATATGGATACATCTCTTCTGTTCAATGCCTTCGTACTGTTAGGTTATTCCTTTAAAGTGTTTTACCCTTAAGACTATCCTTCAATCTCACGTCTCACGTCCCACTTCCCACGTCCAAAATGGCTGCCGGTGAGCATGATTGCCACTGAAAGACCCATACCGACATAGAGAGGATCTACTGACCGGGGGAAAATAAAAGCCCACAGCAAGGCCATAAGCGGTGCTATAATAACAGCCCTTAATCCTGCCCCGGGGAGTATTTTCCCCGCGGCAAAAACTGCGGCAACCAAGGGGGCAAAAACTGTTACACCGCGGAGGGTCATTGATAAAAACGCCCACTTCAGGATCAGGGTTTTTATGTTGATAAGAACAAACAAGAGACTGAACATACTTACCAGAACCACCATCACCCGGGATGACAGCAATATTTTCCTGTCACCGGCAAGAGGCCGCAGCCGGCAATAAATATCATGGGTGAGTACTGTACTAATACCCAGGGTAAGTGCCGCGCCGGTCATAAATAATGATATAAGCAGGGTGCCAAAGGCTACACCGCTCAGCCAGGGATTAAGGTGACCGGCTAGAAACAGCGGCAGGGCGCTCCCAGGCTCAATTTCAGGCCGCACAGTACGCATGTATAAACCTATTAATGTCGCTATCAGTCCCGCAATGGGTATTAAAAGCCCGGCTAAAAAGACTCCCAGCCTTGCGGACCGCGCGTTTTTTGCTGAAAAAACGGGCTGAAGATAGGTCTGGGTGGAAATAAAGCCCACTATTACAGAAAAGCCTGAGGCCAGCTCTTTTCCCACACCCTGTGGAAACAATGAAAACCAGGCGCCGTCAGGGAATGACTGCCTGGCCCCCTGAAAACCACCCAATAGATGATAACTGGTTAATCCTGCAATAAACAAGACGGCGTAGATCAAGAAAAGTTTAATCAAGCCAATCAGGCTGGCCCCCCAAACCCCTCCAAACATAATAAAGATTAACAGCGCCAGAGTAAAAAACACTGCCGCGAGCTGCGGCGAGACAGGGAACAGGCTGGTCAGAACCGGCACAGCCGACAACCCCTGGGCGGCAACCTGTATAAACATCCCGGCGGATGTATAAATAGCCACCCATGGCCGTACCGATTCACCATATGCAGCAGCCAGATACTGGGCAACAGTGTCCACCTTGCGGGACCTCAGCGGCTCTACCAGAAATAAACCCAGAACAAAACAAGCCAGACCGCCGCCCAGGGTAAACCATATCGCGCTGATACCATATTGAAAGGCCAACTGGGCTGTCCCTATGGTTGAGGTTCCTCCTATAAAGGCCCCAATCAGAAAGCCTCCCACCAGGGAGGGCCCTATTTGCCTGCCGCCTACAGAAAAATCCTCCGCGGTGCGAACAAAGCGTGTAGAGTATACACCTGCAAAAACAACTAAAATAATGACTGATACAATGCTGATATAGTGAATGTGCGTAATCATAAAGCGATTATAACACAATTGGGCCGTGGGAAGTGAGATGTGAGCCAAATCACATGGTTAAAACGCCGCCGGGAGTGTCAATCAGTTTAAGCACATTTTCTTCCCTGCCGTCAACAGCGTTTACATAGACCAGGTAAGTATCCTCACCAAGTTTGCCCTGAAATTCATAAGCAAGTTTTTCATCATCCGCCCCAAGGGGTATCAATACCAGTTTTCCGCCGCCGGTAACCTGCAGGCGGGAGTTAATCGTTCCCCTGGCGCGCTCAGGTGTTATTTTGGCCTGAGGCAAGTCGCGTGTGCGGTGTGACATCAGGTAGCCCGAGGTTTCAGCGCCGGTAACCTCACCGTTGTCCAGCGCTACCGTCACTTTAACCAAATCCGGGTATAAAACAACGCTGTTCTGGGCTGCCGCAAAATTATAAGTAACGGAATTACCATGACGGGTAAAATAGGTTGCCTGCATTTCACCAAAACCATGGTTTTTTAGATAAGTTAAAGCCTTTTGCCGCGCCGTATCAAGGTCAACCGTCTGATTTGCCACCGGACGGGAGTTCAAAGCCCAGATCAATTTTCCACCTTTTTTTGAGATATCCAGGACCGTTGCGCGTGTACTGTCTCCGTCCGGGGTAACCTCGACCCTGTAAGCCGGGATGCGGCCCTGCGCCGTGCCTTTTACAGCGGCATTGTATGCCACACCAGGCTGCCTGTCTATGTATGACAACGCCTTGTTTGGCGCTTCAGCGGGGCTTACCTCCGCCAACCCGTCCAAATACCTGGGTTCAGTCCGCTCCAGGTGTTCTGAAAAGGGGCCGTCATAAATCAGAGACGGGTACTGCTGCATCCTTCTATCCATAGCTTGAAAATCAGTTACCGCCAGGTTATCCGGGTTCTGCTGCAGGTTCTTTCTAATCTGCCGGACAAGTTCTCCAAAGTAAAAGTTGTTTTGGGCAACGTTATACTGCACACCCTGCAGTTCCTTGTTTAGCTCCATTGACTGCTGGTACAGGCTGTTCAAGGTATCCCAGTTTTTGGAGTCGACATTATCACCCCTGTTTATCTGCCCCGCTAAGCTGCCAGCATAATCACCCACCTGAGTTAGAAACTTGGCTGTACGGCCCGCCAGCGCGTCGTTCAGCGGCAATTGCCCAAGGTTGGACTGGGCAAAGGCGGCCTGTTGCCGGATATCCATTAACAGTGACGCGTCGAGGCGCGGGTCGGTGGCAACCATACTTTTGGATAAAAGCACTTCCAGGTTCTGCACCTGACCAGTCATGTCATAGAAAGCTCTCTGGTATTTATTGTTTAAAAAGTTCTCCAGGTCGCGGCTGGCCCGGGCCTGGCTGTAGCCCCACGCGCCGGTCGCGGCGATCACTAAAAAGCTGGCCACAGCCGACAGGATCATCCACTTTCTCACAAATATCCCCCCATTACCGTGCAAAGACATGATTGCCAATCTGCGTGATTACATTTCTTGACCAAATCCACGGGTTTACCGGTTTGGCCGGGTTCCAGAAAAAAATCGCGCCACCGGTGGGATCATACCCGCTCATAGCCATCTGGGCAGCCTCTATTGACTCCTGGCTTAATGGCCGGTAGGCCTGGCCGTTGCTGATAGACTCGAAAGCGTGATCCTGAAAAATCACACCACTTATAGTGTGGGGAAAAGAAGCGCTTTTGGTCCTGTTCATAATCACCGCTCCGACAGCTACTTTGCCCAGAAGCGGCTCGTCAGCGGCCTCTCCCTCGATCACCCGTGCCAGTATGCCTATGTCACCTCTGTCTGTTGCCGCTCCCCTTGACACAGCAGGCATGGCCTCCTGTCTGCTCAGACCAAGCGCGGCAAGGGTCGCCCCGCCTGCCACACCATCCACTGGAATTCCGTTATTACGCTGGAAATTCTGCACCGCCCGGTAGGTTTCGTCTCCATAATAACCGTCAAGCGGGCCTTGGTAATAACCCCACTGGCTGAGTTTCTGCTGCACCTGGAAAACCTCGTCTCCGCTGCTCCCCCAGTAAAGCGCCTCCGCCTCCGCCGCCTGCCGCCCCTGTGTGAACACAACTAAGCCCAAAAGCACAAGCAGGCATACCATGCACAGAATAAACTTATACCCGGCATACGAAAATTTCTTATCGATGATTTCTCACCTCCTGGCTTTCAATAGTATTTTTTCTGTTATTGCAATTTTTATGTAAGCTGTAAAAAACAAATACCCCGGACCGGGTTTAACCCGCCGGGGCAAATGATTAACTATCTTTAACTTGGAAAACACAGTTCCCCATAAAAATCACACGCAGCCGGCCGGTTTCGGCAGGCCGGCCAGTTTGCACGCGCCCTTAGCCGGACCGGCGGGGAACAATTCATAAATTTGTTTTAAGCTGTAGCCAGTATCTTTGCAAAGCTTCCGGATCATCGGGGCGATCTGGAACTCATTGTAATAATCACGCAGATAGCGGATTATTTTCCAATGGTCCTCTGTAAGAGTAATCCCTTCCCGCGAAGCTAAAGCGACAGCAAGGTCTTCGCTCCAGTCATCCGGGTCTATTAAAAAACCTTCGTCGTCAACTTCTATTTCCCTGTCTTTAATGTTGATACCAGGCAATAACCGCACCTCCCGCTGCTTTATATATAAGGTATTATCCCTTAATTGATTAAAAAGTCATATGTTAAAAGATACCATGGTCAAATCTCTCAGTCAACCGGATTTAACCGCCAAAAAGAGAGAAGGCCTGCGCCTTCTCTCCAAAGCAACCGTCCCTATAGTCTAGCGGATCCTGGGGTTATTCTGATTATTGACCGGCTAAAATCAATTTTCCGAAACGAACCTGCGAGATTGGTCACACTCAATTTCCTTCAGATCATCCTTACCTAAATTAACCTTTACTTAAAACCAGATACAAAAAACACTATCCTAGGACTGGTCAAACTACTTGCAATGTACCCGAAATACCTTCCGAATTGCTCTTGCTTGCAACTAAACCAATGTCACTATAGGGATGGTGCTTAAGGTAATAATAGCATGGAGCCTGCCAAAATGCAATAGCCTCATGGAATAAAGACATGCTGTCGCAAATGGAATTGTATTCCTTTTAATAGTGGTATGGCTCTTTTCTGTAAATTTTAAACCAGCGGTATATTTGCTCCAGCAAAATAACGCGCATCAGCTGGTGCGGAAAGGTCATCCTTGAAAAGGAAATCCTCAAGTCGGCGCGCTCCAGAACATTTTTGGACAGTCCCAGGGCGCCGCCGATAATGAAAGTCAGATCACCCTGCCCTCCCAGCGCTTTCCGGCCTAATATCCCCGCCATCTCTTCAGAGGAAAACTGTTTTCCCCGCAGGTCAAGAGCAATCATAAAAGTGCCCTGCCGCAAGCGCTTCAAGAGCCGCTCTCCTTCTCTTTCCTTTATTTTAGCTAAATCCAGCGGGGAGAGGCTTTCAGCAAAACTCTCGTCACTCACCTCAACAACTTCAACCCTGGCATAAGCAGAGAGCCGTTTCAGATATTCGCCCGCTGCTTCAGTCAGGTATTTCTCCTTGAGCCGCCCCACTGCCAGGATGGTAACATGAAACATAATTCCTCCCAAGAACAAATTCACCCTATCGGGCGACTTAATTAAACCGGGGATAGGTTTAGCTATGGTCTATCTCTATCCTCGGTTTCACCCGTATATAACATTTCTCTCCCACAATCGCAACCAAAGTTAAGAAAACTGAGCATATATCGCCTTCCAGTGGTATCAAAACCCAATGAATTAACACCGATCCTGCACAAGAATGAATGTTGATTGTGATTTTACAACATTTTCTTTTCCTGTATTAGTCTTTCTTTGATCCATAAACGGGCAAGAGTGCCTTGCGTAAGGCCCTTTTTTTGGGCGAGCTTCTTTATATGTTGGATGTCATCATGATCCAGCCTGACAGGCAGTATATCATTGTCTCTAATACACTCTACTTTGACCTCTTCAAGATCATCGTCAAATTCACTAAGAGAATGTTCATCCCAAAATTTTATCTCCTCTTCTTCACTTTTAAAGTAAGGGATTTTTTTGCTCATTCTCCGCGCCTCCTTTCATAACGGCGTTTTTCTGTATCGGTCATGTCACGCGCTGTAACCGGCCTAGCCAATCCGCTTTTTAGATATTCAAACACTGCGAAAATATACCTTCCGGACAGTGTCCTGCTTAAAAGGTAGTAACGGCCGGTTCGACCTCGTTCCCAAAGCCCGGGGTAATCAAAAACCGCTTCTTCAAGTTCATCAGGGCTAATGTTATGTCGGGCTATATGAGTAATGTTTGCCGTATCCCATTCCAAAGATACTATCCTCAATTATTATCACCAAAAATCGTTCGCAGGATAAATAACTAATCTAATTTTACCACAAACCTTAACTTGCAAAATAACAATTCCTCACAAAATCCGTCAAAACCCTCCTATTTCAACCTGTTTGTTTACCCAATTATCTATATAAACCTTACCGCATCGGCTGCAGAACCGGCTCTTACAGGAAAATCCTATAACCCTTTGATGCTTCCCGCACTCAGGGCACATATACTTAATAAAGCCGTATCGAGGGTCACCGCACCTTAACATTTTTTCAACAGATTCCGTGACACTCTCAATCATATCCCTGGGAATCTTATGCAGATTAGTTTTCCTAAATCCTTCCCAGTGGTCAGCAAATACCTTTTTTATTGTAATTGTTTCTACTCGCTTCTTACCATTTGCTTCCATATCATAATTCTACACTTATCCACAATGTTCGAAAAGCTACAAAAATAAAAGCGTGTCGCCACGCTTTTTTTAGTGTCTCCTGATGGAAGCCCCCAGATTCCTCAATTTTTCCTCCAGGTTGTGGTAGCCCCTGTCAATAAAACTAGCGTTGCAGATTTCCGTCTCCCCGGTGGCGATTAATCCAGCCACAATAAGGGCGGCGCCCGCGCGCAGGTCTGTCGCCTTGACCTGGGTGCCTTCCAGGCAGCTTACTCCTTCTATGACCGCGATCCGGCCTTCCACCTTGATCCTGGCGCCCATACGTTTCAGTTCGTCTGCCACCATAAAACGGTTCTCAAAGATATTTTCCACCAGCATGCTTGTCCCCGGAACGACTGAAAGCATGGCCGCCAGCTGAGACTGCATATCGGTGGGGAAGCCCGGGTAAGGCATTGTCTTTATATCAATGGGCTTAAGCGGCCTGCTGGATATCACCCGCAGTGAGTCTTCACCCTCAATCACATCCACGTCGGCTTCCCGCAGCTTTGCGCTTAAAGGCTGCACATGGGCTGGGATCATGTTCTCCAGGATAACATCTCCCTTTGTTGCCGCCGCCGCTACCATAAAAGTGCCCGCTTCAATCCGGTCCGGAATCACCGGGTAGCGCACCCCTCCTTTAAGGGAAGCCACGCCTTCTACCTTTATTACATCAGTGCCGGCTCCCCGCACTTTTGCTCCCATAGTGTTCAGGAAATTGGCAAGGTCCACAATCTCCGGCTCCTTGGCCGCGTTTTCTATAAGTGTCTGCCCTTTGGCCAAACAGGCTGCCATCATGATGTTTTCGGTCGCCCCGACACTGGGGAAATCCAGGTAAATCCTGGCGCCCTTCAGCCGTTCCGGCACACTGCCGCAGACACAGCCGTGTTCCAGAGACAGCTCGGCCCCCAGCCCGCTAAGACCTTTGAAGTGCAGGTCCATTGGCCTTATTCCGATATTGCAGCCGCCCGGCAGAGCCACTTTGGCCTGTCCGAATCTCGCCAGCATTGGGCCAAGCAGGAGATTGGACGCCCTTAGCTTTTTAACCAGATGAAAAGGAGCGCCCATGTTTATTTTCCTGGGAGGCATGATCCTCAGTGTTTCCGGGTTTTCCCATGCTATCTGGGCCCCCAGGTTGTTGATAATTTGAATCATTACACGCACATCGCTGATATCAGGAACATTCTCCAGCACTACCTCGTTCCTGGCAAGAATGGTGGCGCATAATAATGCGAGTGAAGCGTTTTTGGCACCGGAGATTTTCACTCTACCACGGAGGGAGCTTCCCCCCGTTATAATAATTTTGCCCATAAATTCCTCCTGGTGAGATCCTGAAAACTTTCACGTTTAGATTATTCGATCAAAAAGACTTTATTCCTGCCGGACGAAGAATTAGTCTGTTAACGAAGTATGGTGATGTTTTCTGTTTTAACCGCCCTGCCGGGCCCACGCCCGCCAGTTGGCCTCAAAGCCCGTGCTGTCAATCTGCAGGCTCTTTAAAAGGGCCTGGTCAAAGTTTTTTCCGTCTCCCAGTTCTTTAATCAAATTAAATAAAGTTTTTTCGCCGTACTGGTCGACAATGTACCTGACAGCGCTGTATGCTTCCCTGTAAGCAAGATACTGGTCGGGCAGGCTGTCAAAGTTTTGCGAGAGATCCTGCATAGAGTAAAACTGCTGTCCGGGCGATCCGTAGATATCGCTGAATTCAAACCCGGTTATTTTGTTTTCTTCGTATTGCGCCACTCCCTCGGTAAACCAGCGGGGGTAGTTGCCGCCAGTAAGGTAGTCAACCATCAAGTGGGTTAATTCGTGCGCCATCGGACCTGAAGTTGCAAAAGTTTCCTTCAACCTGGCGGGATCTTTTTCTTCAATCCACACTTCCGGTGTCAGCACCCTGATCGCCCCGCCCCAGTAAACCCCGATAGCGCTCTGCTTGGCGTCCCAGCCAAAACTGCCGTTCAATTCCTCCTTGGAAGAATAGAGAATCAACGGTATCCTGGCAGCAGGCACATAGCCGAAGTCCCCGGTGACCGGGCGGTAAAACATCTCCGCTGTGGCCAGGACCAACTCGGCTCCCTGGCGGTCTTCAGGCCTGAACTTAACATAGAAATGTTCAGATGTCAGCTTGTCCATATTCCAGGCGCTCAAAACGGTGTAACCTTTGATTAATTCCCTGACGGCCCAGTAACTGTAAGTTTTTGCACCTGCGGGCAGCCTCCCTAAAAAAGTCATAATCAAAATAAAAGCGGCCGTTAAAATTTTTACGGCCCTGAGTAATGATCCGCCTGTTTGGTCTTTATATTCACCGGGCTTCATAGCTGGCCTCCTAACTGATTAATTAACCAGTTTAATTATAAGGCCGGCACCTTGCACTTCCTAGCGGTAATAAATTCAAAAAGGCCGCTGGCAGGCGCGGCCTTTCTTCCTGCTAGTTCTGAGGCTGCTGGGTCTTCCACTCGTTAATTATCTGCCTGGCCTTTTCTACATTCGGCCCTTCCTTGGCCAGCTCAATATACTTCTCTATTTCCTTAATGCCCGCGGCATAGTCTTTTTTACCGGTCCCCAGGACAACGCCGTACAAGTAGTGGGCTTCTTTGTTATCCGGGTCTTTTTGGAGCAGTTCCTGGAGTTTGGCTTCCGCCTGGTCGTATTTTGCGCTCATGTAATAGATAAAGGCAATATCGTAGCGCGCCTCAGACTTGCCGGGGTCAAGGGCGAGCACCTGCTCGAAGGTTTTAACCGCCAGGTCCGGGTTGCCTGTATAAACATATGTTTCTGCCAGTTCCATCAGGACCGCTGTATCTGTGGGGTTCTCCAAAGCCTTGGCCTCAAGCTCAGCAAGCCTGTCCTGATTTGTCTGCTGCGCCGTGCTTTGGGTGCCGCCGCTTGTAGGCTGTTTTTGAAACATAGCGGCCAGCGGAACAACCAAACCAATAGCGATTAAAGCTGTAATTGTTATAAAAACAGCCTTCCTGAACCTGTTTCTTTTGACAGATTTTCGAATGAACAAATTTTTTCACCTCAAAAGTATTATAGCATTGTCAGGCCCGTTTACAACCCCTATTAAACAACAGAAATCCCGCCCGTCACCAGTCCCGCGCGCGGTAATAATTTTTGAGCCTGCCTATAAAAACGAACCGGCAAGACTAATCCTGCTGTACTTCTACGGTAACAGCACTTATATCTCACGTCCCACGACCCACTCCTCACATCCAATTACGGAAGGTAATTGGTCGGGTCACGCGGCACTCCTCCCACAATAGTCTCGAAATGCAGGTGTGGTCCGGTCGAGTTGCCCGTGGAACCCACCAATCCTATAACATCTCCGCGGTCAACGGATTCTCCGACACTTACCTCGATACTGGAAAGGTGCGCGTACCTGGTGACCAACCCGCCGCCATGGGATATCTGCACCTGCTTGCCGTATCCCCCGTCCCAGCCCGCTGAAACAACCGTGCCGCCGGCAACCGCCACTACATCGCTTCCATAAGACGCATCCAAATCAATACCTTCGTGCATTCTGCCCCAGCGCATGCCAAACGGTGAAACAATATCGCCGTCGCATGGCCAGGCCAGGCGCACCGAACCGCCGCGGGAAGCCACCATGGTTATTGTACCTTTAACCACGACTTCTGTGGTGGGCTCTCTTTTAACGATCTGGCTCAGGATTTCCCGCCCTGTTTCAAAACCGTTCTCCCTGGAGATGCGGTAGGTAACCGTTTTTTCACCCGGAACGCCCTCGGTGATTACCTCTTTCTCACCCAACAAGAGTTTGTCATCATATCTTACGTCAACAGGGCACGGTATTTTTTCATCAACTGTTGTCTCGCGGGTGGCCGTAACAGTAATCAGCGGCGCCTCCTTACTGAGATACAACACCTGGTCGATTTCCAAATTTTCCGGGTCCATACCAGGGTTGGTGAATATAATCTGATCCAGATCAATCTTAACAGCCCTGGCGATGTCCCACAGGTTATCTCCGTCTTTGACCTTATATTCCACAATTTTATTAGTTCCCAGTAAAACCTGCCTCTGAGCCGTGGCGAGGTCAAGTGTGTTTTCCAAATCCACGGGAGTCTCCACGACTTCTACCGTTTCCTTAAATCCCAACTGATCGCCCGGCTCAACCGGGTAAACTGTTTTAAGCCAGGCCAGCAGAGCCTCGGCATCCTGAATATCTTTTAAAAAAACTTTTTGTTCCCCGTTTACCAGTATGGCCGCTCCTTTGGCTTTAAAGGTAAGCGCACTGGCCAGCTCTTCACGCAACGCCTCCTGGTCCAGTACATCCTGCTGGTTAATCCTGATACCCTTGTATTTAATTTTTTCTAAAACATCTACCGGGCGGCCCGCTTCGCTTGTTTTAAACTTCACAAGATCGCCCATAACTTTTCTGGCAATGTTTTCATCGGCGGCGACAGCGATGATCCTGCCGTTGGCCATCACGGCGCAGGCATTACTATGAAAGGCTACATAGAGAGGAATTGTGATTGCCAGGTAAAGCCCCACAACGAAGCCTACCCGTCGCAGCATAGACTGCTTAAGGAACCATTGCTGGAAAATCAGGCAATAGGCGAAGAATACTGTTATTTCCAGCCTAAGGCGCCGCTGTCCTTCAGGTCTAGGCGGCAAATCAGCCAGCTCCTTTCATATTTTGTTTATTATAGAAATATCTCTCATTTTCTGGCTATATTAGTGCTGTTGTGGCAAAGTGGGTTTATTATACCACAGCAAATCAAGGCCGGTAAACCGGTTGTATTTATAGAAAACGGCCCATAACAGGCCGTATTTCCACTTGAGTGTGAATAACCGGCTTATTTGGCAAGTGATCTGTGTCAAAGCCCACTGCCTTCGTCCGGCTCGCATTTAGCTTTAAAATAGATGGCGCATTCAAGTCTTTTTCTGGTCATGGAGCAGCCAAGCTGGTATGGTTTCAAGATGGAACCGTGCAAGAGGTCGGCATTGGCGTGACAGCCCCCGCTGCAGTAAAACTTGGCCCAGCATGCCGAGCATTCTTCCTTGTTATACACATGGGCCTGCCGGAATGCTTCCATAAGCCTGGTATCAAAATCTTCTCCTGCCACATTGCCAATTAAGTAACGGTCTCTGCCCACAAACTGGTGACAGGGGTACAAATCCCCGTTTGGGGCCACAGCCATATATTCGTGACCGGCGCCGCAGCCTGAAAGACGCTTGGGCAGGCAGGGTCCCCCGTCAAGGTCGATATTAAAGTGAAAGAAGTTCACTTGTTTGCCCGCCTGTCTCCTCTTAAGCAGATTTCGTGTCAACCGTTCATATTGCTCATAAATTAGCGGCAGGTCTTCAGTGCGGATGGCATAGCCTGCTTCTTCCGTAGCTACCACCGGTTCCACCGAAAGGCGCTCAAACCCAAGGTCGGCCAGGTGCAGCACATCTGAGCAGAAGTCAAGGTTATGCCGGGTGAAAGTACCGCGTATGTAATAATCCATGCCGTCCCGGGAATTCACAAAGTCCCGGACCCTGGACAGGACCTGGTCGTATGTGCCCGCGCCAAGGTTGGTGACCCGCATGGCATCATGCACTTCCCGCCTGCCGTCAAGGCTGAGCACAACACTGATATTCTGGTCGTTGAGGTACCTTGACACCTCCTGGTCCAGCAGCAGCGCGTTGGTGGTCAGGGTAAAATTAAAGGTCTTGCCGGCCCGCTCGCCCTGCGCACGGCCATAAGCCACCAGCTCTTTTAACGTATTAAAATTTAACAGCGGCTCGCCGCCGAAAAAGTCAACCTCAAGATGCTTCCTGCCGCCGGACCGCCGGATCAAGAATTCTATTGCCCTGCGGCCAGTATCCAAAGGCATTAAATCTGCCGCCCCGCCAAACTGCCCCTGCCCGGCGAAACAATAACGGCAGCGCAGGTTGCAGGCATGTGCCAGGTGCAGGCAAAGTGACTTGACCTCAAACCTGGCCGGCGGGCTGTAAGTATCATGGTACGGGTCCGGGCTGAAAAGCAAACCGCTGTCAGCCAGGGTTTTAATTTCCCCAACAGCTTCCAGCACATTGGTCCGGCCAAATTTCCGCCCGTACTTCCTGGCTAAATCTTCAGCAGTCATTTGACGGTAATCTTCTATCAGGTCCCAGACCAGATCGTCCACCAGGTGAACCGCCCCGCTGTGCACGTCCAGGATAATTTTGGTCCCGTCAAACTCAAACTTGTGCAGCAAAATTTGTCCTCCTCAAAAAAGCACCTCGTCCCTGTGGGACAAGGCTCTTTTTTATCTGGATTTTTCTTTTGAACAGACCTGGTTCCCCACCGTACAGGAAGTTTTACAGGCTGACTGGCAGGAAGCCTGGCACTCGCCGCAGCCGCGGTCCTTAATGGTTGACTTGAGCTCGGCGCCGCTTAATGTTTTAATGTGTTTACCCAACCTTTACCACCCCTCTTTCATTAGTCATTATAAATGATTGGAGCAGGCGGCGCAACCAGCCTTTACCTTTAAAAAACGCGTATATTATACATAAAACACTGCTTTTTTCTTTCCCGTCGCCGGGCAAAAGCCCTGCTTGCTTGTCAATAGTGCCGCGATAAATTATACCCGTCCACAAGTTATTGTACAAAAATCGTTAATTTTCTACAATATGTATTGTCTCTGATCACAATCAATGTTAGAATATTACAGGGTGGTTGGATGCGCTTTGTCAAATGGCTGGAAGGTGTACGTTTTTACTACAACTATATTGTTTCAGGATTTTCGAACGGGGGAAGCTGGAAACTCAACAGAATTACCGAGCTTAATAGTGTCGAAACCCGTAAAATCCTGATCAGGAACATGTCGACGTACGAAGAAATTTTCATCCGCCAGCACAGGGTTTCTTCGTAATATAAGGCCCCTTAAAAGCTCTTATCAAATAGAGAGTGGTTTTTTGCCCTTTTTTCATTGTTAAAACTATCTTCAAACAGCATCCTGTTAAGTACAGGGTGTTTTAATTTTTTGCGGCAATATCGGTTAACCGTGCCAACAAGGCCGGCGCCTGGTACAAATATTCAAAGACTACGGCACAAAGTCCTTGTAAAAATTCTATTTCTTTTTCTATCCCAGGCTGATCTGAAGCTGTGAAAAACCCGCCTCTGTCATTGCTTTCAAATTTTTGAGCCAACTCGTATATTTTTAAGGGGATTTCGCCCTTTTTAGCGAGATTCCCTATTCTTTCACAGATTGAGTCTCCTTCGGCCCGGCGGTCAGCGCAGGCCAGTTCCAGTGCCCGGCGCAGGTGTGCCGCACAAGTCCCAGGATCACTGTTTCTAAATTGGCGGGCGGTCAGGCAAGCATCTCTCACCTGCACAGGCAGGGTTTGCGGAACAGGTTCGCCGTCCGGATACAAAATAGTATAACTGTAATCCTCCGGCCTTCGTTCATCGTGCCAGTCTACTCTGGTCAGGGTAAGCTGGTCACAGCACAGGCACCGGGAGACACTGTACGCCACCCCCCAGGGGCGCAAGCTTTCTTTGGCCAGATAACCGCACGGGCTGGTTAAAGTCTCCATATCCCTCTCGCTGTATTCAGCAAGAATACCGGCCAGCCCTTTTTTGCCGCAGTGCCCGCAAATAAGCCGGGCGCAGTATTTTCTATCCATTTTTTTTCATTATTTTCGCCCAGGAGTCTTTCAGCGAAACGATCCGGTTGAATACCAGCGCGCCGGGTTTTGCATCCACAGGGTCGACAATAAAGTAGCCGTGCCTTAAGAACTGAAACCGGCTTCCCAGCGGCGCCCCGGCCAGGCCGGGCTCAACCAGGCAGGCAGTAAGTGTCTCCAGCGAATTTGTGTTGATGCAGGATTTGAAATCCTTCTCCTCATCCGGGTTTTCCCGGTTGAAAAGGTGATCGTAAAGACGAACTTCCGCTGGAACGGCGTGAGCAGCTGAAACCCAGTGCAGCGTTCCCTTGACTTTGCGCGTGCTGCCGGAGCCGCTGCGGGTTTCAGGATCATAGGCGCAGTGCAGTTCTATAATTGCACCGGTCTTTTCATCTTTGACCACCCGCTCGCACTTGATAATGTATGCATGTTTCAGCCTTACCTCATTGCCGGGCGAAAGGCGGAAGAATTTTTTCGGCGGGTCTTCCAGAAAGTCGTCCTGTTCAATATAAATCTCGCGTGAAAAGGGGACTTTCCTTGTGCCCATAGCGGGATTTTCCGGGTTTATTTCAGCGTCCAGCTCCTCTACCTGTCCAGCCGGGTAATTGTCTATGACCACCTTAAGCGGGCGCAGCACCGCCATCACCCGCGGGGCGCGGGAGTTCAGATATTCCCTGATGCTGTGCTCCAGCATGGCTATGTCCACCATACTGTTGGCTTTGGCCACCCCGATGTCTTCGCAAAAGTCGCGGATCGCCTCCGGCGTGTAACCGCGCCTGCGCAAGCCGGATATGGTAGGCATGCGGGGGTCGTCCCAGCCGCTCACGTACCCTTCCTCCACCAACTGCCGCAGCTTGCGCTTGCTCATAACGGTATAGGTCAGATTCAGACGGGCAAACTCGATCTGCTGCGGGTGGTAAATTTTCAAAGCGTCCAGCGTCCAGTCATAAAGAGGGCGGTGGTCCTCAAACTCCAGCGTGCAGATGGAATGGGTGATCCCTTCTATAGAATCGGAAATAGGGTGGGCATAGTCGTACATCGGGTAGATGCACCACTTGTCACCGGTCCGGTGGTGCGACGCTTTCATAATGCGGTAAATCACCGGGTCCCGCATATTCAGGTTCGGCGAGGCCATATCGATTTTAGCCCGCAGCACCCGCGCGCCTTCCGGAAATTCACCGGCTTTCATTCTTTCGAACAAATCCAAATTCTCTTCCACCGACCGGTCGCGGTAAGGGCTCGGTTTGCCGGGCTCGGTCAGCGTGCCGCGGTAGTCCCTGGTCTCTTCGGCGCTCAGGTCGCAAACATAAGCCTGTCCGGTTTTGATCAGCTGGACGGCATATTCATAAAGCTGGTCAAAGTAATCCGAGGCGTAGTACATCCGGTCGTCCCAGTCAAATCCCAGCCACTTCACATCGGTCTTGATCGAATCCACATACTCGACCTCTTCTTTGGAAGGGTTGGTGTCATCAAAACGCAAATTGCACAGGCCGCCGTTTTTAGCGGCTAGCCCGAAATTCAGGCAGATGGACTTGGCGTGCCCTATGTGCAGGTAGCCGTTCGGCTCCGGAGGGAAGCGGGTGTGGACCCTGCCGCCGTACTTGTTTGTATCAAAATCCTCATTGATAATGTTCTGAATAAAGTTGGAAGAAGTGCTGGAACCGTTTGTTGTCATTCTCATTGCTCCCTTATCATTTAGTTCCTCAACACTGAGCCGTGAGCACCTTTGGTCACATTCTATATTATACCTTAACACTATTTTACCAAATTTAAACCTTCCCCTGCCATATTTCAACATACAGTTAAATAATCCTTCCGGTTAGTGAACAGCAGTGTTTTGATCCAGGTCACCTGGAAAGCAAAACCTGGCGCGTGGCCAGGCAGTGTTAAAATCTATGCCGCAAGAAACTTGGTTTATTGCGGCGCCCAAATTGTTTTTCTGGGGAACTATTTAAACAATCGGATAAGGTTTACTTTACAAGTTGTATCGACTAATGCCCGTTCTTTTCCAGTTAACCCGTAATCATAAATTTCCTTTAGTTTTGCAAGATTTTTTTCCGATCCTTTGATAAAAGGCAATAATTCCTCAATAGACATTAAATCCTTTTTCTTTTTCATTTCCTGCCGGCGGTTATTAATAACTAGTTTGTGTAAAACATATGCTTCCGGCAGAGGCACCCGCAGCTGAAAGGATCGGATTACTAAAACAGTGGTCCATTGACTCAAACTGTCCAGGTGCCGAAGACCGGTAGCTTTTATTCCAAGACCTTCAACGGTATAAGGCTCAACTTGGCCATGACCCATTTCTCGAACTAAAAATTCGACATCAAGAGGCCCTTCCACTTTCGAAAATTTTATCAGACCATCTCGGCGCTGCTGGGTCATAAAACCATGACGCTCCATTACGTCGCACAATGGTACTTTTTTAGCTGGCCGTCTTATATTGGGGATTAGAAAATCAAGGTCGATTGTACGGATGCTTGGCTGGAAGCCTCTAAAATAATTAGATTCAGCATAAATATACTCAACCCAACTCCCAATTAAAATTAGATCTGCCAAAATACCTTGTGCATCCAGCAGCGCAATAGTTTCCCAGAAAACTGCTTCCTGTGTTCTGCTCATTTGCGTTTAAGCGCTTTCTCTAAAATCCTACAATCTCTTTTTACTTCCCTTAAATTTTGCAGGAGTTTCTTATGTTGCTCTAATTTAAACTGTAACTCCTCTAACTCTTCTTTGGATAGTTTATTTAAATACTTAGATACCATCTTTCCGTTTTCCCGATAATCCAGATAAGGATACAAACGACCTCGAATATTTTTAAGACGGATATTCCCCTTAGGCATGGACGCTAATCTCTCTTTATAGGATTGTTCCATCGACTTGAGCCGTTCATAATGGTCCTCCAAAACACCGCGAATCATTATAACCCCTCCTATTATTAACCTGCAACATGGTAATAATTTAACCAGTGCAGGTTAATAATATTCTACCCTACGGACTCTTATTTTGCAAGAACAAATTAACCTGCAACAGCTCAAATTTGGATTAGCCGCAGGTTAATTTTTTGAAACTGCCTGCCGGGCTAACACAACTATGGATTTTTTAATTTCTTGCCAGCGATGAAATAAGCTTCAGGTAATATCAAGGCTGTCAAAATATTTAAAAACGCGCAAAAAACCCTGCTAATAATATGCAGGGTCACTAAAAAACTAAAGCCCTAGTTTTTACTGGAGCGGGTGACGAGGATCGAACTCGCAACCCTCAGCTTGGGAAGCTGATGCTCTACCGTTGAGCTACACCCGCCCGGCTCTATTATTATAACTTTTCTGTATTTAAAAATCAAGTTCAAGCCGGGAACGCTTTTTACAGGAGCCTAAAAGCAACGGACAGCCGGCGGCTGTCCAAACTGTTTTACTTTGGTGACCCCACCGGGATTCGAACCCGGGTTACCGCCGTGAAAGGGCGGTGTCTTAGGCCGCTTGACCATGGGGCCTTATCGGTTGTCGGTAGTCCGTAGTCGGTTGTTGGATTGCTTGTTGGAATTCGCTTTTAGCGAATTCCTTCCCAATTAACTGACTACTGACTACTGACTACTGACTACTGACTACTGAATTGGTGAGCCATGCTGGACTCGAACCAGCGACACCCTGATTAAAAGTCAGGTGCTCTACCGACTGAGCTAATGGCCCAAAAAGCCTTACAGTTAGATATATTACTATAACCTGAATAACCAGTCAACCATTAAAAATATATGTATTTTCCCAGTTCTGCTGTATGTCTTCTTTACACTCTATTTAAGCCAGGTCTTATTTATACAGGTCCTCGGTGAGTATGGTCTGGGCGCGCCTGCCGCCCACTCCGACAAGGGCAATGTCGGTACCTGACACCTCACTGATCCGGTCCAGGAAACTTCTGGCCTGGGGCGGGAGGTCGGCCAGTTTTCCGGCGCCTGTTATATCTTCGCTCCAGCCCGGCAATTCCTCATAAACAGGCTCGCATTCTTTTAAAACCTTGAGGCTGGCCGGGAATTCAGTGATGATTTCGCCCCGGTACTTGTAACCGGTGCAGATTTTCAGTTTTTCCAGCCCGCTTAACACATCCAGCTTGGTGATCGCCAGGCAGTCCAGGCCGTTGATCCTGACCGCATAGCGGGCGACAACCCCGTCAAACCAGCCGCAGCGGCGCGGGCGCCCGGTAGTGGTACCAATTTCACCGCCCTGCTTTCTGATGTAGGCGCCTGTTTCATCATTAAGCTCGGTTGGGAAAGGGCCTTCTCCCACCCTGGTGGTGTAAGCCTTGGCGACTCCTATGACCCGGTCGATCTTGGTCGGCCCTATGCCGGCGCCGAAACAGGCCGCTCCGGCAGTGGGGTGAGAGGAAGTCACAAAAGGATAGGTGCCGTGGTCGAGATCCAGAAGCGTCCCCTGAGCGCCTTCAAAAAGGACGTTTTTGCCTTGTTTGATCATGTCGTTGACCACTACAGAGGTATCACAGACGTACTTTCTGAGCTCTTCGCCATACCTGGTGAAAGAATCGAGCGTGGTTTGGTAATCCACCGGGCTGCTCCCGTAAACTTCGGTTAAAAGGTGGTTCTTAGTCTCAATATTCCTTTCCAGCAGGAGGGGAAACTCTTCCCTGTCCAGCAGGTCGATCACCCGTATGCCTACCCGCGCGGATTTATCAGTATAAGCGGGCCCGATGCCGCGGCAGGTGGTGCCTATTTTATTGCTGCCCTTGCTCTCCTCTTCCACCTGGTCAAGCTTTTGGTGGTAAGGGAGAATCACGTGGGCACGCTGGCTGATCCTCAAATTAGCCGTACTGACACCGCGCTTTTCCAGGGAAGCAAGCTCTTGCAGCAGAACTGCCGGGTCAATCACCACACCGCTGCCTATTACACACATTTTATCGGGATATAGTATCCCCGAGGGAATCAGGTGCAGCTTAAACTCGCGGTCCTCAACCACAACTGTGTGGCCGGCATTGTTGCCGCCCATGTAGCGGACAACCATATCGGCCTTTTCAGCCAGGAAGTCTGTTACCTTCCCTTTCCCTTCGTCTCCCCACTGTGCGCCAATTACTACTACTGTGGACATCCGGATAAAACCCCCTATATCCTTTTTGCAATTTCCCTGGCCGCCAGCACACCGGCCGCGGAAGCCTGGGCCAAACCTCTGGTCACGCCGGCCCCGTCCCCGGCGGCAAATAAATTCTTGATCTGGGTTTCCAGCGCTGCCGACAGCGCCAGGCGGGACGAATAGAACTTAACCTCCACGCCATAGAGCAGGGTATACCTTGCATATACCCCGGGCGCCAGGTTATTAAGCGCTTTTAACATTTCCACAATTCCCATCAGGTGGCGGTAAGGGAAAACCAGGCTTAAATCGCCGGGTGTCGCCTCACGCAGGGTGGGCACAGTCATGCATTTGGCCAGTTTTTCCCTGGTGGAGCGGTGCCCTGAAACCAGATCGCCCAGGCTTTGCACGATCACCCCGCCGCCAAGCAGGTTGGCCAGGCTGGCTATATACCTGCCGTAAGCAATCGGCTCCTTAAAGGGCTCGGTAAAAGTCTTGCTCACCAGGACGGCGAAATTGGTGTTTTCAGTCTTATTATATGCGTGGCTGTGTCCGTTGACGGTAACCAGCCCGTCGATATTTTCCAGAACCACCTCTCCATTGGGGTTCATGCAGAAAGTACGGACTTTATCGTTAAAAGTTTTGGCATAATAGATAAACTTGGCTTCGTAGAAAATCCTGGTCAGTGGGTCCATTACCGCGGCCGGGAGCTCAACCCGCACCCCGATGTCCACCGGGTTGATTGAAGTGTTCAAACCAAGCCGCTGGGCTTCCTGGGTGAGCCAGTCCGCTCCCTCCCTGCCGGGGGCAAGCACCACGATTTTCGCGTTGATGACCTGACCGTCCCTGGTCAGCACGCCCCGGATTACTTTATCTTTTACCAGGACCTCTTCCACCTGGCAGGAGGTGCGCACTTCCACACCCCTCGCAACCAGGTATTCCTGCATTCGCTGCAGAACTTCCTTGCAGCGGCCGGTACCCATATGCCTGATCCGGACAGGGATCAGCTTTAATTCAGACAGTACAGCCCGCCGCTGTATTTCCTGGATCTCCTCTTCGTGCTCCAGGCCAAAAACATGCTCAGGCGCGCCAAATTTAACATAAGTCCGGTCAATATAATCTATTAAGTCAGATAAACCCTTTTCCCCGGTATATTGCTCCAGGCTGCCGCCTATGTCGGTGGACAGGGTCAGCTTCCCGTCGCTGAAGGCGCCGGCCCCGCCCCAGCCACAGATTGTGGAGCAGGGGGAACAGTTGACGCAGGGGCCGCCCTGTTCCCGGGCGACACAGGCCCGCTTACCAATGTCCCGTCCTTTTTCCAGTATTAATATTTTCATGCCGCCGCCGGTTTCAATCAGCTCCAGGGCGGTGAAAATACCAGCCGGCCCGGAGCCTACAATAATCACATCGTAATGCTTGCTCACAACATCCCTCCTGCCGCCTATCAGCACAGGCCGGCAATTACCGCCGGCATAAAAATAACCCAAACAACAAACCTGCATCAGCTGCGCTAGTCGCCATTTGAGCACTCACCAATCCGCTTTAAAGGGTTTAATTGTCGGGAATTCCATACCGGGCAGCAAGGGTATTTTAGCAAACCATGCTGTCAATGTCAAGAAAATAAACAGAAATTAAACATTTAAGAGAAACCCTGCATGTGTTATTTTGAATTTTATTCATTATATTCCATATGCTTCTCAAGGTGAAAAAACTTTGTGTACTCTTTCCAGAATCCCAGCTCTACGGTACCTGTCGGGCCATTGCGGTGCTTGGCTATAATTATTTCCGCGATCCCCTTCTTATCCGAATCCTTGTTATAATATTCATCACGGTAAATAAACATGATTAAATCAGCATCCTGCTCCAACGAGCCTGATTCCCGCAGGTCGGACATGATCGGCCTTTTTTTATCCCTCTGCTCGACGGCACGGCTGAGCTGGGCTAAAGCCAGCACCGGCACGTTGAGTTCTTTGGCCAGCCCTTTTAAAGAGCGTGAGATCTCTGATATCTCCTGCTGCCGGTTCTCCGCCCGCCTGCTCCCCTGCATCAGTTGCAGGTAATCAATCACGATCAGCCCCAGACCTTTTTCTGCCTGAAGCTGCCTGGCCTTGGCCCGCACCTGGCGCACTGTTATGCCGGGTGTATCGTCTATGAAAACAGGTATGTTAGCCAGCCTGTTTTTAGTCTCGTGCAGTTTCTGCCAGTCTTCTTCCTTCAGGTCGCCGGTGCGGAGGCGGTGCTGGTCAACCTTGGCCTCCGCGCAGAGAATACGCTGCACCAACTGCTCTTTAGACATTTCCAGGCTGTACACGGCCACCGGCGTGTCATACTTTAGAGCGGCATTGTACCCTATGCTCAGGCCCAGGGCGGTTTTGCCCATGCCGGGGCGGCCGGCCAATATAATCAGGTCGCTGGGCTGCAGGCCGCTGCAGAGCCGGTCCAGGTCGCTGAAAGAAGTGGAAACCCCTGTGGTGTCACCCTTGTTGTTGTACAGGAACTCCAGGTGGGCAAATGTATCCAGCAGGATGTCCCTGATGGCGAAGAAAGCTGTAGCCGCCCGCCTGCCGCCCAGTTCCGTGATCATGCGCTCCGCTTCGGCAATAAGCTTCTCCGGTTCCTCCCCGTCTTCATAGCCCATGCCGGCAATACGGGTGGACAACTGGATCAAGGTGCGAAGCAGCGCTTTTTCCTCAACAATGCGGGCGTAATATTCAATATTGGCCGCCGTTGGCACCATTTCCGCCAGCGAGGCCAGGTAGGCCACGCCGCCGGCTTTTTCCAGCGAGCCGTTCTGCTTTAAATGCTCGCTTAAAGTGATTAAATCAACCGGGTTGCCGTTCTCATTCAACTCAAGCATTGACTCATAGATCAACCTGTGGCTTTCCCGGTAAAAATCCTCCGGCCGGAGCAGTTTCATGGCCGCGTAAACGGCCTCCGGGTCCAGCAGGATAGCGCCCAGCACTGACTGCTCGGCGTCAATATTTTGCGGGGGTATCTTATCCAACAAAGAAATCACCTGCTAACTAACCAGTTCGTCGACCTCTGCGGGCGGGAACACGTGCCTGATAATTTCTTCCACGGAATTGACCGGCACCACCTTAATGCCTTTGACGTCAACCGGTATGTCTTTTTCATTCTCCGAAGGCACCAGCACCATTTTAATACCTGCCTGCCTGGCGCCGTAGATCTTTTCAAAAACGCCGCCGACAGCGCGCACCTTGCCCTGAATGGAAATCTCACCTGTCACGGCCACGTCCTGGGCGATCGGACGGCCCTGAATAGCGCTTAAAATGGCCAGGAAAATAGCCACTCCGGCCGAGGGCCCATCTATTCTGCCGCCGCCTACCACGTTCACATGCAGGTCGTAGTTGGCCAGGTCCTCTCCTGTCAGCTTGCGGATCACCGAAGCGGCGTTGAACACCGAATCCTTGGCCATGCTTCCCGCGGTGTCATTAAAGCGGATTGTTCCCTGCCCCTGGTTGCGGGCGGTAAAAGCCATCGCTTCGATTTCCAGCACCGACCCCAAAAAGCCCAGCACGCCAAGTCCAAAAATTTTGCCGACTTCGCGCTGGGGAGAAGCCTTGCGGGTTACATACGGGCTTAACCTGCTGACCTGGGCCACCTCCATGACATCCTCGAGGGCTATTTGCGGCCGGCAGCCTCCTGCTTCGGCACGGTGGCAGGCCATACCATAGGCGTCCGCCAGGATATTGATGGCCTTGCGGCCTTCGATGGTATACTCGCTGATAACTTCAGGCACCGCTTCCTGCATTTCAACGTCAAGCTTGGCCGCGGCTTGTTTTAAAATTTCTCTGATATCTTTAGGCGTCAGCGGCTCGAAAAAGATTTCAGCGCAGCGGGAGCGGATAGCCGGGTTGATTTCCTCAGGGTCTCGGGTGGTGGCGCCGATCAGGATGAAATCAGCCGGGGCTCCTTCTTCGAAGATTTTTCTAATATATTGCGGTACATTGGTCTCATGAGGATCGTAATACGAAGAGTCAAAGAAAACTCTTTTATCTTCCAGGACCTTTAATAACTTGTTTTGCAGTATGGGGTCCATTTCCCCGATCTCATCAATAAAAAGCACGCCGCCGTGAGCGTCGCTGACCAGGCCCAGCTTGGGCTCCGGGACTCCGGTTTCAGCCAGGTCCCGCTTGGCACCCTGGTAGATGGGGTCATGCACGGAACCCAGGAGCGGGTTGGTCACTTCCCTGGGGTCCCAGCGCAGAGTGGCGCCGTTTACTTCTACAAAAGCAGCTTCCTTGGCAAAGGGAGTAACTCTGGCCTTTTTGGCCGCCTCCAGCGCTAACCTGGCCGCGGTGGTCTTGCCCACGCCGGGCGGGCCGTAAAGGATTATGTGCTGCGGGTAGGGAGAGGCCAATTTGGCCAGCAAGGCCTTGACCGACCGCTCCTGGCCCACTATCTCCTCAAAACTGGACGGCCTGAGGAACTCCATCGCGGACGCGGAAAGTTTACGCTGTTCCATTTTTTCCAAAATGGCCAGCTTTTTTAAGGTCTGGGCGTTTTCCGGCCCGGTATTCTCTTTAATCACCTGCATTCTGATTTCTTTAATGTACTCTTCATGCCGCTGTTGAAGTTTTTCGCTTATTTTCTTTTCAAGCTTATCTTCTACCGTACGCCTGGCAATAGTATCCGCTATTTCCTCCTCGAGCTCTTCCAGAATGTCCGGAATATCTTCATAAGACGGCAGGGTGTCATAGGTGGGATCCTCGAAAACCAACTTCTGGAGGGCCAAAACCCTCTCCTCCAGCTTTTCGGAACGCATTAACTGCAGCGCGTCCAGTTTTCCCGCCCGCAAAACCAGTTTGTCGGATCCATGCAGGTTGGCCAGGAGGCTGTAGAGCGCTGTGACTTGACGTTTTAGCTGATCGTGGCCCTGCAGTTTACTGGGAGCCTCATTTTTTACGCTGCCAATAAACTTTTCGAGGAATACTTTCATCTTGAGCTCCTTTCTACCGGCGACTTTTCAAATTTGGGCAAGACAGCAGGCGCCAACCGGCTCTACTGCATAAGCGACTTAAAACATTTGAACAGGATTAACAAGATTATTACGGATTTACAGGATTGGAGAATAAAAATAATTTATTTATTTGTAATAAGAACATGCATTAGGCATTCAAGTTTTTAAATCCTGTTAATCATGTTAAAAATCCTGTAAATCCTGTCAAATTGTTTTAATCACCGACAACTTCTACTTTAACTTCAGCGTGGACATTGGAATGCAGCTTGGCAGTAGCGGTATAAACGCCCAGTTGTTTAATCGGCTCTTTAACTATCAGCTTTTTTTTGTCCAGGACGATTTTATGCTGCTCGGCCAGGGCATCTGAGATATTTTTGTTATTGACCGAGCCAAAAAGCTTTCCTCCCTCACCCGCTTTCGCCCGGACCACAACAATGAGGTTGTCCAGACTGGCGGCAAGCTCCCTGGCTTCCTGCTCTATCTTCTGTTCTTTGGCAGCCTGTGCCTGGCGGCGCACAGCGAGCTCATTCATTTTGCCCTTGGATGCCTCTGCGGCCAGGCCGCGGGGAAACAGGTAATTGCGGGCATACCCTTCCGCCACGTTCAGCATGTCCCCGCGTTTGCCCTGACCAGGCACATCTTTAAGTAATATTACCTTCACGTTTACACTTCCTTTTGTCAATCTTTTCTTGATTCGCCAAGATCATTACCTAAAATTATCTTTAAGGCTTCAGACGCCTTAAATTTACCAGGGGGTCCACAACCCCCAGTAATAGGATAATCATCAGGCTAAAGGGAAGATACACCACGGCCAAAATCAATATAGAAATTTTTATGGGCTTGGCGAGATTGACCTTACGAAAAAAATAAATAAAAACAGACAGCCCAAGTATGAGATACAAGTAAAATAAAACAAACAAAATGTTTTTACCTGTTTTAGCAGCCAGCGTCCAGGAAAACAGGTCCCCGCCCAAGGTCAGGGCCAGCCCTGTGATTAATCCCCACACGCTGTACCAGGGCAGGGACAGCGCTGTGAAAGCAGGGGGCGCTGAAGTAAAATAATTTACCCGCCTTAACCAGGCGACGGCAAGAAGGAAGGCGCAGGCAGCTTCTATAGCGGCTGTAACAACATACTGCCCCGGCAAGAGCAGTTCAAATGTTGCAACCACACTTTCACCGAATGAGGACTGCCATTCCGCGGGCAAATCATTGAAAAGACCGGCGCTCTGGTTGGCGGCCAGCCACTGTTCGGCTGCCTGAAGGCCTTCTTCACCAAGGACAAATGGGTTGTTGCCGGTTAAAAAATAAAACCCGGCAGCGAAAATAAGGGTTAAAGCAACTGAGCACAGGATGCCCGCGGCAAGGCTTTTCCCCGGGGCAACCCGGTTTTTAAACAACAAACCGTAACAAACACCAAGCAGTCCAAATTTTAATACAAATAAATCCGCTTCCAAATGACTGTTAATCAGAATCCCCAGAAAAAGCGCTCCCACCAGTAAGCCCAGCGCGGCGTAACGGAGATCAAGCCGCAGCACCAGCATCATTACCGGCAGGGGGAGCAAAACCGCGGCGATAAAGTAAAGAGGCGGCAAGTAAATTCCGCCCAGGCCGACAACAATGACAAGTGATGTAAAAAAAGCCCACTGGGCCAGGGCTGCGGTTTTCTCGCCTGTTGTCAAGGAATCACCTCTTTTTGTCAACCAGGTAATTTAAAAGGGTTGAAAGATCACCATACCACCTTTCCACCTCGTGATCCTCATCAATACCCTGGCGCAGCTTGGCCTCGACTTTCAAATCAAGCCGGGAAAAATTTATGCCAAGCCGCCGCCCTAAAACATAACAGTTAATGAGCAAACTGGCCAGCGCGTCCAAGATAAGCTCCTCACTGCCACGGAGCATAGACTTGAAAAGAGCTGAGACGGAGGCAACCAAATCGGCCTTCAGCCACTCTATGACCTTGATATTCTTAGCTATGCCGCCTTCCTGGTTCGCGGGAATCATCAAAGAGAGTCCTCCTTTGCTCACTAGACTTAAAACTATTCTGCGAAGCACGCTTCTTTTCCTGCCCGGCATTCATAGTATTTACCTGTTATTTGTTGTCGGGTTTGTTTAGAAGCCCCTGCTTAAACGAAATAACCCTGACTTGCCTGGCTTGCGCTAAAAAATCAAGGGGAGCTGTCTTAGCCCCCCCCTCTTGTTTTATTCTGCTGTGAACGGCAGGAGGGCTATGTTGCGCGCCCTCTTGATTGATGAAGTCAACATGCGCTGGTGTCTGGCGCAATTTCCTGAAATCCTGCGCGGCAGGATTTTTCCGCGCTCGGTGATATACTTTTTGAGACGCGGCACATCTTTATAATCAATGGCTTCCATCTTGTCCACACAAAAGCTGCAGATCCGTTTTTTCCCTCTGCGGCCTCTCTCACGTTTCAATCGCCATTCCTCCTTGCATCAGCCACCTTTTGCGTCGGTGGCCTCTTATTTAATCAAAACGGAATATCATCCTCGTTAAAGCTAATTTCACTGCCATAATCAAGGCCTTCAGCAGTGTGGCCGGCGCCGGGCGCGCCAGGCCCGCCCTCTTTGGCGCGGTCCAGAAAACGAACGTTTTCAGCTACCACCTCAGCAGCTTTTCTGCGGACCCCCTGGCTGTCATCATAAGAGCGGATCTGCAGCCTGCCTTCGACAGCTACAAGCCGGCCCTTTCCGAGATAGTTAGCGCAGTTTTCTGCCTGTTTCTGCCAGACAACAATGTCAATAAAATCCGTTTCCCTTTCCCGGTCCCTGGCCTGGCGCCTATCCACCGCCAGGGTGAACTTGGCTACCGCCGTCCCGCTTGGGGTGTAGCGAAGTTCAGGTTCTCTGGTGAGCCGGCCGATTAAAATAACTTTATTGAGCATTTTTTCACCGCCTTGGTTTTCTATCTACGGAGAATACAAAAAATCGTCCGTCAGGACTTGTTATTACGCTACTCGTCTATGCGCACAATTATATGCCTGAGCACTTCGTCCGTAATCTTAAAAACGCGGTCTAGTTCTGCCGCCACTTTGGACTGGGCGTTCATATGCACGATAATGTAAACGCCTTCTCTGAAATCCTTCACCTCATAAGCCAGCCTGCGCTTGCCCCATTTGTCGATTTTAAGGACTTCCCCACCTTGGCTTTCAATCAGGCCTTTAAATCTTTCCAAGACCGCCGCGCTTTTTTCTTCGTCCAGATCCGGACGGAGAACAAAGACTACCTCGTACTTGCGCAAAGCACTCACCTCCTCCCCATGGACTATGGCCCTACCCGAAAGAGTAGAGCAGGGTGGACACATCATCAATTAAGACTTAAAGATTATAGCACAGCCCTCCAAAAATGGCAAGGAAGATAGAAAAAGGAAGGCGGTAAATTTGTTGCTTTTTAAATAACCTTTGTCCTATCGATGCAAAATAACTATGGAGAGAGTAATTTCGGAAAGTCGGTTTGCAAAGACCGTTCTGTCATCGCGAGGAGCGAAAGCGACGTGGCGATCTCACAGTATAAAGCGGGGGTAAGAGCCGGAGATTGCTTCGCTTAACGCTCGCAATGACAAACGGTAGGACTTTCCGAAAGTATTGTGGAGAAAAAAAGGAGGCGTTTAATTTATGGGTTCGATTAAACCTTATGCTTATTCTCATAATCTAAAAGGAGCGCAGGTAAAACCCCTGAGCAATGACGGCAGGAAAGTAAGTGTATTTTATAACGGCCCGCTGGCGCAGTCCGCAGGCGGCCAGGTTTACCTGCACTGCGGTTCCGGCGACACAAACAACTGGAGCAGTGTCAGTGATTTTCCAATGGAACACCGGAGCAACGGCTGGGAATTATCAGTAGGATTGAAGACCGGCAACAGTCTGAATTTTTGCTTCAGGGACAGCCACGGCAACTGGGACAACAACAACGGCGCCAACTGGCTATACCGGATAACGGAGTAAACAAATTGACAGGAATAACTGGGTAAACAGTAAAACAAATTGACAGGATTAACAGGATTAAAACGGATTTACAGGATTTAATTAAACATAAAAGTATTTAATGATTATCCCTTCATTCCTTTGCCCAGAAAAGCAAACTTTGCCATTTGATTAGAGCATTTGAATATTTTATCCTGTTAACCATTAAAAATCCTGTAAATCCTGTCAAATTGTTTTTCGTAACTCATTGTTCATTACCAGTCTGTTGAACTACCGTCTTGACCGACTTTTCAAATTTGGGGCGGGGCAGCAGCAGCACCCTGCCGCATTTCAAGCATTTGATCCGGAAATCAACGCCGACGCGAATTACTTCCCATAAGTCTCCGCCGCATGGGTGCGGCTTTCTTGTCTTTACAACATCACCCACTTCATATTTAACCAAAAAGAATCCCCCCTCCGGCAGCAATTCAGACAGGTTTAATCCAGCAAAAAGGCTTTATATCCTTTATAGGTCATATATATGTCAGCCTTGCTGGCGATCTCAAAAGTTGAATGCATCCCAAGCAAAGCGACGCCACAGTCAATTACGTCCATACCGTGGGCGGCCATCAGGTGGGCAATGGTGCCGCCGCCCCCTTGGTCCACCTTGCCAAGTTCACCCGTCTGCCACAGTACTCCGGCATTGTTAAAGATCCGCCTGACATCCGCTACTACTTCAGCGTGGGCGTCACTGGTAGAATACTTACCCCTGCTGCCGGTGTATTTAGTTAATACGACCCCCCCGCCGAGACGGGCAGCGTTCATCTTTTCCACAACTTCCCCGAAGTTTGGGTCAAGCCCGACGTTTACGTCAGCCGAAAGCGCCCGGGAATTGGCCAGGACCCGGCGCAGCGCCAGTTCACTATAGCCGGGCATACATCTGGCAGTAATTTCAGCGATACTGTTTGTAAAAAAGGCTGATTCCATGCCAGTATTGCCATTGCTGCCGGTCTCTTCCTTGTCGGCCAGGACCAAAAGGGCAGTTCGCCGGGGAGTTTTTATTCCGGCCAGCGCACGCAGAGCGACATAAGAACACACACGGTCATCTTGCCCATACCCCCCGACGAAACTGCCGTCAAGTCCAACATCCCTGGCGGGCCAGGCAGGGACCAGCTCGATTTCCGCACTGATCAGGTCCTCTTCCGCAATCCCGTACCAATGGTTAAGTTTTTCCAGCACCGCCAGCTTGAATCGGTCTTTAAGGTCCTCGTCCCCGGCGGGAATACCCCCCACCAAAACATTCAAACTTTCCCCGGGTACAGCCTCAGCTAGTTTTTTATCCATTTGATCCTTGGCCAGGTGAGGCAGCAGGTCCGATACAGTGAACACCGGCTCACCTGGTTTTTCTCCGATTACCACCGGGATCACCCTGCCGTCAGCTTTAACAACCACCCCATGCAGCGCCAGGGGTACGGAAAGCCACTGGTACTTCTTGATCCCCCCGTAATAGTGCGTCTTAAACAAAGCCATTCCTTCGTCCTCATACAAGGGTTGTGGTTTTAAATCCAGGCGGGGGCTGTCAAGATGAGCGCCGATAATATTCAGCCCGCCTGCTGCCGGGTTGTCCCCTATAACGGCCGCTGTTAAAGCCTTGCCCCGGTTAATGGAGTATACTCTGTCACCGGGTTTCAGCATAGAAATTTTTTCAAGAGGGTGAAAACCTGACGCGGCAAGGTACGCCTGTGCGGCTGCCACAGCCTCCCTTTCCGTTTTGGCCTTATTTAAAAAATCTTTATACTCCTCACAAAAAGCGGCTATAAAGTTTTTTTCGTCCTGCCGCAGCCTGTCCCAGGCGTTTTGCCGGCGGTAGGCTAAAGATAAAGCCGGGTGCTGCTGTTTAGTATCAGCCATCTATATCCCCCCGTTTTCACATAAAGTGAAAGGTTATTCAATGTCTGCATTTTTACCCGATCCGGCTTTGATTATAAGCTCTATATTGATTTTACCGGCATGGACTGGTTTGTTTTTTCCGGCAAAGTTCCGGGCAGCGGGCGGTTAATCGCTTTAAATAAGGGTTCAAAATAGGGCAGCAGCTTTGATTCTAAAAAAGCATTTCCCTTTGGCTGGGTAACTCCCGGCGTTCCCGGGCTGCTGCCCCGCAGCGAGCCAACGCTCTGAAAAGGGGCCAGCAAAGTTAAAACAATCATTACCACGACAAGCCCTTTAACCGCTCCAAACAAAAGCCCGCCCATACGGTTGAAAGGCCCGAGAAAAGCGAGAGCGGCGACCTTGGTAAGGATAAAGCCGGCCAGGTTTACTGCCCAAACGGTAATAAAAAGCAGAGCCAGAAAACAAAGGGCGTTTACTATTGTAGCGGCAAGCGCCGAGGCCGCGTAATCGGCATAGCTGGTCAGGGGAGAAATCTGACCGGCGGCTGGAGTTGTTTTAACAGGAAACCAAAAAACCAGAATTTTTTTGGCCAGCGGCAGGATTTTTTCCGCCAGGTTCCAATGGGCAGTCAGATATGCCGCCAGCTCCTGGTAATAAGTGACTGCCACAACGAAGCCGGCCAGGATACCAGCCAGTTTCGCCACACTGCCCACTAAACCGTAGCGCAGGCCCTGCCAGGCGGAAAAGGCCAAAATCGCCAGGATCAACCAGTCCAGCCAGTTCAATTTGTTTCCCCCATCTAAAATCAGTACTTTAATTAATTATATGGAATCCTTAACTGTTGTGAAGCGTTTTTTATCGTTTCCTTAAAAAAAATACCAGCGGCTTCACTAACAGGGCCACTAACAGCGCCAGTCCGGCATAACCGAAAAGCGGGTACAGAAAACGGACCAGGACGGCAAAACTGAACTTTGACAGGGGCAGCGCCAGCAGGCAGGCAGCAATGCCAGTCAGGCGATAGCGGCTGCCGCCTGCAGGAGCCAGCCTGCTGGCAAAACCGTGCGCATTGGCGATAGCGGTAGTAAGGATGGCCAGCCAGATTAAAAACCCCAGTCCCCAGCGGCAAGACGCACCCAGGCGGCCGGCCAGGTAAAGCAGCGGGATCTGGTAGGAAGCCGCTTCCGGCAGGAAGCAGATTTCCGAGGCAGTTACCAGAAATATGGCCAGACCCAGCAGCAGCCCACCTGACAACCCTCCCGCCAGTCCTATCCTCAGTGGGACAACCTGGCCCAGAGAGGAGAGGACGGCCACAGGCACAACCATATTATATGAAACATATAAAAAGGCCGCGCATACCCAGTGCCCCGCCACACCCCCGCTTCCCTGCGTCAAGGCCGGCGCCCCGCTGTGACCGCTTCCCAGCAGCGCCGCCAGTGAAATAGCCGCTACCGCGAAAAATTTCAAGGGGACGAGGCAGACATTGGCGCAGAGCACCCCCCGCACCCCGCCCCAAAGCACCAGTGAAGTGAGCGCCGCCACCAGCCAAACTCCAAAGGCGGCCGGCAGGCCAAAATGCTCCTCAAAAACAGCGCCGCTGCCGGCCAGCATGACGCTTAACCCGCCCAACAACATGAAAAGATTTAATGCGTCAAGCAGCTCCCCCGCTTTTGAACCCATTAATAAACCCAATAATTTTTTATAACTGTCTGAACGCATTGTTATAGAAAGAAACATTACCAGCATGCCCAGGTAGGAAAAAAGGACAGTCGCCAGGACTACCCCCAACAGCCCGGACCTGCCGTGCAGGGCAAAAAACTGCATGATTTCCTGCCCGGAAGCAAATCCCGCCCCTATGATCGAGCCTATGTAGGTGCAGATAACCTTGGCCAGAAGCCAGCCGTTTTCTCTGTGACGAATCACAAACACCACCTAAAAAGCTTTGCATAGTCAAATACTATGCCTGTACGGGCGGCTTCTGACTAAAAAAAATATCATTGCTTAAGGAATAAGATCGCCCCCCTTTGGAAATAAAATATAGTAGTTTTGCTGTTGGCAGGAGGTAAAAAATGATCACCCCGAACAAATATGAGATAATTAGAAATCCTGAAAAAACCAGAATTCATGTGGAAGATGATCTGGCTGCCAGCAAGTTTGCCGGGGATCTGGTCAGCCGTTTAAAAAGATACGGTATTCAGAGCAGCAACCCCAAGGTGCTGCTTTGCATTGGCACGGACCGCTCTACAGGAGACTGTCTGGGACCGTTGGTAGGCTCAAAAATATCCACCCTGCAGCAGGATTTTTTTAAGGTGTACGGCACCCTGGAGCACCCGGTTCACGCCAGCAACCTCAAGGATAAGCTTGATGAAATACATAAGAGCCATGAAAATCCTTTTATCATCGCTATAGATGCTTGTCTTGGACGGATTGAAAACGTGGGGTGTATTAATCTGGGAGACGGCTCGCTGCAGCCTGGCGCAGGTGTAAATAAAAACCTGCCGCCTGTCGGACAGGTACACATAACAGGCATCGTCAATGTGGGGGGGTTCATGGAGTACATGGTCCTGCAGAACACCCGCCTGAATATTGTAATGAGATTGGCTGACGTAATTGTGAGCGGACTGAACAAAGTCGCCGCGGAATTTGCCGGACAGCACAGCGTTCAGGTGTTTTAAGGAAAATCTAGTATCAACGCTGCGTACTTGAAAAACGGGGGGGCACTTCTTCTAAAGGGAAGCGCCCCCTGTTTGTCTTAAGAGAATTAAAGACGAGCTTTAAGGTCTCTTAGAATTTGCTCCGGTGTTTTTCCACTGGCGTCGATAACCGTTGATTTGTCCTGGATATCCTGCATGCCCATAACATTCATGTCCAGGCCCGTCAATATGGTCGCGTCAATTTTTTCTGCCGTGCCGGGCTTCACTACCCTGTACCCCTCTTTTTCAAGAGCGCTTTTAATACTCCCTGACAAACCTTCCTCTACCGCGATAACTTTTGCCATATAAATAATTTACCCCCTTCCACAGTTATTATTAGAAGGGGGCGCTTCTTTTATTCCTCAATTCTTTTAAGTTCTTTCAGCAGTTTAACTACTTCTTCATCTTCTGTTTGATCAAACCGCTGATAGAACTGGCCAACAGCATAGAAATTAGCGGGTGTGAGCAGACATGCCACATGATCAACTTCCTTTTTCAGAATTTCCAGGGTCTCCGGCGGAGCCACCGGAACAGCCAGGATTAATTCCCGCGGGCGCAGGCCGCTTGCTGAGCGAAGAGCCGCCAGCATTGTATAGCCTGTGGCGATGCCGTCATCAACCACTACCAGCTGCTTCCCGTTATAATTCCCGTGGTTGTAATCTGAGCTTCCCCTGTAAAGCAGCATGCGGCGTTTTATTTCTCCTAATTCGTAGGCTATTATCTCACCAAGTTCAGCGCCCGTAACTCCAAGCAGTTCAATCAGGCGTCGGTCAAGGATGGGCGCGCCGTCCTGGGCCACGGCGCCGATAGCCACCTCCGGATTCTGGGGGGAGCCTATTTTGCGGGGTATGATCAGATCAAGCCTCAATCCGAGGCTTCTGGCCAACTCCGCGCCAACAACCACACCGCCGCGCGGAATCGCCAGCACAACACCGTCCTTGACAATACGGCCGGTTAGTTTTTCAGCCAAAAGCCTCCCGGCTTCTGTGCGATCCTTAAATATCACAGCCATACCCCTCCCGGATGTCACTTCTTAAATTGTTTCCAACTCCGTTAATTTAAAACAAAAAAAATGAAAAATATTTTTCGCTTAAAATGGCTCCTTATAAAATTTATCGATAAGACAAAAAATATTTTTGTCCCAACGGTAAAAAATTAATTAATTTTCTTTTGAAGGGTGATCAAAAACTGGCAAACCGGGTTAGGACGGGATTATTTTGGGCAGCCAGCAGGCGAGAGGAATAGCGAAAAAAATCGCGGGCAGCAGGTTGCCGACTTTTATTTCCATAATATTTAATATGTTTATGCCAATGGCTACTATTAAGAGACCGCCGGTTGCGCTCATTTCAGCTACCGCCGCCGCACTCAGAACACCTTTGATATGAGCGGCCAGAAGAGTAATGGAGCCTTGATAGACCAGCACCGGCAAAGCGGAGAACGCCACACCCGGACCCATGGTGGAAGCAAACACTATCGCGGAGATCCCGTCCAGGGCTGCTTTGGTCAGAAGTATGCCGGGATTGTTGTTCAGCCCGTCTTCGATCGATCCCATAATGGCCATCGCGCCGACACAGTAGATTAGGCTTGTTGTTACGAAGGCCTTGCCAAAATCACCCTGCGCCCCGCCCATTTTGGACTCCAGCCACCTGCCCAGGCGGTTAAGACCGCCTTCTATGTTCAGCAACTCTCCGGTCAACGCACCGAGCGCCAGGCTTAACACGACCACGAGCACCTGCTGTGTTTGCAGGGACATCTGCAGGCCTATCAATAATACCGCCAGGCCGATCCCCTGCAGGATAGCGCGCCTGACCCGTTCAGGTATGCCTTTCTTAAAGAACATGCCGGTTAGTGTTCCCAAAACTATGGCTGCGGCGTTTACTAAAGTACCAACCAATAAATTTTCTCTCCTTGCGGAATAACATCATCTTCAGCGTCAGGTCCGGGATTGTTTCACGTGAAACATTTCAGGTTTAAAAGCCCACACCGCTGGCATAGACCAGCAGCGGCGTAAAAATAATGACTCAAATTCCATTTCAACCGAACCAGAGATTTATAGTCTGAATGCAGGATGTCCACTGCTATTACAGGTTGAGCAGGATTGTTTCACGTGAAACATTTTATCCTTTTCTGACGCCGAGCAACAGGTCTATAATTCTTTTAAGATCTCTTTCGTCATCAAAGTTTATCTCCAGTTTGCCGCGTCCGCCCGGCAGCTCTTTCACCTTTACCTTGGCGCCAATAAATCTTTTCAACCGTTCTTCTGCTTTGAGCAGGTAGTGCACCCGCAAAATCCTGTTTCCGGCTCTTTTTTCCTTTTCTTCGATCATGTCCCTGGCCATTTTTTCAGCCTGGCGGACGCTCAGCTGCAGTCTGGCTATCTTAAAAGCCGCGGCAACCTGCTTTTTGCTGTCATTTATAGGCAGCAGCGCCCTGGCGTGGCCCGCGCTGATCCTTCCGGCAGCGATCATCTCTTTGATTTCCGCGGGCAATCCCAAAAGCCGGACCATATTTGCCACAAATGGCCTGCTTTTCCCTACTCTGCTGGAAACGTCCTCCTGCGTCAGGTCAAAATCCTCCATTAGCTGGTGGTAGGCAGCAGCTTCCTCCAGCGGATTCAAGTCTTCACGCTGTACGTTTTCGATCAGGGCCGCAGCTGTAGCTTCCAGGTCCCTGTATTCTTTAATTACCGCGGGGATGTTCTGGTACCCAAGACTTTTGCAGGCCCGCCAGCGCCTCTCGCCGGCAATCAGCTCGTAAAAACCGTCTTCGCGCGGCCTTACCACGACCGGCTGGATGACACCATGTTCCTTAATGGAGGAGGCCAGTTCCTCCAGTTTCTCCTGGTCAATCGACTTCCTGGCCTGGCGGGGGGCAGTCCTGATTTTTTCTATGTCAATTTCTTTTAGTATGTCCTTCCCCTTTACTGTTTCCGTCACCACAGGGATTAAAGCCTCCAGGCCTTTGCCCAACCCTCTGCGTTTACTCAATGCCCATCACCTCTTTCGCCAGTTGGTAATAAACCTCCGACCCCCTGGAGCGCCGGTCATAAACCATCACTGGCTTACCGTGGCTTGGCGCCTCACTCAGCCTCACGTTGCGCGGTACTATAGCACCGTACACCTTGCCTTTAAAGTGTTTTTTGACCTCATCAACCACCTGAATGGACAGGTTTGTCCTGCCGTCGAACATGGTCAGCAGGACCCCTTCCAATACCAGGTTTTCATTAAGGTTCTGCTGCACCATGTGAAATGTGTTAAGAAGCTGACCAAGCCCTTCCAGGGCGTAGTATTCACACTGAATGGGTATGATCAGGGAGTCGGCGGCTGTAAGCGCGTTAATCGTCAGCAGCCCGAGCGAAGGTGGGCAATCTATAAAAATGTAATCATATTTATCTTTGATCTCAGCTAGCGCTTTTTTTAAGGTGCTTTCCCTCTCTGCACGTCCAACCAGTTCAATTTCAGCACCCGCCAGTTCAATTGTGGCCGGGACCAAGTCGAGATTTTCCACAGCGCTGGGCACTATTACCTCCTGAAGCGTCAATCCGTTGATCATAACATCATAAATGCATCTTTCAACTTCGTTTTTATCAACGCCCACCCCGGTTGTAGCATTGCCCTGAGGGTCAATATCCACCAGCAAGACCTTCTGTCCCATAAGTGAGAGCCACGCTCCAAGGTTTACAGCTGTAGTTGTCTTGGCCACTCCACCTTTTTGATTGGCTATGGCGATGGTCTTTCCCATGGTTTTTTACCCCCATAATTTATTAGCTGCTTAACATTTTTCCACATCAGGTTTTACAGTTCCTGCTCAATCAATGCCTTTCTTCTACAATAAACACAAACATTTTCACCCGTGTATAAAAAATCAGCCTATGGAGCTGCACACCATAGACTTTGTCTTGCTGTTTTGCCACCATCCGGCAGTGTATTTTTTACTAAAACCTGTATTGTATTACCTGTAAAAACACCCGTACCAGATCCGGGTCGAATTGGGAGCCGGCGCATCTCTTAATTTCAGCTACGGCTTCCTCTCTGGACAAAGCTCTGTGGTAAGGGCGGTCGTTAGTCATGGCGTCATAGGCGTCAGCGATGGCTAAAATCCGGCACTCCAGAGGTATTGCATCTCCTTTGAGGCCCTGTGGATAGCCCTGCCCGTTCCACCACTCATGGTGTTTCAGGATCCAGCCGGCGATGGGCGAAAGGTCAGGGTTAGACTGGGCGATCCGGTGGCCGATCTCGCTGTGTCGCTTCATTTCCGAATATTCATCAGCTGTCAGGGGTGCTTCTTTAAACAGGATCCGGTCGGGTATGCCCACCTTGCCAATATCATGAAACTTCGCCAGCAGGCGCAGGTCGGCCAGGCCCCGTTCCGGCAGGCCGATGGCGGAGGCCAGTTCTTCAACCAGTTCCTGCAGCCTGTCAGCGTGACCTTCCGTAAGGTAGTCACGCGCTTCCAGCGCTTTCATCAAAGTCTGGACGATGGCGCTGCGCGCGCTTTGGCCGCTGTGCAGTTTTTCCCTGTACATGTTGTTGTCGGCTTCCTTGAAAACTTCGCCAAGGTTATCTTTAGTTTTGCCGCTCACAGCAAATCCTATGGACATACTTAACGGGGGAACGGCTCCGGCGGCGTTGTATTTTTCAACTTCCTCTTTAATTCTCAGACTGGCCAGATCAACCACACTTTCATCGCAATCCGGCAGCAGGACGGCAAACTCGTCGCCCCCAATGCGCGCGACCATGTCCCCCAAACGGAAACACTCCTTAATTATTCCGGCGGCAGAGATCAGCAGCCTGTCTCCGGCCTCATGCCCGAGGGTGTCATTAACAAGCTTTAAACCGTCTATATCACAAACCAGCATGCCTACCCGCATATCGCGTTTTTCTTGCAAACGCAGCATTTCCTCCTCAAAGAAAGTACGATTGTAGAGACCGGTAAGGGTATCGTGCAGGCCGAGATATTTCAACTGCTCCTCCACCTTCTTCCGGTCTGTTATATCCAGGAAGGAAGCGACGCTCTTCTTGGTCCCCGGAATTAAGGCAGACAATAAAAAGTCCGCGTAAAATTTGGAGATGAAAGCCGAGTGTTTGATAAAACCAGTGCAAATTAAAAATGTTTGCCGGGAAAAACGGCGACGGAGGCACTGCCAGGAGCGAAGTCGCAGCAAAAAGCGCCATTGATATACTTGCTGACTCTAACCAGCGGCGGGCCTGCCCGCTTATTCTTTGGGAAGCGCGGTTAAATGACAGAGCCGCCCAGAACCCTCCGCCAAAACCCAGTACATACTGGGCCATGGCTGTTAAACCCGACGGACCGTTCAGGCCGCCCAGCGCTGCAATAGCCAGGAAAGGCACAACAATCCACCTTCCCGGCGCCTTTGCTCCTTCTTTTATAAAAACAAGCCGCCCGAATTCTATCAGGAACAACTGGGAGATAGTAAGCAAGCCTGCTTTAAAGTAAGTAAATGAAAGCACAAAAGTACCGCTGTTTGAAAAATGATAAATCCATTCGTACAGACCATGGGTGATGATGAACAGACTTAATAAAAACCACGGCAGGCGCTGTCTTTCGGATCTGCTCATAGCTAAACAGACTGCCGCCAGCATAATGAAAGACAATCCGTATAGAAAATAAATATAATCCATCTGCCAGCCGATGGTTTGGTTCATTAATAAATCCTCCGACAGACAACCAACTTGTCCAACTCTAATTCTATATCGACAAAATCTTTGCTTTGTTGAATTAAATTTCTGCACATTTGTCAACACTACAGAAAAAACACACCGGCCGGGGTGTGTTTTTTAATTCAAAACTATAATATATTTATGAGTGCTTTAATTATTTATAAAGGTTTTTTGGAGGGGATACCGGCGCGGCGCGGGTATTTGGCGGGGGTATCTTTGATCTTTCTGATGACTACCAGGCTTCTTTCTTCACCTGTAATCGGGAGGCGCAGCAGTACGGTCCTTTCAACCACTCCACCCAGTATTGTTATGGCTTTTTCAGCGTTTTTAATTTCTTCCGCCGGCAGAGGCCCTTTCATGGCCAGGAAAAGGCCCCCTTTTTTGAGGGGCGGCAAACAGTACTCCGCCAGCACTCCCAGGTTGGCCACCGCCCTGGCCAGCACGCGGTCGTATCTTCCCCTGTATTCCTTATTTCTTCCCAAATCTTCAATTCTTTTATGAAAAGCCTCGATCTCCTCCAACCCAAGACCTTTTATTGCCGATTTTAGGAATTTTACCCTTTTATCGAGTGAGTCGATCAGAGTTATTTTTAAGTCGGGGCGGCATATTTTTAAAGGTATGCCAGGAATTCCAGCTCCTGATCCAACATCCAGCACGCTCATCGCAGCATCAAAAGGCGCGGCTTTCAGACAGGTCAGCGCATCTGTAAAATGCTTAACCGCAACATCTCTTTCTTCAACTATAGCTGTGAGATTGATGTTTTGGTTGGTTTGTATAATCATCGCATAATATTTTTCAAACAAAATAAGTTTTTTTTCTGGTAGCTCTATGCCCAGTTCCGCGGCTCCCGCGGACAAGGTTTCCGTTAAGACGCTCATAGGTCACCTTAATCCTGTCTGGTTGTTTGCCTTCTTCTTTTTTGTTCCAGATGAATCAGCAGCACTGATATATCGGCCGGCGTGACACCGGCTATGCGGGCAGCCTGTCCGATGGATACAGGCCGGACTTGTTCCATCTTTTCCCTGGCTTCCAGAGAAAGCCCCTGCGCCTGGCTATAGTCCAGGTCATAGGGAATTTTTTTCTCCTCCATGCGCCTGAAACGCTCTACCTGGGCCTGCTGTTTTTTAATATATCCTTCGTATTTAATTTGTATCTCGACCTGTTCCCGTACTTCCGGCGGCAGTTCCGGATGCTCAAGGGGCAGCTGCAGCAATTGTTCATAGCCAATCTCGGGCCGGCGCAGCAGACCTGCCAGAGATGCGCCCTGCTGGGGCAGCGCGGCGCTTTTCATCTGCTCCAGGACCTTTTTTACTTCACCGCTAACAGGAACCATAGTCCTCTCCAGCCGGTTTTTTTCTTCCTCAACAAGAGTTTTCTTTCTTTCAAACATTTTATATCTCTCGGCTGTAACCAGCCCGATCTGGTAACCCTTCTCGGTCAGCCGCAGGTCGGCGTTGTCCTGCCGCAGCAGCAGCCTGTATTCCGCCCTGGAAGTCAGCATGCGGTAGGGCTCGTCTAACTCCTTGGTAACCAGGTCGTCTATCATTACACCTGTGTAAGCGTCGGCCCTGGTCAGGGTAAACGGCTCCCGGCCTTTAACATAAAGAGCGGCGTTAATCCCCGCCATAATTCCCTGAGCCGCGGCTTCTTCGTAGCCGGAGGTGCCGTTAATCTGCCCGGCTGCAAAAAGCCCGGGTATTTCTTTCACTGCCAGCCAGAGGGTCAGCTGAGCAGGAATTAAGTAGTCATATTCAATAGCATAGCCAACCCTCATTATTTCCACTTTTTCCAGCCCGGGCAGGGTGCGCAGCATGGCCAACTGCACGTCTTCCGGCAGGCTGGTGGACATGCCCTGGACATACATCTCGCTGGTGTTTCTGCCTTCAGGCTCGATAAAAACCTGGTGGGCCGGCTTGTCTGAGAACCTTACCACTTTTGTTTCGATAGAAGGACAATAGCGGGGTCCCATACTCTGAATTGCTCCGGTATAAAGCGGCGCCCGGTAGAGGTTTTCGCGGATAACCCGGTGGGTCTCCTCATTGGTATAAGTAAGCCAGCAGGGCAGCTGTTCTCTGTGGTCAATATCCGACATAAATGAGAAGTTGTGGGTTATGTCGTCGCCCGGCTGGATGATCATCCTGCTGAAATCTATACTGCCGGCGTCAACCCTTGCCGGCGTGCCGGTTTTGAAGCGGCCAAGCCGCAGACCCAGATCAATCAGGCTGTCCGACAACCCGACAGAGGGAAATTGTCCGTTAGGCCCGCCCGGAAATGAGAGGTCGCCGATTACTATCCTCCCTTTTAGGTAAGTGCCTGTGGTCAGCACCACTGCTTCGGCCTCAAACCTGGCCCCCGTGCTGGTTACCGCGCCGCAGACCTTTCCTTTCTCAACCAGCAGCCTTTCCACTGTCGCCTGTTTTAGATCCAGCAGCGGCTGCCGTTCAAGCACCTGCTTCATACCGGCCTGGTAGGATTTCTTATCCGCCTGCGCCCGTAAAGCGTGTACAGCGGGCCCTTTGGCTGTATTTAAAAGCCGCATCTGAATAGAATGCCGGTCTGTGTTCAGGCCGATCTCTCCGCCTAAAGCGTCCACTTCACGCACCAGGTGCCCCTTGGCCGGACCACCGACAGCAGGGTTGCAGGGCATCAGGGCAACGTTGTCCATGTTCAAAGTAAGCACGCAGGTGCGGCAGCCCATTCTGGCCGAGGCCAGGCCCGCTTCACAGCCGGCGTGCCCGGCGCCGACAACCAGCACATCATATTTGCCAGCAAAATATTCCATGGTAAAGGCTCACTTCCCAATACAAAAATCCGCAAAGATCCGGTCGAGGAGGTCTTCAGTTACCGTATTTCCGGTTATTTCCCCGAGCGCCTCCCAGGCTGCCCTGATATCAATGGCCGCCACGTCCACGGGGACCTTTTTTTTCAGCTCAGCCACAGCGTCTGTGAGGTGCCTTTGCGCTGCTTCCAGGGCCTGCTTGTGCCTTGTGTTTGTCACCAGCGCATCGTCAGTTCCGGACAGGTGTCCACCCATGACCATTTCAAATATTTTTTCTTCCAACTCATCCAGGCCTGTTTCTTCTTTGGCTGATACCCACAGCACAGGCCGGCCCGCGGCTAAAACATCCAGTTCTTCCACACTGATTTTTTTCTCTGCAAGGTCATCTTTATTTACAAGAAAAACCGCCTTTTTATCTCTCACAGAGCCGATAATATCAAGGTCAGCCGCTACCAGTTCCCTGCCGGCGTCCAGCACTACCAGCACCAGGTCAGCCCGGTTGATCATCTCCCTTGTCTTTTCCATCCCTATTTTTTCAATAATGTTTTCTGTTTCATGCAGTCCCGCCGTGTCTATGATCTTTAAGGGGATCCCGCCGATATTGATCATCTCTTCAATAATATCCCTGGTAGTACCAGGAATATCACTGACAATAGCCCGGTTTTCCCTGAGCAGGGCGTTTAAGAGAGAAGACTTGCCGACATTAGGCCGCCCGATGATGATGGTCCTGATTCCTTCCCGGTAGATCTTGCCTGCCTGTGCTCCCCTGATCAAATCTTCAACCTGCTCCAGCAGTTCTCCAACTGTTCGCAGCAATTCCTGCCCTGTCGCTGCTTCCAGGTCGTCCTCCGGAAAGTCGATGTTGGCCTCAACCTGAGCTAAAAGCCCCAAAAGCCTGTCCTGCAGCTCCAGAATTTTTCTGGACAGGCTGCCGTTTAACTGTGCCACCGCCAGCTTCAACCCGGTTTCTGTCCGGGCGCGGATTATATCTATGATAGACTCGGCCTGGGCCAAATCTATTCTGCCGTTTAAAAAGGCTCTCAGGCTGAATTCGCCGGGCCTGGCCAGGCGGGCGCCGGCGCTGAGGACCAGTTCAAGAATTTTTTTGGAGGGCACTATCCCGCCGTGACAGTTAATTTCTATTATATCTTCCCTGGTATAGGTATGCGGTGCTTTCATGTACCCGAGCAAAACTTCATCCACAATCTGTCCAGCCGGATCAAGAATGTGGCCGTAAACCAGCCTGTGTCCTTCCGCGGCGCTCCATTCTTTCTTCTTTGACCTGAATATTTTTTTAGCGATATCAAATGCTGCGGGCCCGCTCAGCCGTACAATGCCTATGCCCCCTTCGCCCAGGGGAGTAGAAATTGCCGCTATAGTATCTTCCAACAAGTTCAGCCCTCCGGCCAGATAGTTTTTTAAACCCAGCAAGCTCTAGACCTGCTGGGTTTGTTTTATTTCTTGGGGGATATTATTATTTTACGGTAAGGTTCTTCCCCTTCGCTGAAAGTGTAGATGTCATCTCTTCCCTGCAGGGCGGTGTGAATGATTCTTCTTTCCTGCGAGCTCATCGGTTCTAAAACCACGTTGCGCCCCCTTTGCCTGGCCTTGTCGGCAAGCTTCAGGGCCAGTTTTTGCAGAGTTTTCTCCCGCCTGTTGCGGTATCCTTCTATGTCAATAATAATTTTTTTCCTTGTTTCCTGATTTTTATTCACAGAAAGGTTCACCAGGTACTGCAGCGCGTCCAGTGTTTCCCCGCGCCTGCCGATTAAAATACCGAGGTCATGACCTTTCAGGTCAACAAGCAAAGATTTTTCATTTTCAGTTGTTTTGATATCCACATCCAGCTCTAAAGACTTGAATATCTGCTTCAATAAATTGCTGGCTTTTTGAGAAGGCCCCTCTTTTAAAACAACCTTAACCCTGGCCTGTTTTACCTTGATCAGACCGAGTATGCCCTTGGAGGGTTCTTCTAATACTTCTATTTCTACTTCCTCTTTGGCAGCGCCTAATTCTTTAAGGGCCAGCTCAACAGCTTCATCCACGGTTTTCGCTGTTTTTTCAACAATTTTCACTTCCCGCCAGCCTCCCCTTTAATGGCAACTGTTTGTTTGTTGACGAAATACTGCTGGACAGCACTAGCCACGTTAAACGTCGCCCAGTACAGCGCGAGCCCGGCCGGTACAGTGGCGGAAACCCAGGCGATAAAAACGGGCATAGTGTACAGCATCATCTTCTGGGTCGGGTCGTTTGATGATGTGGTCAGTTTGGACTGCAAGTAAGTGGTAACTCCGGCCAAAACCGGCAGAATGTAATAAGGGTCCTTGTCGCTTAAATTTTGGATCCAAAAAAAACTGGCGTGAGCTGCGTTGGTATATGGAAAACTAAAAAGCGAACGGTACAGGGCGATTAAAATCGGCATCTGAATTAAAAGCGGCAGGCACCCGGCGGCAGGGTTAACGTTGTTTTCTTTATAAAGCTGCATAACCTGTTCCTGCGCCTTTTTCGGGTCCTTGTTCTTCCATTTGTCCTGGATCTCTTTTATTTTCGGCTGGAGCTGCTGCATCGCCAGCATGGACTTCATCTGCTTTTGCGTTAACGGGTAAAGTATCAGTTTTATGAGTATGGTCAACAGTATGATCGCCAGCCCGTAATTGGGCAGACCTATAGCTACGGTAAGGCTGTACAACATTTCTAATAGCCAGGTCATTCCATTAACTATGGCATTAAATATCTCCAAACGGCTTCCCGCCTCCTTTTAAGGCCTTAAAGTCCCAGGGGTTATATTTATACCGGATCGTACCCTCCCGGGTGAAAAGGGTGGCATTTTGATATTCTGATCATTGCCAGCCACAAACCTTTAACAACGCCGTGTTTTTCCACAGCTTGCATGGCGTAATGAGAGCAGGTGGGATAAAAACGGCAGGAAGGTGTTTTGAGCGGTGATATAAACAACTGGTAGATCCTGATCAAGGCAATAAAAAATTTTTTCATTACAAAATCACCTGATAAAAACTTTTTTTAGCAGTTTTAACAAGCTTTCCTCAACCTGCCGGTATTTCAAACTTTCATTATGGCGGCGCGCCAGCAAAACTATATCATAACCTCCTGTAAACTGTTCTTTATTAATTCTGCACGCTTCCTTGAACAAACGCCTGATCCGGTTCCTTTTGACCGCGTTGCCGATTTTTCTGCTTACAGTAAAGCCCAGGCGGCAGTCAGACGAATTATTCGCTAAAAAATATAGCACCAGGTGACGGTCGGCTACCGACTTCCCCCGGCTATAAACATTTTTATAATCTTTATTTTTTTTAAGAACAGTCAGGGCGCTCATTTATTCCTCTTTAAAGGCTGCTTTTTTAACCCGCTTCACAGAATCAATGCTAGAACCTTTTCTAAAATATCTAGATTATCCCACTATAATATTTTTGCCCAAATTTAATACAGGATATACATTTTGCGGCACAATATTTATAAAGGCCACCTATTTAGCGGCCTCACGCGGACAACCTTTTTCTACCTTTTATTCTCCTTCTTTTAAGCACATTGCGGCCGCTACGGGTTGACATCCTTTTAAGGAATCCATGAACTTTTTTGTGTTTGCGCGCCTTTGGCTGGTAAGTCTGCTTCAAAAACTACACCTCCTTTTGTATCCGGGTAAAACGTGTAAAAAACACAGTAAATAGGCACACACAACCCATTATATAACAATCAATTTTCAACGTCAAGGAACAACTTCAGGAGCCTCAAACCCTTTATATTTGTACAAAAAGCCTGTTGATAACGTAAGTAAAATTTGGTATCATTTTATTGCTGATAACAGTTTTGTATTTTTTTTTGCACAGTTATTCCACAGGCATTTTAATAAAAAGTGATCTTACTTGTTAATATCTGCTACTAAAATACCCTCCAAGCAAAAGGAGGCTTTTTTAGGCGTATCAGCATTTTATTGCAGGGGGTTAACCATGGTTAGAAGTGAAGTCCTTATACTTTGGGAACAATCACTTAAAATACTGGAAAAAAAGCTTAATAAAAACTCTTTCGACACCTGGCTAAAACCCCTTAAACCTCTAGGTTATCACGACGGCACTATCATCATCGAGGTGCCGAACAATTTTTCCCGCGGCTGGCTGAGTGACCGCTACGCCCCTCTTTTAAAAAATGTTATGCAGGATATTATTAATCAGGATATTGGCGTGCAATTTCTCCTTTCCAGTGAAATTCCCAATATGGAAACCAACCTGCCCCAAAAAAATGTCGAAAAAACTTCCAGTGATAAGAATCAGGAGGAGTTTTCTTCTATTCCTTTAAACCCAAAATACACCTTTGACACATTTGTAGTGGGCAACAGCAACCGCTTCACCCACGCCGCCTGCCTGGCAGTCGCGGAATCACCGGCCAAAGCATATAACCCCTTGTTTATATACGGGGGCGTAGGTCTTGGCAAAACTCACCTGATGCACGCCATCGGCCAGCATATTTTGAAAACCATAAGTAAAATGAAAGTTTTCTACGTTACTTCAGAAAAATTTACAAACGAACTTATTAATGCTATCAGAGACGATAAGACTGTTGATTTCAGAAATAAATACCGCGGCATGGACATTCTGCTGGTGGATGACATACAGTTTCTCGCCGGAAAAGAACGCACCCAGGAGGAATTTTTCCACACTTTCAACACTTTGTATGAGGCAAATAAACAAATAATTATTTCCAGTGACCGCCCGCCCAAAGAAATACCAACGCTGGAAGACCGCCTGCGCTCCCGCTTTGAGTGGGGTCTGATTACCGACATTCAGCCGCCGGACCTCGAAACGAGGATCGCTATTCTGCGTAAAAAAGCACAGCAGGATAACCTTTCAGTGCCTGATGACACGCTGGTATATATAGCAAATAAAATTCAATCAAATATCCGCATCCTGGAAGGGGCCTTAAACAGGGTTATCGCCCGCGGTTATCTGAACGGAGAGGAAATAAACCCGGAAATGGCCGCGGAAGTTTTGAAAGACATCATTCCCACTAATAAGCCCAGGCCGGTTACGGTCGAATTGATCCAGGAAATTGTAGCTGACTTTTACAATATCCGGCTGGAAGATTTTAAGGCCAAAAAAAGGAACCGGGCTATCTCTTTTCCGCGCCAGATTGCCATGTACCTGTCAAGAGAACTGACGGACCAATCACTGCCGCAAATAGGAAAAGCTTTCGGCGGGCGTGATCACACAACGGTAATCCATGCTCATGACAAAATTAACAATGAATTAAATGAAAACAGTATCCTGCAGGAAACAATCAAAGATTTAATCGGTTTGATCAAAAAGAACTGACAGTAACCTGAATAAAAAGTTGTCTTATTTGTGGGTAACTTTTTTCCAATAAAAACTTTTCTTTAAAATTATTTTATTTCAACAAACTTATAAACAAACTTTTTGCTATAAAAAGTGCAGGGAAAACAGACGGCGGGACTGTTTATCAACATAACCACAGCCCTTACTATTATTACTGTTTAAAAGATCATAATAACAACAATGATGATAGGAGCAAGCAAAAATGAAATTTGCGTGCGACAAAGAAAGTTTATTAAATGCTGTTCAGATAGTGCAAAGGGCGGTTTCTCTAAAAAACCCCCTGCCCATACTGGGCGGTATCAAATTTGAGGCAGAAGATGAAAGAGTCTTTCTGTCAGCCACAGACCTTGAAATGGGAATCCGCTGCTCTTTTCCAGCCCAAGTAACACAAACAGGCAGTTCTATCCTTCCGGCGAAGGTTATCTCAGAGTTAATCAGGCGTCTGCCCGACCTGCCTATTTATATCGAATCAGACCCTTTGACCGGCAGCACCATGGTCAAGTACGGCCAGTCAGAGGCTAATATAAACGGCTATCCTGTTGAAGAATTTCCCGACTTTCCAATGCCGGAAAGTGAGATTAAGTTTATACTGCCGGGTGATGTGCTGCGGGAAATGGTGAGACAGGTTGTGTATGCCGCCGCCACAGATGAAAACAGGCCGGTTTTTACAGGTGTGCTGCTGGAAACAGGCAATGGTGAGATGAACATGGTGGCCACCGATACCCACCGTTTAGCCTGGCGCAAAATTAACCTGGAAAAATACCAGGATCTTAATATAAATTTAATCATTCCGGGCAAAACTCTTAATGAGCTGATCAAGATTTGTGGTTCCGCGGAACAAAATATAGAAATTACAGTAACTGATAATCAGGTGCTTTTCAATAATGGTGAAGTCTGCCTGATCTCACGCCTGATCGGCGGCCAGTTTCCCAATTACCGCCAGGTTATTCCAGGTGAATACATTTCGAGGATTAGGGTATCGACAAAAGAACTGGCGGAGGCGACGGAAAGGGCTGCCCTGCTGACCAGGGACGGCTCGCCGATAATAAGGCTGAAGATCAGCGACAACACTCTGGTGGTTTCAGTTAATACAGAAGCAGGGCGTGTAAGGGAAGAAATTGCTGTTTACCAGGAAGGTGAGCCGCTCCAGTTTGCTTTCAACGCCAGGTACCTGGGCGATGCGCTGAAAACCATCGGCAGCGAGGATGTGAACATCGAATTTACCGGCCCCTTAAGCCCTGGCATTTTAAGACCAGTCGCGGATATAGATTATCTTTCCCTTTTACTGCCGGTCCGTTTGCGCGACGAGTAATCTGAGATAACAGGGACAGGAGTTGCAGCGGCAGGATATGATTGATATGAACGCGCCAGACAGGTTGGTTAAGGTGCCGGTGCAAGGCGAAATAAGACTCGACCGTTTTTTAAAGTGGTCAAATATATCGGCAACGGGCGGTCACAGTAAAATCCTGATTATGAACGGCGAAATCAAAGTGAACGGCGAGGTTGAAACAAGAAGGGGAAGGATGCTCAGGCAGGGAGATATAATAGAATTCAAAGAAACTGAATATTTTGTTTTTTATTCCGGCGGGGAGTGCTAGTTTTGTACCTGAGGCGGTTGTCGTTAACCAATTTCAGAAACTACGAGCAGATGGACCTGGAGCCAGACCAGTTTTTAAACGTTATTTACGGCCCCAACGCCCAGGGCAAAACAAATATTCTCGAGTCTGTTTATTTTACCTGTACAGGAAAATCTTTTCGTACCCAGAGGGAAATTGAGATTATACGCTGGGAGAGCGGCTTCTCCTGTGTCAACAGTTTACTGGAGACACACAGCCGACAATTGGAAATAAGGATATTATTAAAACCCGGCAAGAAAATTATCGAGGTTAACGGCGTTCAAACACACGGACAGCCGCTGGGCTGGCCGGGAGTGGTTTTGTTCACTCCGGACGATCTGGTTATGATTAAGGGGTCGCCACAGGAAAGGCGGCGCTTTTTAGATCTGGAGATAGGCCCGTTTAACCCGCAGTACAGCCACAATCTCAGCCTCTATAACAGGGTGTTGTCCCAGCGCAATAACCTGCTCAGAGAAATAAAAGAAAAAAGAATAAAAACTGACGCTCTGGATGTATGGAATGAACAGCTTTGCCGCTACGGAGCAAAACTGCTTTTTATGAGACTTGAATTATTAAAAGCTCTCAGCCCTTACTTTAACAGTATTCACAGTGATATAACGGGGGGCAAAGAAAAACTTGAACTGAGGTATCTTTCCACTTTAAAGCTGGGCGGTACCGCTGTTGAAGAAGATATTTACGAGCAGTTTATCAGGGAACTCGCAGTTGTAAAAAATGAGGAAATCAGCCGGGCGCAATCGCTGATAGGCCCGCACAGGGACGACCTGTCGGTGCTGATCAACGGTGTGGACGCAAGGACTTACGGGTCCCAGGGACAACAGAGGACCGTGGTTTTATCCATCAAGATTTCCCTGATCATGAATTGGTACAGGGAGATGAATGAATACCCCGTATTGCTGCTGGACGATGTTTTATTCGAACTGGATCACAGCAGGCAGGAGGAACTTTTTAAGAGGATTAAAGGAGTGGTTCAGACTTTCGTCACATCAACCGGCAGGAACAAGCAGGAATTTGAAAATATTTTTGCCGGCCGGTACTTTGGCGTCAAGTCGGGTAAAATAATTACTTTCTAGGAGGAATAGCATGTTTCTGCATCTTGGAGGAGACGTGGTAGTTTCAAAAGAAGATATTATCGCTATTCTGGACGTGCGCACCAGGCAGGCGCCCATCACCAGGGAATTTATTGAAATTGCCCGGGACGAGGGGTTTATTAAAAACATTTATGATCAGGAGAAGGAGAAGTCTTTTGTTATTACCACTAGGGATATCTACATGTCCCCTATATCATGTGTAACTCTGAAAAAAAGAGCCGAGAGCTTTTTAGATTATTAAGGCAGTTTATGAATAAGTGATTAGGACGAAAATGGTAGTAAAGGGGTGATGGTGATTGTCTGCCGCAAATGACAACAACCGTTATGGAGCAGAAGAAATACAGGTTTTAGAAGGTCTTGAGGCTGTAAGAAGGCGCCCCAGCATGTATATTGGGAGCACCAGCACCAGGGGGCTGCACCACCTGGTGTATGAAGTGGTCGACAACAGCATTGATGAGGCCATGGCCGGCTTTTGCAACCGTATCGAAGTAGTTATAAACGAAGATAATTCTATAACTGTTATTGACAACGGCCGGGGCATACCTGTGGACATCCAGCCCCAGGTAGGCCGCCCCGCGGTGGAAGTGGTGCTGACCAAACTGCACGCCGGCGGCAAGTTTGGCGGGGGCGGTTACAAGGTTTCCGGCGGCCTGCACGGGGTGGGCATCTCCGTGGTCAATGCCCTTTCTGAATGGCTGGAAGTGGAGGTCAGGCGGAAAGGCAATGTTTACAGTCAGAAATACCAAAGAGGAGTACCTGTAACCGAGTTAGAAATCATCGGAAAAAGTAAAAGCAACGGGACTAAGATCAGCTTTAAACCCGACCCGGAAATTTTCGAGGAGCTGGAATTCAGCCAGGACACCCTGGCCCAGCGCCTGAGGGAGCTTTCTTTCCTTAATGCAGGTGTTAAAATTATACTCAAAGACAAACGGGCCGGCCTTGAAGTAATATACCAGCATGACGGCGGGATCAAGGATTATATCAAATATTTAAACAAAAACAGGACTCCGCTGCACAACAAACCGATTTACTTCCAGAAACAGCGGGAAGACGTTATGGTGGAAGTAGCCCTGCAGTACACCGACTCCTATAGCGTGGACAGCATTTTTTCTTACGCCAACAATATCAACACTGTTGACGGAGGAACCCACGAGGCTGGTTTTAAAGCAGCGCTGACCAGGGTTATTAATGATTACGGGAAAAAGTACAACCTGCTTAAGAACGGCGCCAGCAACCTGTCAGGCGAGGATATCAGGGAAGGTCTCACAGCTATAATCAGTGTAAAGGTACCCGAGCCCCAGTTCGAGGGACAGACCAAAACAAAGCTTGGCAACAGTGAAGTTAGAAGTATTGTTGATTCAGTCATGGGAGACGGGCTGGGCACATTTTTGGAGGAAAACCCGCCTGTGGCCAGGCGTATTCTGGAAAAGTCGCTCAACGCCTCCAGGGCGCGTGAGGCGGCGCGCAAGGCCAGGGAACTCACCAGGCGCAAAAGCGCCCTGGAAAGCTCAACTCTGCCGGGAAAACTGGCAGACTGTTCTGACCGTGACCCCTCGGTCTCTGAACTGTATCTGGTGGAGGGCGACTCGGCGGGCGGCTCCGCCAAGCAGGGACGTGACAGGCGCTTTCAGGCCATCCTGCCCCTGCGCGGCAAGATTTTAAACGTGGAAAAGGCACGCCTGGACAAGATCCTGGCCAATGAAGAGATCCGGGCTATGATCACAGCCCTGGGCACCGGTATCAGCGAAGAGTTCGATATATCCAAAGCAAGGTACCACAAGGTGATCCTGATGTCTGACGCGGACGTTGACGGCGCTCATATCAGGACGCTGCTGCTTACTTTCTTTTACCGTTACATGCGCCCGCTGGTGGAGGCAGGCTATGTTTTCATCGCCCAACCTCCTTTATACAGGGTGAAGAAAGGTAAAAGCGAAGTATATATTTATAACGACGCCGAGCTGGAAAAACATTTGAACAAGACCGGCAGGGAAGGGATAACTGTACAGCGTTACAAAGGCCTGGGTGAAATGGACGCAACCCAGCTCTGGGAAACAACAATGGACCCTGAGAGCAGGACGGTGATGCAGGTATCCCTGGAAGACGCTGTTGAAGCGGACGCCATCTTTTCCATGCTGATGGGGGACAGGGTGGAGCCGCGCCGGGATTTCATTCAGGAAAACGCCCGGGCCGTACGCAATTTAGATGTGTAAAATATAACTTTTTACAAGATCTTTATCATACACGACAGTTAGAGCAGCTATTCTAACTGTTTTTTTTAATTTTTTGGTCCCTGTTCTAAAAATTTAGAGAGATGAATGTATGAAGAGATTGGGGGAGATAATTTAGTTTAATAACCATATATTGCCAAAAACAGAGTTTGCATCGATGTGTTAGTATTTAAAGCAAAAACGCAGTGGTAATTTATGTAAAATAAAACCTAGCCCGGTTAACTATTAGCGGGGCGGGTAGCAAGATAAACATAAAGGGTTATGAAAGGGGGATCCCGGCGCACACAGGATATATTTTAAAGTTTTAAGAGTGACCGGCTCTTTTTGAATCACAGCAGGAGCGGGGAGAGATTTTAGATGAGAGCTATTACAGTATACAGGCCCAACAAAGCAAAAAAAGTGAAGTCACTATTTTTAATAGCGCTGCTTTTGGCGGCCGCCTTCCTGGCCGGCGCCATTGCGGAAAAAACAGCTCACTTTTTACAGGACGTTACCGCGGCGGCGCCTGTCGCCCTGGACAGGATGAAATCGTTTTTGCGGGAAAGGTTTATTTTTAAAATCAACACAGCGGCGGAACAGCTGAAATGGGCTGCTGTAATCATAATTACCATTGCTAATGAGACGGGTTCTCACGTTATCAGGGGGCCATAAAAGAAAAGCTGGGTTTAAGGAGGTGCTTGCTTGGCGGAAACAAAAATATTTATTGTTTCACGGCGCTGGCCGCAGACATTATTGTGCAGGTTCGGGCGAGGCTTAAGACTCGCCCCCGGCAAGGCAGGACAAAAGATCCTTCGTACGTACGAATTGATTAGAGAAAAACAAACTTACAAAAAAGGTTGAGGTGGTGCAGCTTGATTGTATGAACTTCCCCTCTGCATGGCACACACCGGGGGGGATGCCAGTTGAATAACGCTGCCGGCGCGGTAAAACGGCCTGTTTTTAAAAGGGGTAAAGAGCGCAATACCCCGGGGCGGCTGCCCATGAATTTTGCCTGGCCGCGGGAAAGCAGCTCAAGGAATATTACACAAAGTGTTTTAGATTAAAGCAGGCGTAAGGCCTGTTTTTTTTTAAAACTGATACTGTTCCGGCCTGAATTCATAAAATTGCTTTTACCTGATTATTTTGGTATAATGCCCCTTGGTAAAGGAGCTTTACATATTGGAGGTGACACACCATTGCCGTCCTCAACCGGGAAGGTAATACCTATTGACATAAATGTGGAAATGAAGCACTCCTACCTGGATTACGCCATGAGCGTGATTGTAGGGCGAGCGCTGCCGGACGTCAGGGACGGTCTGAAGCCGGTTCACCGCAGAATTCTTTACGCCATGCACTCTCTGGGTTTGTCGCCGGACAAATCACACCGTAAATCCGCCTACATTGTCGGGGAAGTTTTGGCCAAGTACCACCCCCATGGTGATGTTGCCGTCTATGACGCCCTGGTCCGGCTGGCCCAGGATTTTGCCTGCCGCTACCCGCTGGTGGACGGGCACGGCAACTTTGGCTCAGTGGACGGTGATTCCGCTGCGGCCATGCGTTATACCGAAGCCAGGATGGCCAAAATAACCCTGGAAATGCTGGCCGATATAGAAAAAGACACAGTGGACTTTATCCCCAACTATGATGAAAAGACAGAAGAACCGACTGTACTGCCTTCCCGCATACCAAACCTGCTGATCAACGGGTCGTCCGGCATTGCTGTCGGCATGGCCACCAATATCCCGCCGCACAACCTTGGTGAGGTAATCGACGGCGTGATCATGCTGATTGAAAATCCTGAAGCAGAAGTAAAAGACCTAATGACAGTAATCAAGGGCCCGGATTTTCCCACCGGCGGCAAAATCATGGGCAGGGAAGGTATCTGGAACGCTTACCGCACCGGCAGGGGCAGTATCAAGGTGCGCGCCCAGGTCACTATAGACAAGACTGACAACGGCAAGCAGTGTATCATTGTCAATGAAATCCCTTACCAGGTCAACAAGGCCAGGCTGATTGAAAAAATAGCGGAGCTGGTCAAAGATAAAAAAGTGGAAGGTATCAGCGACCTGCGCGACGAATCTGACCGCCGCGGCATGCGGATTATGATCGAACTGCGGCGGGACGCCAACCCCCAGGTCATTTTAAACCAGCTTTACAAGCACACCCAGATGCAGGAGAGCTTTGGTGTGAACATGCTGGCCCTGGTGGACGGCCAGCCCCAGACACTAGGCTTAAAACAGGTCCTGTTTTACTATCTGGAACACCAAAAAGATGTGATTGTGCGGCGTACCCGCTTCGAATTAAAAAAGGCGGAAGACCGCGCGCATATTGTGGAAGGCCTGCGCACAGCCATCGCCTACCTGGACGAAGTAATCAAAACTATCCGGGCTTCCAGAACTACTGATATCGCCAAGAAGTCCTTAATGGAAAAGTTCGGGCTTTCGGAAAGACAGGCCGAGGCTATCGTGGAAATGCGCCTGAGACAGCTGACAGGCCTGGAACTTGAGAAACTGGAACAGGAGTATAAGGAACTTGTCAGCAAAATAGCCTACCTTCGTTCGGTGCTGGCAAGTGAAAAAAAAGTTTTGGAGATTATCAAGAGCGAGCTTTTAGTCGTAAAGAAAAAGTTCGCCGACCCGCGGCGCTCTGTTATCTCAAATGAAGAAGCGACCGCGCTTGAGGCGGAGGATTTAATCCCCGAGGAAGACGTGGTGATTACCATCACCAACCAGGGGTATATCAAAAGAATACCTCTGGACACTTACCGCAGCCAGCGCCGGGGAGGCCGCGGCGTGATGGCCATGGGCACCAAGACCGAGGATTTTGTGCGTCACCTGTTTATCACCACCACCCACAACTTTTTCCTGTTTTTCACCAACCAGGGCAAGGTCTACCGGCTGAAGGTGCATGAGATTCCGGAAGCGGGGCGCCAGGCCAAGGGTATGGCCATCGTTAACCTTCTTTATGTGGGAACAGATGAAAAGGTTACAGCCGTGATCCCGGTTAAGGAATATAACCCCGATCAGTACCTTTTTATGGCCACCAGGTCAGGCATGGTTAAAAAGACTTCCCTTGATGAATATGACACTTCCAGGCGGGACGGGATCATCGCTATTTCCTTAAAAGAAGACGACCAGTTGGTCGATGTGAAGCTTACCAGCGGCCAGGAGGAAATTATACTGGCCACCAGGCAGGGCCTGGCCATCCGGTTCCCCGAGGAGCAGGTGCGCCCGATGGGCCGCAATACCAGGGGAGTGAAGGGCATCAGCCTGACCAACAAAGATGAAGTGGTAAGCATGGAAACTGCCCGCCCTGATTCGTTTTTGTTTACGGTTACAGCAAACGGGTTCGGCAAGCGGACCATGCTTTCTGAATACCGGGCCCAGACCAGGGGCGGCAAAGGTATTATCAATATTAAAGTTAACAAGAGAAACGGGCCGGTAGTGGCTGTTCAGGTTGTTAAGGGCGATGATGAAATAATGATGGTGAGCGCTGAAGGGATAGCGATCAGGTATAAAGCAGAGGATGTTTCCAAGATCGGCCGCGCCACCCAGGGAGTTACCTTAATGAGGCTTGACCTGAACGACACAGTGGTTGCGGTGGCGAAAGTCCACACAGACGAATAAATTTCTGCCTCTAATAATCAAAGATTTGTTTTGCAAAGCCACCACCAGGGCGGTGGCTTTTGTTTTTTGATTGCAAAAAAAAGAAAAGGAGCATAGGCAAATAATTTTCAGAATATGTTATTATTAACATATATTACCAGTTGGTGGGGAGGGTTGATCATCAAAAAGACATGCAAAATAATCTTGATGCTTGTCCTGACACTTTCCTTGTCATTTGCCGCCGGTGCGCTTTTAAAGAAAACACTTTACTTCATTCAGCCTGTAATTGACCGCCTGTGACTGGTATGCGCCTTGAACGGGCGCTTTTTTTTGCCCCAACAACTCTCTTGTTTTTAAATTTAAATTATTATAGAATAATTTGATAGTTAGAAGAAGCTTGATTGGGGGTATTTTTAGTGGTTAAAAAAGGAACCTGGACAGTAAAAAAAGGCCTTGCAGAGATGTTAAAAGGCGGCGTAATCATGGATGTTACAACTCCCGAGCAGGCAAAAATAGCTGAGGAGGCAGGCGCGTGCGCCGTTATGGCTCTGGAGAGGGTCCCTGCCGATATCCGGGCTGCCGGGGGGGTGGCCAGGATGGCCGACCCGACTATTATCCTGCAGATTATGGAGGCTGTGACCATACCGGTTATGGCCAAAGCCCGCATCGGCCATTTTGTGGAGGCGCAGATCCTCGAGTCCCTTGGTGTCGACTATATCGATGAAAGTGAAGTGCTGACACCTGCGGATGAGAGTTTCCATATAGATAAGAACGCGTTTAACGTACCTTTTGTGTGCGGCGCGCGCAACCTGGGCGAGGCGCTGAGACGCATCGGTGAGGGAGCGGCCATGATCAGGACCAAAGGGGAACCGGGCACCGGCAACGTGGTTGAGGCTGTGCGTCACATGCGCATGGTAATGGGAGAGATCCGCCGGGTCCAGAACCTGCCGGTTGAGGAACTGATGACAGCCGCCAAAGATATGGGCGCGCCCTACGAGCTGCTGAAGCAGGTGGCGGAGTTGGGAAGGCTGCCCGTGGTTAACTTCGCGGCAGGCGGCATAGCCACTCCCGCTGACGCGGCCTTGATGATGCAGTTGGGCTGTGACGGCATTTTTGTGGGTTCAGGCATATTCAAGTCTAAAAACCCCGCTGCAAGGGCCAAAGCCATCGTCGTTGCCACTACCCACTATAATGATCCAAAGATTTTGGCCGAAGTATCGAAAGAACTGGGCGAAGCTATGCCCGGCCTGGAAATACAGACCATCGCCCCCGAACAGCGCATGCAGGACCGCGGGTGGTAAATCGGTCGTCGGTCGTCAGACGTCGGAAAAACAACAAGGACAGGATTAACAGGATTTGAAAAAAGATTAACAGGATTTTAAAAGGCTAAAGAATTAAATAGATTTTAATGATATTTATAGTTAGGCAAAAGAATTTACTGATGGCTTAGAAAAAATTAGTAATTTATTTTTAATAATATTTAAAATCCTGTAAATCCAAATAATCCTGTTAATCCTGTCAAATTGTTTTATTTTTATTTTTTAAGCGGAAGGATGTAACAGATGAAAGTGGGGGTCCTGGCCCTGCAGGGGGCTTTCAGGGAGCACCAGAAAATGCTCGAGGCTTGCGGTGTGGAATCGGCCCAGATTAGAAAACCTGAGCAGCTTGACGGCCTGGCGGGGCTGATTATACCAGGCGGCGAGAGCACTACCATGGGCAAGCTCCTAAATGAATTTAACCTTTTTGAGCCTATTACAAGATTAGGACGGGACGGCCTGCCCATATTCGGCACCTGCGCCGGTTTGATCTTGCTGGCCAGGGATATAGCCGGCTCTGCTCAGCCGCGCCTCGGCCTGATGGATATGCGGGTGGAAAGAAACGCTTTCGGCAGGCAGGTTGACAGCTTCGAAACTGATCTTGACATTGCTGCTGTCGGAAAGCCTCCCTTCCAGGCGGTGTTTATCCGGGCGCCGTATATCCTGAGTGTGGGAAGCGGGGTCGAAGTGCTGGCCAGGTATGGTGAAAAAATCGTTTTTGCCCGTCAAGGCAGGTTCCTGGCGGCGGCGTTTCATCCCGAACTGACAGGGGATAACAGGATCCACCGCTACTTCCTTGAAAAATGCCTGTAGGCAAACTTAAACACTCTAAATATTAAGAATAGCGCGTCATTGACAAACACTATTGCAAAAAGATGTCAGATGTAGTAGTATTTTAGACATATTTAAAAAAACAGCGGATTCACTAAAAAAAGGTGGTCCATTGTAAACCCGGTGAAGGGGTAAAGTAGTCAGTCGAAAACCTTCCAGAGAGCCGGTGGTGGCTGTGAACCGGCAGGATCGGCAGGATGAAAAGGCTCCCCTGAGGGTGTTTGCTGAAAGCAGCAGTAGGCAGACACGGGCAGTTCCCGTTATCACAAGCTCGAGAGGAACGGCTATTGCCGTTCAAGAAGGGTGGCACCGCGGGAGAAACCTCTCGTCCCTGTATTTATTTTACAAGGACGGGGGGTTTTATAATATTTCAAAACTTATTTAACCGGAATACAAAAAGGAGGAGATATTAAATGATGCAAGACAAACATTACCTGATGATTCCCGGACCGACGCCCGTACCGCCGGCGGTAACCGCCGCCATGAGTATGCCTATTATCGGGCACAGGACCGATGCGTTTGCCAAAATACACGAGCGGATCGTAGAAAAACTCAAGTTGGTATTTCAGACGAAAAATGATATCTTTGTGCTGACCAACACCGGCACCGGCGCCCTGGAAACCGCCATCGCCAATACTGTCAGCCCCGGCGACAAAGTGCTGTCATTAATCACCGGCAACTTCGGGGAGCGGTTCGCCAATATCGCCAAGGCGTACAACGCGGAAGTAATAGAAGTGAATTTCGGCTACGGCAATGATGTGGACCTGGCGGTTGTTGAGAAAAAACTTGCTGAACACCCTGACGTAAAGGTGGTGCTGGCGACTCAGAACGAAACCTCCACCGGTGTGTGCAACGACATTGAAGGCATAGGCGCGCTGGTAGCGGAGACCCCCGCGCTGCTGCTTGTGGACGGCGTCAGCGGAGTTGGCGCGATAGAGATTAAAGTAGACCAGTGGGGTGTGGATATGCTCTGCACCGCTTCACAAAAAGCCTTTATGCTGCCCCCCGGCCTGGCCATGGTCAGTGTCAGCGACAAGGCCTGGGAAGTGTCGAAAAACAACAAATCGCCCAGATTTTATTTCAGCCTGCCTGCTTTTAAGAAGGTTTATGACAAATGGAATACCGCTTATACACCGGCTGTGTCGCTTTTCTACGGCCTGGAAGCGTCGCTGGATATGATGCTGGCCGAGGGGTTGGACAATGTTTACGCCCGCCATGCCCTGTTGGCCAAAGCTACCAGGGCCGGCGTCAGGGCTTTGGGATTAAAGCTGCTGGCTGAGGACCGCTGCGCCTCCAACGCTCTTACCGGTGTCTGGGGTCCGGAGGGTATCGGCGCCGATGACCTCAGGAAAATTATCAAAAATGAATATGGTGTCACCTTTGCAGGCGGTCAGGGCGCTGTTAAAGGCAAAGGCTTCCGGATCGCCCACATGGGTTTTTGCGACAGGATGGATGTGATTATCGCCATCAGCGCCCTTGAAATGGCTTTGGCCAAGGCCGGTTACGAGTTCCAGCTGGGAGCCGGCGTAAAAGCGGCGCAGGAAGTACTTTTAGGGAGGTAGTTTTTGATGAAGGTATTGGTACTGGACGGTGTGGAAGAAGAGGGCCTGCAGGCCTTGAGACGGGAACCGGATATTGAGGTTGATATCCCGAATAAATTAACTGAAGACCAATTGGTGGGAATAATCGGCGAATACGACGGGATGATCGTACGCAGCGCCACCAAGGTCAACGCGCGCGTGCTCGAACACGCCACCAAGCTCAAAGTGGTCGGCCGCGCCGGCGTCGGCGTGGATAATATTGACCTGGCCGCCGCGACTGCCAAAGGTGTGCTGGTGGTTAACGCCCCGGGCGGCAATACCATTGCCGCGGCGGAACTGACCATGGCCATGATGCAGTCCCTGGCGCGCAACATACCCCAGGCCAACGCTACCCTTCGCTCCGGCAAGTGGGACAAGAAGTCTTTCATGGGTGTTGAGTTAAGGGGCAAAGTGCTGGGCGTGATCGGCCTGGGCCGGATCGGGTCGGCGGTCGCCAAAAGAGCGCAGGGCATGGAAATGAGAGTCGTTGCTTACGATCCCTATATCACGGAGGAGAACGCGGCCATACTGGGTGTTAAGCTGTTGTCGCTGGAAGAGATCTTCAAGCAGTCTGATTTTATCACCGTTCACCTGCCTCTGACCAGAGAGTCCAAGTACCTTCTGGATGAAAAAGCTTTTGAGACGATGAAGCAAGGGGTAAGGATCATCAACTGCGCCCGTGGGGGCATTATCAAAGAATCGGCGCTGTATGAAGCCATGAAGTCCGGCAAGGTGGCCGGGGCCGCTCTGGACGTTTTCGAAAAAGAACCGAATACCGACAGCCCTCTCTTTGAGTTCAACAACTTTATTGCTACCCCGCACTTGGGCGCTTCCACCCAGGAAGCACAGCTTCTGGTCGCTGTGGATGTGGCCGAGGAGATTGTAGCGGCGCTCAAGGGAGAACCGGTTAAAAACACGGTTAATATCCCGTCGCTAAGTCCTAAAACAATGGCTGTGGTCAGTCCGTACCTCAGCCTGGCTGAAAAGATGGGTAAATTCGTCGCCCAGCTGGTAGCGGGCCGGATTAAGAAAATTGAAATAACCTATGACGGAGACCTGGCCAACCAGGAGGTCTCTCCTATTACCACCGCGGTCATCAAAGGTTTCCTGGACACTATCCTGCAGGAGATGGTCAACTATGTCAACGCGCCGCTGCTGGCCAGGGACCGGGGCATCAGCGTAGTCCAAAAACAGGCGGGGGAAGGAAGCGATTATGCCAACCTGATCACTGTCAAAGCAGCATCGGACAAGGAAGAGCTCAGTGTTTCCGGAACTATCTTCGGGCGTACCGACCCCCGCATCGTGTCCATAGACGGCTACCACGTCGATGCTTTTCCCGAAGGGCATATGCTGTACATTCCCCATATCGACAAGCCAAGGATCATCGGGCCGGTGGGCAACCTTATAGGCGCCCATAACATCAACATCTCGGCCATGCAGGTCGGCCGCTTAAAGATCGGGGGCAAAGCGGTAATGCTGCTGAGTGTTGACGCTCCCGTGCCGGCAGAAACCTTGGCGGAGATTGCCAAAATCGACGGGGTGCTGGGCGTAAAGAATGTAAGCCTGTAAAAAAGGTAAAAGGCTGAGTCTGAGAATAATTGGGGCGCCTGCTTGCAGGCGCCTCAATGTTTTCCGGTGTACCCATAGTTTTACAAGGGCCGGCCCTGTGTAGTATAATAATAGAACTGATTTAGAATATACTGATTATTTTAAAGTACCAATTGGGGGCAAAAATATGCTTGATCTGAAGTTTGTGCGCAACAACCCGCAGGTGGTCCAGGAAGCCCTGGCTAAACGCGGCACTAAAGTAACGCTTGATGAATTTCTGCGGCTGGACGAGGAGCGCCGGGAAAGGCTGTTTGTGGTTGAACAGATGAAAAACAGGCGCAATGTCGTTTCCGAGGAAATAGGCCGCCTGAAAAAATCAGGCAAGGACGCGCCTGACCTGGTAGTGGAAATGCGGGACCTTTCCAAGGAGATCAAAGACAAAGACGAAACAGTCAGGGAATTGGACGAAAAACTTAAGGCTATTCTGCTAGATATCCCTAACATCCCGCATGAATCAGTGCCGGTCGGGGAAAGCGCCGCGGACAACGCTGTTGTACGCACCTGGGGCGAGCCGCGCAGCTTTGATTTTACGCCCAAGCCTCACTGGGATCTTGGCGAGTCCCTGGACATACTTGACTTTGAACGCGGCGGGAAAGTTACCGGGGCGAGGTTCTGCTTTTACAAGGGCCTTGGTTCGCGGCTGGAGCGGGCTGTGATCAGCTATATGCTCGACCTGCACACCACCCGGCATAATTATGTTGAGATATTTCCGCCTTTTATGGTTAATAGTGACAGCATGGTGGGAACAGGGCAGCTGCCTAAATTCGCCGAGGACATGTTTAAAATAGAAAACACCGATTATTACCTGATTCCTACCGCTGAGGTGCCGGTAACCAACCTGTACCGGAATGAAATCCTGGACGGTGAAAAGCTGCCGATACTGCACTGCGCGTACAGCGCCTGTTTCCGGGCTGAGGCCGGCGCCGCCGGCAGGGATACGCGGGGGTTAATCCGCCTGCACCAGTTCAATAAAGTGGAGCTGGTCAAGTTTTGCAAGCCCGAACAGTCTTATGAGGAACTGGAGAAGCTCACCGCTGACGCGGAAAGGGTGCTGCAAACCCTGGGACTGCCTTACCGGACAGTGGTCCTGTGCACCGGCGACATGGGGTTTTCGTCCGCGAAAACATATGACCTGGAGGTTTGGCTGCCCAGTTACCAGGAGTACAAGGAGATTTCCTCCTGCAGTAATTTCGAAGATTTTCAGGCCCGCCGGGCGGGGATACGCTTCAGGAACGGCAGGGGCAAGGCCGAACTGGCCCATACTCTGAACGGGTCGGGGCTGGCTGTCGGCCGGACGGTAGCCGCTATTATCGAGAACTACCAGGAGGCTGACGGGTCGGTTACCATACCCGAAGTCCTGCGCCCGTATATGGGCGGTTTGGCCAGGATTGGCTGAAACACAGGAGAAGACTGGTTTTAAGGCAAGTTTATTGACATGGTTTTTGATCTATGTTAGACTTTATAATGCGTTTAACGAGCATAACCGGTCACTTAAATTGAAGGAAATCGCCACAGGCGATTTCCCACAAGCAATCCAACGACTTACGACCAACGACTAACGACTAAAATGGAGGGGTGTCCGAGCGGTTGAAGGAGGCGGTCTTGAAAACCGTTGGTCCTTGACGGGTCCCGTGGGTTCGAATCCCACCCCCTCCGCCAGCACCTTTTAGGCAAGAAAAAGAGAAATTAAATTTTTTGGAGAGTTGGCCGAGTAGGTTGAAGGCGCTCGCCTGCTAAGCGAGTATACGGGCATAAACCTGTATCGAGGGTTCGAATCCCTCACTCTCCGCCATAAAGATTTTAAGGCGCGTTTCCACTGGTAAATGTGCCTTTAATTTTTTACTAAAAATTAATTTTAAATTTTTTCATAAACCAGTCGTCGTCATACTTGCGCCTGGCCAGGTATTGACTGCGCTGCTGCAGGGCGCCGCCCCTCAAAACACGCTGGTTTATCATTTGGGAGGAGCCGTTGCGCTCCACTAAACGCATGACCTTTTCAACCCGTTCATTATTGAAGTGTGAATAGGCCATGCGCAGCATGTTGTAAAGAAAGTGGTCCATTTTAACCGGGTAGGGGTGCTTTTTGCGGAACAGGTGCAGTACTTTTACCGAGGGATTCACGCCAAGCCTGAAGCCAAAAAGCCACATTTTGAGTGATAGTTCCACGTCCTCAATCCCCCAGACAATGAACCCGTGGTCAAAGCCGCCCGCTTCCCAAAAAGCTCCGGCGCGCACCGCCACACAGCCGCCCGGCAGGAGAGGAGCCGCGCCTGGCTGCATTTGACGCGGCGGTGGCAGCCAGGCGACCTGGAGTTGTTCGTCCCAGGTTTGTCCATAACCAACGGCCGCAGGGTTTTCCAGGGCGCCTATAGCCGGCGCCACAGCGTCAAACAGACCCTGTTTTAAAGGCTCCAGCAGGTTATCCAGCCAGCCCGCCGGCACTGTAATATGAGCGTCACAGAAGATTAAATACTCACCGCGGGCTGCAGCGGCGCCGAGGTTTCTGGCCTGCGCCACTCCCAGCCCGGGGGTGGGAATATAACGCAAGCTGCCGCAAATGCCGGTTTCTTTCAGGAAATCGCCGCAGCCGTCGTCTGACCCGTCGTCGACAACCACAATCTCCAGCTTGCCCGGCGGCGCGTCCTGAGACGCCGCCAGGATCGAGTCTATAGTCATTTTCAAGTTTCGGCCTTCGTTTTTACAGGGGATGATCACCGATGTCTCCGGCCGTAAATGATCCTGCTTAAGCATGTTTCACCTGCTTTATAAAGGTTCTCTAACATTTTATTTGCGAGGACCGTCAGGTTGACCGGATTATAAAAATTTTGTAAAAGCAATTAGCCAGCAAGTAACATCACTGCCAGAGAACATTGCCTTGACTAGTCATAGCGATTTTGTTAAAATGGAACTTGCCATATGAAAGAGGCTCTTTATAAAATGCGCCTGTAGCTCAGCTGGATAGAGCGTCTGACTACGGATCAGAAGGTCGGGGGTTCGAATCTCTCCAGGCGCGCCAGAAATTTAAACCCCAAAAGGGTTTTATGCAAATAAGTATGCCAGTAGAATTGTCTGACAACTTAAAAGCAAAAACCAGGGGCTGCCACCCCTGGCTTGTATCTCTCGAGGTCCTTGCCTTTGGGTAGGGACTTTTACATTAACTCAACGAGTATTTTATCTAACTTTTCAGCGGTCTGTGTTTTTTCCTCTTCAGGCATGAACTCGGCATAGATATCCATTGTTGTAGCATATTTCTCATGGCCTAATAGTCCTGAACATTTTTTGCTTTTTCGCCGGCCTGGATAAGAAGGACGGCTACGGTATTATTAGAATAAAATTTAGATGAAACCAATTCTCTATAAAACTATAAAAAGAACAGTAAAACAGAGATAATGAAAGCATTATGCCGATATCTCTCTCCAAATCGTTCTGGAGTTATTTAGCAAAACTTGTTAAAATCAAAACACTAAAATTTTTAAGGAGTGCTCAATATTGGCAAAGATCACTTTTGATTCTGTAATAACAGAAATTAGATATCCATTTCAAACTTTGTTCTTGGATTACAAGGGAAGATTAGCGCACTCTTTACTTGAAATATTTCCATATGTAAAAACCACTGATAACCATAACGAAATAATAAACATGAGAAATAATGAAGGGGCAAGTCTTAAATTAGCACCTGACATGTCTGGAGTAATGATAAGAGATTATGATGGTCTTGATAAATATTGTGATTTTTTAAATAAGGTATTGGAAAATATTTATTATTATTTAATTTAACTCTATTAGTTGATGGAAAAAATAGGAATAAAAAAAGAATAATGAAGCAAAGGGCTTCTGAATATACATTCCCTACAACTTGTGAGTTTGGGGTGAAATATCAAGTGCCTAAAAATGATTATGATTTTAATGACAACAAAAAAGAAATGGTTTATAGGCAAATTTTGGTCGATCGAGCGGTAAAGCTTGGGGGTAACATTGTTATCAAGGAAGATATCATGGGAGGTACTCCAGTAATTAAAAATACAAGGATACCGGTATTTGTTATTCTTGATTACCTTGCAGGTGGATTAACCGTTAATGAAATAGTTGAGGAATTCCCTCATTTAACAGAAGAAGATATTAGTAATGCCTTATTATTTGCCTCAGCAATAGCGGATGTAGAAGATAAGTAGTGAGGGCTTCCCTATGAGATTCTTGCTGGATGAGTGCATTTCCCCTAGGACATGTAGTATGTTAAAAGGTAAAGGGTTTGATGTAGCTCATATTCACCCAAACGATATATCATCCGCAGTTGGTGGAACTGATGAGCAGGTATTCATCTTGGCCCAAAAAGATAATCGTATAATTATTACACTAAATAGAAAACATTTTTATTCCTTTGATGCGAGTAAGTGTGGAGGTATAATTTTGGTAAAAGTAAACCCAACAACTCCAGCCCAAGTTAATTTAGCTATAGAAAATTGCCTGGATACATATGCTCCTGAGGATTTAAATGGTAAAACTTTAATTATAACAACAACAAATGTTAGGGTTCTAAAATAACACAACTATTAAAGGAGAAGATGAGTGTAAACTCATCTTTTCTCAACAATTAGCCTTTTTATTTGCTCCCTACTGTTCACGGCACCTCTTGCGGTACGGCGCCAGGGTCCCCCCAGGGGGGCAAACACGCAGCAGGATCCGGGTCTGAAAATGAGTAGATACGGATACCTGGTAAGTCTGTCGAACTGGTAGATACTTACAGGTGGTTCTTAAAAAGTATATCGCGTTGGGGGTTAGGCTCTTGTGCGACCGGGGACTACCGTTTTGTTTTTGACCATGGCGGGTATGGCCAAGGATAAGCTGCCCTGCTTTGAGGGTGACGCTACAGGGTGGCGCAGGACGAACGATAATCAACGGGTAATGTGATTGGGCTTTAGAAGTGTTTTGTATGACGTTGAAACCATTTACAATGAAGCTTGAAAGCAGTGATATCACTGTTTTAAGGCTCCATTTTTATATGCCAACAGTTAAGCCATTATGCCAATAGATATGCCTGTACACATGAAAATAGATAAGATCAACTAATATTAAACCTTATAGTACTAAGTAACTATTTCTCGTTTTCGTTTCTTAGTGGCGATCAAAAAGTAACTTTTGTTTCTTTTTTAATTAATTGAATCTCTCCATGCGCGCCAAAAAAATAAGCTTCCGGGGTTTCCTCGGAAGCCTTTTCTATGTTCTTAGGGGTAGCTTGAGTTTTTTAATTCTGGGTTTGAGCAGCTACTAAGCTGCCGCCGCAATATTTTGCGCGCAGTTTCGGCTTTTCAATTTTACCGGTTGGGTTGCGCGGGATCTGATCAAAGATAATCTTGCGCGGTCGTTTATAGCGCGGCAGGGAAGAACAAAATTGCATTATATCGTTTTCAGTGCACTCATGATCCGGCTTTAATTCTATGATAGCCGCCGCGATTTCACCCAGTCGCTGGTCCGGCAGGCCAATCACCGCAACATCTTTAATAGCCTCGTGCCCGTGTAGAAAATCTTCAATTTGTACCGGGTACAGGTTTTCGCCGCCGCTGATAATCACATCTTTTTTCCGGTCAACTAGATAAATAAAACCTTCTTCGTCCATACGCGCCATATCTCCGGTAAAAAGCCAGCCGTCTTTAAGCACAGCCGCGGTTGCCTCCGGGTCGTTATAGTAACATTTCATCACACCCGGGCCTCTTACAATCAGTTCTCCCACTTCTCCCTGCTTCACAGGGCTGCCTGACTCGTCAGCGATCATTGCTTCCCATTTCAGGCCTGGCTTGCCAATTGCGCCGACTTTGTGGATGTTTTCTATACCAAGGTGGACACAACCCGGGCCGATCGATTCGCTGAGCCCGTAATTGGTGTCATACAAGTGGTTGGGGAAATATTTCTTCCAGCGGTGAATCAGGCTGGGCGGGACAGGTTGCGCGCCGATATGCATCAGTCTCCACTGGTCAAGTGTATAATCCTTTAGATTGACTTCTCCGCTTTCAATAGCGTCCAGAATGTCCTGCGCCCAGGGGACCAGAAGCCAGACTATGGTAATCTTTTCATCGGAAACCGCTTTCAGGATCCATTCTGGTTTAACTCCCCGCAGCAAAACAGCTTTGCTTCCCGCCAGCAAACTGCCGAACCAGTGCATCTTAGCTCCGGTATGATACAGCGGCGGGATACACAGGAAATTGTCCTCCCGTGTCTGCCCGTGGTGGTTTTGTTCCGTATAACAGGAAGATAAAAGGCTGCGGTGATTGTGGAGAATTGCTTTGGGGAATCCTGTGGTTCCCGAGGAAAAATAGACTGCGGCGTCATCCTCATCTGTAAGTTCGATTTGCGGATCTACAGTGGAGCAGTCTGCAACCAGGTGATAGTAGCTTTCCGCAAAGGTAGGGCAATCCTCTCCTACAAAGAAGAGCATTTGAACTTTAGGAATCTGGTCGATAACCGTTTCCATGCGGCCGATGAATTCCGGGCCGAAGACCAGTAAGTCAGCATCCGACAGGTTCAGGCAGTATTTTATTTCCTCGGCTGTATAGCGAAAGTTTAAAGGCACCGCCACAGCTCCTGTTTTAAGGACACCGAAATAAATCGGCAGCCATTCCAGGCAATTCATCAGCAGTATAGCAACTTTGTCTCCCTTTTTTACACCTCTCTCCAGCAGGAGGTTGGCAAACCTGTTTGCTTTGTCGTCAAACTCACGCCAGGTGATCTCCCGCCGGAATTTGGCCACCGGGTTTGTTTCAATCAATTCGTAATCGCGCCATGTTTTACCGCGCTTTTCCTTCAGCTCCGGATTGATCTCGATTAGGCTGACCTCATCACCATACAACCGGGCATTGCGGGTAAGTATTTCTGTTATGGGCATCTTCGCTTTCCTCTCTGACTCTTTTTATAATTAATTATATTAACTCCTTCGCTATCGCAACGTTAATATTATGCCTCACAATATTGTGTTTGTAAATCCTTGCAGACTAATTATCCAACGATTAACCGTTAGCCGGTTAAATCTATAATAAAAGACCCGGGTTACTCGTCCCCGGGTTTTTTATAGTCGTTGCCTGTTTTTATTCTGCCGCCAAAAACCCTGTACCCGCTGAAATAATACCAGAAAAGCATGACCGCTACAGCCAGCACTAAAAATGCAACAGCTATGATGAAGCCAAGATTGTTATACAAATTTATTTTAAACAGCCTCCTGTCTTTGTAAAAAATGTGTGATTTTATTATCCCCTGGCGGCTTCTTTATATACGGGAGCTATCTGCCAAGTCTTCTCAGCCGTAAAGAAACACTTTTTGAGTAAAGCTCTTATTCTTTTCAGAAAAAAGGGGTTTTATTTAGAGTAGAGAATTTATAAACTATGATCAGGCCGGAAAGAGAACTAAGAACACTAAAAAGAAAAGAATTCTTGAGGAGAAAACAAATAGTCATATCTTTAATTATGGCTGTTATTTTTATTGGCGGGGGATACTGGTTAGGTCAGATCAAGGAAAAGGCTGCCGGCCAATTGAAAGAGGAGAGCAAAAACGGTAAACTGAATGTCCGTGTTTCAGGGGCTGTTTTGCAGCCGGGCACCTACCATACATCTCCCGGTTCGACAGTGTTGGAGGTTGTCTTTTTGGCCAGTCCAGCCGAAGAAGCTGATTTAGATGCTTTAAACCTTGCAGCCGAGGTTTACGACGGGCAAGAAATCATTGTCCCCCTCAAGCCGGCTGACCAGACCGGCCCGGCAGCAAATGAAAGCCAGCCTGTAAAACAGGGAGGTTCTGATTCTTCTGGAAGCCCAGGGCGAAATGTTTTTTCACCCCCATCGGGAACAAGCTCTAAAGGATCCGGCGCCACCGGCCAGAATGGTTCGAGCTCAGCAACACCCGCTCCTGCACAAGCACCCGCCCCCACCCCTGACACCGGGTCCAAATCACCGGTGTACGGCACGGAACAACAATCGGGTGTAAGTAGTAAGGTTTATGACAGTAAAAAGGGAAATTAGATCAAACAGATAATACTTATTTCATCTTAAAAAAGCCGTAGACTTTAGCGGATTACTGAAACATGTTTTTTGAAAAATTCCGGGAAATTTAAGGGTTTTTGTTGGAAAAAAATTAAACAATTTTAATTGTATTTTAATGGAATTTTAATTTTTCCACTGTACACTAATCAATAAATATATTCCGGAGGGGTTGTTAAGTGGTTAGTGTGCTCATTCTCGCCATCCTTGTAATAACTTTGGTAGGTATCCTGGGATCAGTTTTTTAGAAGCCACCAGAGTGCTTCGCAGCAGGAAGGGAACCGTGCAATTATTTGCAGGGTTCTTTATATTTGCCCCGGTATCCTTGACAAAGGATTCTCCACTCCGCTATACTATATCATGTTCCTATGTCCCAATTTAATGTGCGCCCGTAGCTCAGGCGGATAGAGCAGCGGTTTCCTAAACCGCGTGCCGGGGGTTCGAGTCCCTCCGGGCGCGCCAGAAAAAGTAAGCCCCGCAAGGTTTTGCGGGGTTGTTTGTTTTTAGGGGGAAGCAGTAAAATAATAAAAGTGTGCCAAAAGTGTGCCAAAGTTTTTAAAGAACTAATTTTTTAATAAAAACAGCATGCTAATTCGCCTGCTCATTTTGTTTCCTTGTGATATTTTGGTAAACCTGTTCAAGCCTGTCAGCCGCCTCTTTGTCGGCGCTCTTTAAGTAGTGGCCGTATAGGTCCATTGTGGTTGATATGTTGGCTAATTTCAGGCGGGCTTTGGCCTGTTCTTTTTTGAACTGCCTGAGTATATCCACCAGGAAAGGGGGGCTTCGGTTTTGTAGCAGTAGATGGGGGGCATAAAGAATGCTTCTTTCATCTCAGCGAACTGGTCAAGGTCCGCTTCGAAGACCTTGAAGAAGGAACCCCGGTAACTTTCGTTATTGGAGAAAGGCGCGGACGGGTTTGTTGCATGGACGTGCGCGTTATGCGCGAAGGTATTTCAGGGGGGTGTGATAACTGATGAAACTAACCCCGGAGCAGGAGAAGACCGCTGAGAGTATTGCGGAATGGAAGGATCGGCTGGTAAACATGGGCCAAGAGGCTTTTTTACACGGAATTATTTACACTCCCTTTGCTTTCGAGTAGACACGCCACAAGCCTTTTTAAGATCAGCAAATAATCCGGTAAGACCTTTGGTCAATCAATTACCTCACGTGTCTTAGAATCAATCCTGGCGTGTTTGGCTGCCCTTCCAGACCGCATATAGAACCCCTGTTTGGTGTGAGTGAAGTGGTTATCTTATGAAATCCGACATCGCTGTCGTATTTGATTGTCCGCCCGGCGAACGAACAAAAAACCCGGCGCTATGGCCGGGAGGTTATTATAGCGCTGTCTTTTTCTCCTGGACAGTGAGGCGGTTATCCAGCCTTAATATATCGTCCCACACAGCATGGACCTCTTTCTTGATGGTAGACACATCCTGCTGGAGTTTTCTTTGGCCCTTCTCCAACTTATCAAGACGCTTATTCACCTGCTGTAATTCCTGGTTGGCCTGCTGCTGGCCTGCTTCTAATGTGGATAGCCTTTCATTAATGGGTTTTAGTTCTTCTTGGACGATGGTCCGGACTTCTTGCCTGACCGTGTTCATTTCCTCCTGGATGACAGTGCGGAGCATGCTTACCAGTTCATTATTATCCGGCATGAATATCTCCTCCTCTTGGATATATTACCATAAATAAACGTAAGTTGAATAACCCAAATATCATACCTCACAGGAAATATTTTTTTGATTTATCCCTTTTCTGCCGGCAAACCTGCCAACGCTGGCATATTTGACCTGTCGTTATTTGCAGGGATAAATAAATTTGTCTGAGCTGGTTAAAATAAAAAAGTTATTGAGCGGAATGAACTAAAAAAGAAGGTGTGTAAATTGAAAAAAGAATTCGAGCCTAAAAAAATACCCGATAATCCTTTAACAGAAAACCCTTATGACTATAAAAAGACAAAGAAACAGTCCCTGCCCAAAGAAGATACTCATCCAGGCGCCGGCCTGCGGCAGCTTAATGGCAGGGCGGATGAAATCAATGCTAAAGCCCTGCTGGGTGAAAACGATTAGCTGTTGTTCAAATCCAACAAAGAATCACTTTTTTTTCTTAAAAAGCTTCTGCCACCAGGGGATGTGGACTTTATGCTGCTGCAAAAGCATTCTTGCCTGAATCCTCCGCATGGCCCGCGTTATTTCCCGGTCTCTCTCTTCTAATTTCTTTTCTAAAAGGGAGATACGGCTGTCAAGGGTATCTTCAAACATTTTCTGTGATATTTTCAAAAAGACACTGGCGGCATAAATGTCTATGGTCGGCACCACAGCTTTTAAAGAAACCTCTTCCGGCGCCGTGTTCGCGTTTGATACGAGCGCTTCTCCCGCTGGGTCATGCACTGCTTTTTTTTCGACCGGTATATTTAGCGGTACCATGTTTCCCACAAAAACATACCTCCTCTTTTTGCAATAAATATAAAGGTTCGCCGCCCATCTGGGAATTCCTTCCAGATAAACAAAAAAGACTGCGATTAGCGCAGCCTTTTTTAATATACCGGGCTGTTTTAAAGCGGGACAAAATAGCGGACCATCATGATGAAATGAATGATGCTTCCAGCCATGACAAACAGGTGAAATATTTCGTGGAAACCAAAACGGTTGGGAAACAGGTTGAAGCATTTGGTGGCGTAAATCACAGCTCCAACAGAATAAGCCACTCCGCCTATGAACATCAGGTAGACTGCCCCGGCAGGCAAGTTGCCGATCAGGTGTATAAAAGGCACCAGGGCTATCCAGCCCAAGGTCAGATAAAAGACAGTGGAAATATAGCGTGGGACCTGAATAAACCAAATCTTCATCAGAATGCCGGTAAAAGCCAGTGCCCAAACCGAGCTGAGCATGGCCCACCGCCACGTTCCCGTCAGCCCGTAATAAAACACGGGAGTGTAAGAACCTGCGATCAGCAGGTAGATGGCGATATGGTCCAGCTTTTTCAGGATTAAACTTTTACGCGGCGTTGTTTTTACCCAGTGGTAAACCGAACTCGCCCCGTACAGCAGAATAATGCTGACCCCGTAAACAGTCATGGTTATAAGCTTGGGGGTGTTGTACCTGGTCTTAATAACCAGAAAAACCAGGCCGCCAATGGACGCGAGCAGAGTGACGAAGTGGGTTAAGGTGTTTACCGGTTCCTTCATTCCCCAAAATCTTTTCATGTGCTTGGCCTTCCCGCAGGTTGGATTTATTAATATATCTTAAGTTTAGCACCAAAAGGAAAATTGATCCATAGGGGCTGCGTTAATTACTTGCTGCGCATCCGGCTGCTTCTAAAATAAAGGTACAGGATTGAAGAGACTGCCAATAAGATTACAATGGTCAGAAGCATGCCTATATTCTGATCCAAAGCCGGGTTACTGCGCCAGTCCGATGTGAAAAAGGGCAGCGCCAGGTACAATTCAGCAGCACCTCCTTGCAAAAATTTTCAGCTGGGGTCGACTTCATCAAATGATAAAGCTGTGACGCGGGTGAAGTTTCCTTTTTGCTTATCTTTTTTACTGGCGCTAAGTTCCAGTTTGGCATCATCTCCCGGGGCAAAGGAAGGTTCTTGGTCAGGCTTTTCTTTTTTTTGCATGGCGTTGCCTCCAATATTTATTTTTTCTGATTTACAAAAAGTGTTGCCCTTTAAATTAATTTTATGCCTGCTCTTATTCACTCCACCAGGCTTGACACGGTTTGACGGGTTGTGCTAAGCTAATAAGGCGCCGGGAACCGGTTAGCCGGTCTGCGGTGTCATTTTTAGTAAAGGGGCATACGTTGTGGACCACGCCGGATTCATGCGTGAAGCCCTGCTGGAAGCTGAAAAAGCTTACCGCCTGGGGGAAGTACCCGTTGGCGCAGTTGTGGCGCTGGGAGACGAAATTATCGGGCGGGGGCATAATTTGAGAGAAATTATGAAGGACAGCTCCGCCCACGCCGAAATGCTGGCCCTGCGGGAGGCAGCGGGTCGCCTGGGGGACTGGCGGCTCAGCGGGACTATAGTTTACTCTACCCTGGAGCCGTGCCCGATGTGTGCCGGGGCGCTGGTGCAGTTCAGGGTAAAAACGCTGGTTTACGGCGCCGCCGACCCGAAAGCCGGGGCGGTTGATTCAGTGATTGACGTGGTCAGGCAGCCGCGCTTTAACCACCAGGTTGAGGTTGTGGCCGGCGTACTGGAAGAGGAAAGCCGCAGCCTGCTGCAGCGGTTTTTCCGGGAATTAAGGGAAAAGAAAACAGCCGGAGAGATGGCCGAGCTGGTCGAAGGCGCTCGACTCGAAATCGAGTAGGCTGTGATGAGCGGTCTCAAGGGTTCGAATCCCTTTCTCTCCGCCAGAAATGATAAGAAACAAGGGCCTCTCACGTTTGATGGCGAGAAGCCCTTGTTGATTTTTGGGCGGATTTGTGGATGGCAGCCGACGGTTAAGTCGGCGGCTGCTGCCGGAAAGGAGTACTTGTTACAAGTTATAAAGAATATATAAATCAAAAAGTCAAGCCCGACCCCAACGACCAGTTGCAGGCTTTAAAAGCTTCGAAGGGTAGGAAATACCTTACGCGTACTGAGTTGCAGGGAGACGCGTTTTCAGTTTTCAAGGTCCTGAGGATTAGGCCGCCTTTACACATGCAGCCAGTTAATGCTCAGTGGCCAACATCCAGTAAATGGTAAAGTGTTGACAAACATCTTCTTTGTGCCTAAAAGTTCGGTATCTATGCAACTTCTCAGATTCGGGTTGTCAAATGTGAGTTAAACGCTTACTTGCGTCCGGTTTTTTAAGCTATGCTGGTATCACCCCAAATAGTATAATATAATATGTAAAACGAATTAATTCAGGGATGTTGGCTTATGATGGAACAACAATTAACAAAAATTCTGGGTGCGGTGCCTTTTCCTTTTTCCATATCTGACCAGGAAAAAACCGTACATGTATATTATAATTCTTCCATGGCAGTAATGGATACCAGACAAGAGGGTGTGGATTTCCCTCTGGATTCACATGAACATGCCAGTTATGAATTTTTCATGCCCATATCCTCTTTAGCGGTTATTAAGTTGGAAGAAGATATTTTTCCAGCGGAGTTTTGTAAAGTAATACCTATAAATGCCGAACAGACTCACGGCTCAGCCGGATATTACAAAAACTGCCGTTGCTTTGGTTGGCATATTGATGCTGACTTGATTAAAAGCCTGGCGGGTTCGATGTATGGTAAACCGCAAGTAACTTTCTCCAATGATTTTATCCGGGTTGGCAAAGAGGTTAATTTATTACTCCGCTGGTTTATGGAAGAATGCAAGAATAAGCAGGCGGGCAGCTGCTTTATCTTGGATGCGCTCGTTACTCAACTAACCATAACTCTTTTACGGCAGGTTAAAAACAGTTGTTCATACATGGCTGAAAAAAAGGTATTAAGCGCTAAGCCCAATATTGAACGGACTATTGAATATTTACATGACAGCTACCGGTCCCACTACTCCTTACAGGACGTAGCCCGCATTGCCAACATGAGCCCCTATCATTTCATACGGTTGTTTAAAAATCAGACCGGCAAAACACCTTATGCTTATTTATTGGATATAAAAATAGAAAGGGCCAAGGAATTGTTAAGAAGTAAAAAATATACGGTTACTGAGGTTTGTTTCTTGTGTGGATTTAATAATGTCAGCCACTTTGCTACGCTGTTTAAAAGAAAGGTGGGGGTGTCTCCGTCCGAATACAGCAGGCTATAAAAAAATTTGCAGGCAGGGACGGCAGTTGTGTGAGCCGTCCCTATTTATATTTAGCAATAAGAGAAAATAGTTTTGCAATATTTAAAAGCCAACCGGATATATGGATGCTACATTTAAAATAAGTAAACTGATAAGAGGTAATCTATTGAACAAGCGGTTTGTATCTATCCTGCTGGCTTTAATGCTGACGTTGGCGATGGCTTTACCGGCTATGGCGGATGAGGCCAGCACTATAACCCTGCAGGCTACACCCGGGACTGAATGTATTAATCTAAGTTGGACTCCGGCCCCCGAGACCAGTGGGCTTAGCGGTTATTATGTCTACCGCTCAACCCAACCAGGGTCTGCTTCGGGGACACCGGCTCATGACTTCTGGTTGACTACGACAACATTTACTGATCGTAACGTTGAAAAAGGGGTAATTTATTATTATACGGTGCGTCCGGTTTATGGTACAACTATTGGTTCTCCCTCTAATGGAGTGCTGCAATGGCCGGTATTTCAGGAGATCCCCTTGGTTGTTTTTTCTTACCTTTGGTATTCATTAGTGCAGCTGTATTAAAATTCGGGGTTGGTTTGAATATAATAGCCATTCCTGACCTCAGCAGCCCAGTTCATTAAGCACAGACCGCCTTACATGGCGGTCTTGTGATACAGAACAATCAGTTGGTCAAGATCTCGACTTATTGCCAACAAATCATCCGGGCTGCAGCCGTATTCAGATAATATGCCCATGACCCGCCGCAGCCTTTCAATCTCTGTAAGTATTTCCAGACCTGACATAAGGCCACCCCTTTTAGTGATTTAGTGAAAATATTCGCCATGCATATGTAAATTCCTGCACAATTATGGAATAATTATTCTAATCCTGGCATTAAATTTTTTAAATAAGCTGTTATTCAACAAATTTTCAGTTCTCACTCAGTAGGATTTCAGTTATAAACGGGATAATATTAACAAGACAACTGGAAGGTGGTTGTTCAGGAATGAAACAGTTAAAGGGCATCAAAATACTGCTGGTGGACGATGAGCCGAACATACTGGAGTTTTTGGAACTGGGCCTGCGGAACGAGGGGTTTGACGTGCAGACGGCCCAGGACGGCATGGCGGCTGTCACCATGATCAAGCAATTCCAGCCGCATGTGGTTATTCTCGATGTGATGATGCCCGGCATGGACGGCTTTGAAGTATGCCGGATGATCAAAAAATCGGAGAATGTGGCGGTAATCATGCTGACAGCCAAGGACGAGGTGGATGACCGGGTCAAGGGCCTTACACTCGGCGCTGATGATTACATGGTCAAGCCGTTCAGTTTCGAGGAACTGCTGGCGAGGATTTATGCCAGGATCCGCAATCAATTTCCCAACCTGTTCGGGGAAGTGGTAATCGGGCCGTTTCTTATCGACGACCGCCGCAAAGAAATCAAGCTTAATGACCGGGTGCTGGAACTGTCTCCCACAGAATACGAGCTGCTTAAATTTTTAGTTCTCAACCACGGGCTGGTTTTAAGCAAGACAATGATCCTGGATAAGGTCTGGGGCTACGATTTCGGGGGGGAGGACAACATCGTCGAGGTGTATATCCGCTCCCTGCGCGACAAGTTAAACGATAAGGACCACCAGCTGATCAGGACCCTGCGCGGAGCGGGATACCGGGTTGACCTGCCATGAACCGGAAGATAGCCCAAAGGTTCAAATCCTTTTTCGCCCCCAATTCACTCAGGATCCAACTGCTGTCCCGCTCGCTGCTGATCCTGGCTGTTCTGCTTGCGCTCATCGGCCTGTTTCAGTATGTTTTTATGCGGGATTTTATTTATAGAAATAAAGCTAACAGCATGCAGAGCCAGATCGCGTCCATTTCTCCCGCCGCCTGGCAGCGTTCCGGCACAGGTGCGGATGATATGCGCCAGGCGCGTTTATTTATTCCTGAGGCCGAGCTGGTGTTTATAGACCTGCAGGGCAACTATTCCGTGCTGTCCAGCGGGCATGGCGGCATAAATCCTCCCAGACTGGATGCGCAGGAGTACCTGGATGTGCTGGGAAAAAAACCTGGAGCGGAGCCGCGGTCCAAGCCGAGAATAAACTACAGAATTGTTGACTCCGGAGGATTAGAACAATTAGTAGTGTTGCAGCCGGTTTTTGATCACGGGCAGCTTCTCGGCCTCTTGCAGATAAGCACGTTGACCAGCCCGCTTAAAGAAGTGCTTTTCCGGCAATTGCTCATCTTTTTAGTCCTTTCCCTTATGGCCATGCTGATTGGCTTACTCGGCTTTTTACCTATCCTTAAAAGGACGCTGGACCCCTTATCCAACATGGTGGATACCGCCGGACAAATCGATGCGGGTAATTTGGCCAGGCGCTTTCCGACCCGGCAGGGTCAGGTGGAAATAGACCGTCTGGCGGAATCTTTTAACGGGATGCTGGAAAGGCTGGAAGCCTCTTTTGAAGCGGAGAGGGAGACCAAGGAACAGATGCGCCGCTTCATATCGGACGCCTCACACGAACTGCGCACGCCGTTAACCTCTATCCGCGGTTTTTTGGAGGTGCTGCTGCGCGGCGCGGCCAATCAGCCCGAACAGCTGCACAAGGCTTTAAAAAGCATGCACAGCGAATCAGTACGGCTTACTAAACTGGTGCACGACCTGCTGCTCCTGACCAAACTGGACCGCACCCCCCGCATCGAGCTTACAGAGGGCATGCTGGACACCGTGCTGCGGGACATGGAGCCGCAGCTGCGCATCCTGGCCGGCGGCAGGGAGCTAAGCATGTTGATTGAACCGGACCTGAAATGCAAATTTGATTCCGATAAAATAAAACAGGTGGTTTTGAATCTGTTTCATAACGCGGTGCAGCATACAGACCCGGAAAAGGGTTATATCAAAATAGCGCTGGTTAAAAAGGATAGTGGTGTGCAGCTGTCCGTACAAGACAATGGGCCCGGCATCAGTGAAAACCACCTGCCGCATGTCTTTGACCGCTTTTACCGCAGCGATTCCTCCCGGACCCGCAAATACGGCGGCGCCGGTTTGGGTCTGGCCATTACCAAAGCCATTGTTAATTCCCATGGAGGGACTATCAGCGTGGAAAGCAAAGAGGGAGAGGGTTGTACCTTTTATATATGGCTGCCCGAATAACCGGATGTTTTAAATAACAGATTGCCTTGACGGCGTTCACGCGCGTTTTTGCCCGCGCTGGACGCCTTTTATTATTGGTTTTTACTGTGTCCATGCCGCTGCTTTTTCAGCTTATGTTCAGTTTTCGTTAAGGGACAATTCAGGTAAAAGAGGTAATATTTTTAAGAGTGACGTGGTTGAAAGGAGGAAAAGGTTAATAAGACCGGATTAATGTCATCAGATAATGAGAATCAGCAAATACACCGAGGGGAATCAGTCATGCGCAAGATATTGAGCCCAGTCTTAACAAAACTTAATAAGCTTCCCGCGAAAAGAAAAAAAATACTTTTACTGGCAGTTGTAATTGTTATAGCAGGGGTTGCCGGCTACAACTTTTTATGGGGATCTAAAAAAACAGCGAGTAATTACATAACCAGCACCGTTAAAAAAGGTACAGTCGCCAATACCATTCCGGCGACCGGCACCATAGAGCCGGTAAGCACCGTTTCCTTAAGCTATGAAAACGCGGAAATCATCAAGAAGATATACGTCAAGGTCGGCGACCACGTGACCGCCGGGCAGCTCCTGGCTGAACAGGAGGAGGACGACCTGCAGGCGGAGGTGACCCAGAGCTCGGCCAGCCTGAAAAGCGCCAACGCCAAGCTGAACGACCTGCTGGACGGCGCGACCGAGGAAGAAATAATTAAAGCCGAGGCCAGTGTCAACACCGCCCAGTCGGCATATGACCAGGCCAAAGCCAACCTGGAGAGGTACCAACAGCTCTTTGACGCGGGCGTTATTTCCAAGGCCGACCTGGATTCGTACAACAACAGTTATATCAGCGCTGAGAGCAACCTGAGGCAGGCCAAGGCCTCGCTGCAGACGACCCTGAATGGCGCCACGGCGGCGGATATAGCCGCGGCGGAAGCCTCTGTGGAAAGCAGCAGCGCCCAGCTCAAGATGAAGGTGAAGAGCCTGGAGGGGGCCAAGATGACCAGCCCGATGAACGGTATCGTAAGCGCGATCAACGGGGGTGAAGGACAGCGGGCCACCGCCAACAACAACAGCACCAGCAGCGGCAGCGGGTTTATAACGCTTATTTCTGAAGCGCTGCAGGTGGAAGCCCAGGTTAACGAGGCTGACATCGGCAATTTGGCCATCGGCCAGACCGCTCAGCTGACGGTCAACTCATTCCCGAACAAAACCTTTACCGGCAAGGTCAGCAGCATCTCTCCCGTGGCAACCACGGTGTCAAACGTGCAGGTATATGACACAGTTATTCAACTGGATGAAAACCAGACCGGCCTGAAGGCCGGTATGCCCGCCACCATAACCATAATCGTTGAAAAGGCCGAAAATGTCCTTACCGTTCCCAAGGGCGCCGTCACCTATGCCGCCAAACAGGCGGGCGCGGGTAATAACGGCCCCGGCGGCGGCGCCAATGTCATTGTCATGGATAAATCGGGCAATATGACAACCAGAAAAGTGGTGCTGGGGCTTTCTGACTCAAGCAGCTACGAAGTTAAGGAAGGGCTTAATGAAGGTGAGACGGTGGTAATCGGCGTTGGCGGGACTGCCAGTAATACGGGCACGGGCTCAAGTTCAAGCAGCAGTAAGAGCAGCAGCAGCAACAATAAAAGCTCAGGCGGTTCACCTTTGATGGGAGGAGGGCCGCCGCGATAAGCTTGGCTTTAAATCCGCCTTACTCTGACGCAAAAATAACTTAGGATGGTGTGATATGTCCGGGAAAGCAGCAATCTTGATGGAAGACATCAAGAAAACATACGATATGGGAGAAACTCAAATCTTCGCCTTAAAGGGTGTCAGCTTAAACATACAGGAAGGCGAAATGGTTGCCATCATGGGTTCTTCCGGTTCGGGCAAAAGCACCCTGCTCAACCTGATCGGCTGTTTAGACAGGCCGACCGGGGGGACCTATTACCTGGACGGCGAGAATGTTTCTGATTTAGATAAAGATCAGCTGGCGGCAATCCGCAATAAAAGGCTTGGCTTCGTATTTCAGGGTTTTAATTTGCTGGGAAGAGTGTCCGTGCTGGCTAATGTTCAACTGCCGCTGGTCTATGCGGGCACAGGGAAAAAAGAGATGGAGGACAGGGCCAAAGAAGCTTTGGCCTGGGTGGGCCTGGCGAGTTATACCAGGCATTATCCCAGTCAAATGTCGGGCGGCCAGCAGCAAAGGGTGGCCATCGCCCGGGCACTGGTGAACAATCCTTCCCTGATCCTGGCGGACGAACCTACAGGCGCTCTTGATTCGAAAACAAGCATTGAGATAATTTCAGTAATTCAGAGGCTGAATATCGAAAAAGGCATTACTGTAGTGATGGTTACTCACGAAAAAGACATCGCCCTTTACTGCCGCCGCCTGATCAATTTAAAAGACGGCCGCATCATCGGCGACGAACCTGTGCTGAACCGCAGGGACGCTGCCCGGGACCTGTCGCTATTGGCGGAAGAAAGGGGGGCGGCGAGTTGAACTTTACAAACAATTATGAAGTGGCGCTGAACGGAATTAAAGCGAATAAAATGAGGTCTTCCCTGACCATGCTCGGCATTATCATCGGTGTCGCCGCCGTGATCATCATGATTTCGGTGGGGCAGGGCGCCAGCAAGAGGATTTCCGACCAGATTTCCAGCATGGGCTCGAACCTGCTCATGATTTACTCCGGGTCCAGCGGGGGGCCCATGCGGGGCGCTTCCGGCAGTGTCAACAGCCTAACCCTGGATGACGCCGAGGCTATAGGCGAACTGGACCAGGTGGCCAACTCGGTGCCGGAGCTGAGCACCAGCGGCAACGTGCAGTATGGAAACCAGACCTGGACCTCCACTGTGGACGGCACCACGCCGGAAATGCAGGAAATTAAACAATGGACGCTCAGTTCAGGCTCGTATTTCAGCGATGAAGACGTGACCAACGTAAGCATGGTGGCCGTCATAGGCAGCACAGTCGCGGAGAACCTTTTTTCGTCCGGGACCGACCCGGTGGGCCAAAGCATCACCATAAATAAACTGACCTTCAAAGTTGTCGGGGTGCTGAACTCCAAAGGCGCAGCCATGATGGGGCAGGACCAGGACGATATAATCTACGTGCCGATAACCACGGTGCAGCTGAGGATGGTCGGCTCAAAATATGTCCGGACCATCAACGTCCAGGCTGCGAGCGAGAACAGCATGTCCTACGTCCAAAGCAATGTGGAAGAACTTCTGCGGCAGCGGCACCGTATCAGCGATACGGAAGAAGATGACTTTAATGTGCGCAACCTGACTTCAGTGCTGGAGGCGATGGAAACAGCCACCGGCACCATGACCATGCTCCTGGCCAGCGTGGCTGCCGTATCCCTGCTGGTGGGCGGCATCGGGATCATGAATATCATGCTGGTTTCCGTCACGGAGAGGACCAGGGAGATTGGCCTGCGCATGGCGGTAGGGGCAACCGAAAGCAACATCCTCAACCAGTTCCTGGTGGAGTCCCTGGTGCTTTGCCTGGCGGGAGGCGTCCTGGGCATTCTCACCGGAGTGGTGGGCGCCAAATTAATTTCGAAATTTGCCGGGTGGAACACCTATATAACTATGTATTCGATTCTATTGTCAGCGGGCTTTTCCGCGGTCATCGGCGTTTTCTTCGGCTATTACCCCGCTAAAAAAGCGGCTGGCCTGGACCCCATTGAAGCTCTTCGCTTTGAAAAATAATTCATGAAACGTTCGGTGAAAAGCTCTCGAACGGTGAACAGTCTGTCAAATCAGTACAACTGATGCAGTAAAAAAGGAAAAGTTCATTGTTTTTGTCTGTTATGTTAAGGATGGCGGCATTTATTCCACAGTTTACACTGTGATATGAATGCCGTTTTTGCTCACCGGCGCATTTTCAGTGAGCTTTCAGCCAATATTCAATCAATGTTCAGTTGCGGTTAAGGGTTAATTCAGTTAATCAGGGTATTATTTATACCAGTAAAAAGAACTGAAGTCACAGGTTGTTTTCTGACAGGACATATGGAGGGGGGAACATGACCGTGGAACCGAAACAAGGTCAACGCTTCGATTTAATATTGCTGGGAAATGCCTTACTGGCCGCTTTTTTGAATATCTACAACATCTGGAATAACCTGTACGCCAACGCTTACTATACTACAGCCGTAACCAGTATGCTGCAGAACTGGCATGCTTTTTTCTACGCGTCTTTGGATCCGGGCGGATACGTTACGGTGGATAAACCACCGGTTACCTTCTGGGTCCAGACAGCCTTCGCCTATGTCTTCGGCGTGCACGGGTGGAGCGTAATCCTCCCGCAGGCTCTGGCCGGCGTTGGTTCCGTGCTGCTGATGTATGTCCTGGTCAAGCCCACTTTCGGCAGGACAGCGGCCCGCCTGGCGAGCCTGGTTATGGCCTGCACCCCGGTCGCTGTCGCGGTGAGCCGGACCAACAATATTGACAGCTTACTGGTATTTACGCTCCTGCTGGCCACCTTCCTGCTGCTGCGGGGGATCAGCAGCAGGAAGGCATGGTGGGTTCTCGGCGCCTTTGCCGTAATCGGTGTGGGCTTTAATATGAAAATGCTGCAGGCTTACATGGTAGTGCCGGCTTTTTACCTGTTCTACCTGCTGGCTTTCAAAGGTGAATGGAAAAAGAAACTGGCCGTCCTTGCCGCGGCAACGGTTGTTCTGGTTGGGGTCAGCGTTTCCTGGGCGGTCGCGGTCGATTTGGTTCCGGAGGAAAACCGGCCCTACATCGGGGGCAGTCAGACCAACTCAGTACTGGAGCTGGCTTTCGGCTACAACGGCATAGCCCGCCTGAAAGGCATGGGCAGGGGAGACGGCGGCCCGGGCGCAGCGCCGGATGCGCGGCAAAATCAACAGAATGAGGCTTCCCGCACGGAGCGGGAACAGGCTCAACAGACCCAGCAGGATGAGAGAAATAGAGCACAGCAGCAAATGCCGCAGGAAGGTACCAATAACACGTCCAACCAGCAGCAGATGCCGCCTGATGGAAACAATAACATACCCAACGAGCAGCAGGCGCCGCAGGGCGGAAGTAATATGCCCGGCCAGCCGCCGGCCGGCTACAATATGGCGGGCGGCTACGACCCGCGGGCTGAAGGAAGGCAGGGTCAGATGCCCAACCCCGGCGGGGACGGACCCCAGGGAGCCCGGGGCGGCGGTATGTTCAACACCGGCAACGCCGGCCCGCTGCGCCTGTTCCAGTCGGAACTTTCCGGCCAGATCAGCTGGCTGCTGCCCTTTGCAGCCTTCGCCTGTGTTGGTTTGCTGGCGGGGATGCGCAGGAGACAGCCTCTCACCGCCAAACAAAATGAGACTCTCTTCTGGCTGGCCTGGCTGCTCCCGGGTATGGCGTTTTTCAGCGTGGCAGGCTTCTTCCATCAATACTACCTGATTATGCTCGCCCCCCCGATCGCCGCGCTGGCAGGAGCGGGCTGGGTTGAGCTTTGGAACCAGTATCGCGGCAGGGAAGACTGGAAAATGTGGCTGCTGCCTTCAGCTGTTCTTGCCGCCACGGCATTCCAACTCTATATACTGTATCCCTACCAGAGGACGATCGGCACCGGCTGGTCCGCCGGCATCGGGGCTGCGGGAGTTGGGCTGGCGCTGGTGTTGTACCTGGCCGCTAGAAAACAGAAACTGGTTGCGGCGGCGGCAGCAGCGGGCATGCTGGTATTGCTCGCCGCGCCGTTGTACTGGTCGGCAACGCCTATTTTGTACGGCGACAACAGCCAGCTGCCGGCGGCCGGGCCGGGCCAGATGGGCCCCGGCGGCCAGAGACAGGGCAGAGGCGGCGGCATTAGCTCCGTTGTTGATACCAAGCTGTATCAATATGTAAAAAGTAATAATACCGGGGAGACTTACCTGTTTGCCACCAGCGACACCGGCACGGCCGAATCATATATCATACAAACCGGTGAGGCTGTCATGCCCATGGGCGGGTTTAACGGTTCCGACCAGATCCTGACGGTGGAGAAACTGGAAAGGCTGGTGGCGGAAAAGAAAGTGAAGTTTTTCCTGATCGGCTCCGGCGGCGGGGGCGGCGATAGGGGCGGCTCCAGCGAGGTGACGGACTGGATTCGCGCCAACAGCACAGAGGTCCCCAAAGAAGAGTGGCAGGACAGCTCTTCTGTCCAGGGCGGCCCGCAGGGAAGCCCTCAGGGTGGCCCGATGGGCGGGGGCAACGACAGGACATTATATAAAGTCAACGTGTAACCATTTTCATTGAATTCATTGTGTCGCTCAGCCAAAAAATTAACGGGGATGAGAAGTGATGAAAAGAAAAATCCGGTACTCCATAGTCATTCCGGTCTATAACGAAGAGGCGGTCATAAATGAAACCTACCTATAAACCTTTAAAATTGTCCACTTATCTGGGTTTTGCGGTCACACTGGCAAGTTTTGTCTACCTGGCCATCTCACTGGGGCAGAGATTGTTCACCGCCAATACAGCTGCCGGGTCGCCGCTTATGGCCTGTCTGGTGCTGCTTAACGGCGTAACCCTGATCATCCTGGGGATCGTCGGAGAGTATATCGGCAGAATATACGACGAAACAAAAAACCGTCCTTTATACATTCTCCGCGGCAGGACCGGGGAGGAGCAGGCCAGGTCCAAAGGGGTGATCTGGAGTGTCCGGTAATAAGCACAGTATCATACAGATTCTGCGTTTCTGTGCTGTGGGGCTGGGCAACACGGCAGTCGACTTCACCATGTTTTTTATCCTGACCATGGGCGGGGTGCCGTACCTGCCGGCCCAGGTGCTGGCTTACGGAGCCGGTGTGGTGAACAGTTACTTTTTCAACCGGGTGTGGACATTCAGGGTGGCGCGCAAAAGCAGCCTGCCGGAATTTGCCGGCTTTGTCACCGTAAACGTGCTTTCCCTGCTGATGTCAGCCGGCCTGCTGTTTATCCTGCATGATGTGAATCATCTGAGTCTTTGGCCCAGCAAGATATTGGCCACGGGCGTAAGCGTTTTTGTGAACTATATGGGCAGCAGGCTTTGGGTATTCGCCGAAAACCAGAGAGCCAGGGGTGAAGTTTAATGAAAATAAAAAAAGCGGTCATTCCCGCGGCGGGGCTGGGCACGAGGTTTTTGCCGGCCACCAAGTCCCAGCCCAAAGAAATGCTGCCGTGCTGCTTGGGGATGAAGAAAAACAACTCAGCAGGCATACAGGCAGTTAAAACAATGAAAGTTTGGAGGAGGTGAATGATGTGCTTGGATAATAGATGGTTATTACTAATATAGTTACCAGGAGGAGATCATGAAAAAAATTCGCAATCTTCACTTGTGGATTGGTTTGTTTACTTCTTTATTGATACTCATAGAGGCCGTCACAGGTCTTTTGATGGTGGAACCCTGGCTTATGGGCGCCGGCAAGCCGGCGGCGGAACAGCGGGTAATGCTTGAAGGGCAGGCCCCGGGCGGTGCCGCCGCAAAAGGGGGAGCGCCAGCGGAGGGGGTGCAAGCAGGCAAGCAGTTTAACCCTAACGGCCAGGGAAGCAGTATCACGGCATTTGTGAAAAACCTGCACGCCGGCAGGATCGGCGGCGCTGATGTGTCAATTTTACTGGATATGGCGGCGCTTGGCTTGATTATCATGACAGTAACCGGGATGGTGCTCACAGTAAAGGCCTTAAAAAGGCAGAGGGCCAAGCCCGTAAGATAAACACGCGGCGGGGACTGCGGGACGTTTGAAAGGAGCGCGAAATGGCGGTTTTTAAGAAACATGCAGTTACTATATGCTTGGTGTTAATAATTTTAGCCGCGGCAGCTTTATGTGTTTATGCCATTGCGAATTATCATGGCAGTACCGCCCAGTCCCAAAACTTGGACGCGCCCCGCGGTACCCTGCAAGGTGAAAGAAACCGCCCGGGTGAGCTGCCGGAACAGGCACAGGGCGCGAGAAGACAGGTGGATAATGCCAATCAAACACCGGGCGGCCAGGCTGCGGACCCGGCCCAGCGGCAAAGAAACCGGCAGCCTGACGCGGCTAGCCAACCAGGCGGTCAGCTGCCCGGCCAAGATGCTGGTCAGCAGGCGGGGCCCGCCGGCGGGCGCGGGTTTGGGGGAATAAACAGTGCGGCGGCTAAATATGCCCCGTATCTGCTGGGCTGCTCTGCAGGGTTCTTATTTGTATTTGTGGCGGCTTACTGGCTTCTAAACCGTAAAAAATTAAAAATTGAGCCCGGCCATGTGAAAATATTGATGCTGACCCTGCTTGTCGCCGGGCTGCTTTTACGGGTTGCCGCCGCCACACTGATGGACGGGCATAATGATATCAATATCTTTAAGGGCTGGGCTTCCGCCGCGGCCAATAACCTGATGCAATTTTACGCCGGTTCCCGGACGAGCGACTACCCGCCATTATATATCTATATTTTATATTTAATCGGCAAGATCGCCGCCCTCCCCGCGGTGAGTCCATATTACACGATACTATTGAAACTGCCGTCAATGGCGGCTGATATTGTCACGTCATACCTGATTTACAGGCTGGCCGGGAAATACCTGAGCCTGGAAACCAGCGTTCTGTTAGCAGCTTTTTATGTTTTCAACCCGGCTGTTTTTATTAATTCGACATTCTGGGGGCAGGTGGACTCGTTCTTCACCATGATAATTGTGACGGCGGTTTACCTGTTGTCGGAAAATAGAATTGGGCTTTCCGCAGTCATGTTTACAGCCGCGGTATTGATGAAACCCCAGGGTATTATCTTTCTTCCGGTGCTTTTCTTTGAGCTGGTCAGGCAGAAAAGCTTTAAAAACTTTCTTAAAGCGGCAGTATGGGCTTTATGTACCGCCGTGGTCATTATACTGCCATTTGCCTACAGCAAAGGTGCGCTGTGGATTTACAATCTTTTTGCCAAAACCACAGCCGAGTACCCCTATGCCGCTGTAAACGCTTTTAACCTTTTTGGTTTGCTCGGAAAAAATTATGTCAGGGACGCCACTGCCCAGTTTTTATTCAGCTATCACAGCTGGGGGATGATTTTCATTGTCCTGACCACCTTGCTGGCATGGTTTATCTACATTAAGGGAAACAGCAGAGTCTTTGCCTCAGCCGCGGGCCTGCTGCTGATTACAGGGGTATTTAATTTATCCACCAGGATGCACGAGAGATACCTTTTCCCGGCTGTCGCCCTGTCGATTTTAGCTTTCATTTATCTTAAGGATAAAAGGCTGCTGGTTTTATCCGCCGGGTTCAGCACGACCGTCTATCTCAACACCCATTTTGTACTCTTTAAAACCAGCGGCATGAATGCGGTGACTTACGGCCCTGCGCTGGTAATCACCTCGCTGCTGAATGTAATGTTGCTTATCTACCTGGTTAAAGTTTTATTCGATATTGCTGTCAGGAAAATTTAACACCCCTGAAGATATTATAAAAAATTTAATAAATTTTTTATAATATCTTTAAAAGCAGTTTAAAAATTTCTTTTAAAATGACCTCACTACAAACAAGGAGGTTGTTTTTAATGAGCAAGATCAAGGTTTTGTATGATGTGGTCGCGGCTATTAAAGAGAAAGAGTCTTGCAGCGGAAATCTTAACGTGGAGGCAAAAAGGGACGGAGTTAAAATCTTCGGACTGAGCAATGATTTCGAGAAAAACCTGGGAGAAGGCAAAACAAAGGCAAAGATTTCCCTGGAGGTTGATTGCGAGGGGAAGAAAGTCAAGCATGAAAGCAGTACTGAATTTGCATGCGCAGAAGCACACGCTGACAGGCGGCATGATATCCTGCGGCACATGATTTCTCACCATCACCGCGGCCACCATTTTAGCCACGCTCCAGTGGATGATTGCCATGCGGGCAGGCGCTGCGGGTTCAAGGAAAAGCTCGATAAGCTGGCGTTTATGACCTGTGAGGGAAAGACGCGCACGTGTTATTAATGAATTGAAAACAGCGCCAGCAGCACTTGGGTTATAATAAAAAAAAATCATGAAAGGATAACCATTATACTGGGAAGAATAGAAAAAACCAAGGCAGTACTGGAAAGAAAAAGGATTGAAACGCGGCAAGGATGATTGCTATATGGATAAGCGTGATAAATTCAAGAAAATTTTTCACGAACTAAGATGCCACCACAAAAGTCATGAAGAATATAAACACATCTGTGACAGATTTGAGCAGCACCGGATGTACCGCCGGGAATTTCACCGCATGCACAGATCTATGAGGTATTTTCGCCCCTTCGCTTTATTGTTGAACGCGCTGATCATCTATTTGTTGTTTAAACTCACAGGTATGAAAACTTTTGTGTTCATTATCGCTGCTCTCCTCGTCGCGAAGGAAATTGTTCAGGTTTTGTTTTTAATCAGGTTGGAAAAGCGCGTTTTTAAACCGATTGAAGAGTTGAAAAACGGGGTGGAGGAGCTTATAATTGTGGGTGCGAATTTATTCGCACAATGCTGCATTTTATCGAAAATAAATTCGGCGCCAGCGCGCCTTGTTCGATTGCAATCGAACCTATGGCTTTATAAACAACCGGGAGCCGGAGAAGTTTTCTCCGGCTCCGGTTGTAAATTGCTTTTATTAACCAAGGATGGCCTTCAGGTCCGCGTCAGGTGTGCTGATTGGCTTGATGTTGAATTGCTCGACCAGCGCGTTGAGCACGTTCGGTGAGATAAACGCCGGCAGGGTTGGGCCAAGGTAAATATTTTTGATGCCCAGCGACAGCAGCGTCAGCAGGATAGCCACCGCTTTCTGCTCGTACCAGGAGATGACCAGCGTCAGGGGCAGGTTGTTGACCCCGCAGTTGAAGGCGCCGGCCAGGGCCACCGCCACCTGGACGGCGGAATAGGCGTCATTGCACTGGCCCATGTCCATGATGCGCGGCAGGCCGCCGATTTCACCGGTGTTGAGGTCGTTAAAGCGGTATTTGCCGCAGGCCAAAGTAAGGACGACAGTGTCTTTAGGTGTCTTTTTGACAAAATCGGTGTAGTAGTTTCTGCCCATCTTGGCGCCGTCGCAGCCGCCGACCAGGAAAAAGTGTTTGATGGCGCCGGCATTGACTGCTTCGATAACCTTTTCGGCAACTCCAAGCACAGTATTGCGGGCGAACCCGGTCATAAGCTCAGTGCCGCCGTTAATGCCTGTAAATGTCCTGTCCTCCTGCCAGCCGCCGAGTTCGAGGGCTTTGTTGATGACAGGGGTGAAATCCTTGGTTCCGTTTTCCCCGCTGATGTGTATAAGGCCGGGATAGCCGACGGCGTCAGTGGTGAAAAGTCGGTCCGCGTAAGAAGCCCTGGGCGGCATCAGGCAGTTGGTTGTATAGAGAACAGGCGCCGGTATGCCGTCGAATTCTTTTTGCTGGTTCTGCCAGGCCGTGCCGAAATTGCCTTTCAGGTGCGGGTATTTCTTCAGTTCCGGATAGCCGTGGGCGGGCAGCATTTCCCCGTGGGTGTAGATATTAATGCCCTTGCCCTCGGTTTGCTCAAGCAGTTGTTTCAAGTCATACAGGTCGTGGCCTGTAATTACGATGAACGGCCCTTTTTCAACGGAAGTTGGGACCTTCACCGGAACAGGGTGGCCGTAAGCTGAAGTGTTGGCCTCATCCAGCAGGGCCAGGCACTTGAGGTTGACTTGACCAAACTCCATCAGCAGGCCCAGCCACTCCTCAACAGAATGGTCTTCGCCGACAGCGCGCAAACCTTTGTAGAGCCAGGCAGTGACTTCATCGTCCTTTTTGCCCAGCAGCCAGGCGTGCCTGGCGTATGCCGCCATACCGCGCAGCCCGAGCAGCAGGGTGGAGCGAAGGGACACCACGTCCTGGTCTCCCTGCCAGAGGGTCTCCCAGTCCAGGTCGGCCGCCCCGCCCAGCTTTGCTTTGGCGGCCTCGACCTGGCTTTTGAACTCGTCAATTCGCACAGCGTCGAAATTAACATTGGTGAGTGTGGCGAATAGCGCCTTCATCACCAGCCCGCCGGTCGCCTCGTCCGGGGTCTTCCCCTGAGCGGCCCGGGCCAGCCCGACCAGGGCGCAGGTCAGCTGGTCCTGCTTGTCGGCCACCTCCGGCTGCTTGCCGCACACGCCTACTTTAGTGCAGCCTTTACCGCCCGCTGTTTGCTCACATTGAAAACAAAACATGATCAAATCCCTCCTTTGGTATTCACTGGTATTTAATAGGGTTTAGCCTAATCTTCCGCAATTCTCCCGTCGGTGGTTACAGTAACCACGCGCCACGGTATCATTTTCCCGCTGTTAGTTAGGGCCTGTTTTACCGCGTTGACAATACCGCCGCAGCAGGGTACTTCCATACGAAGCACGGTGAAGCTTTTGATCTCGTGCGCCTGCAATATGCCTGTCAACTTTTCGGCGTAGTCTACATTATCAAGCTTCGGACAGCCGATCAAGGTGATTTTATTGCGCATGAATTCATTGTGGACATTGGCATAGGCGTAGGCTGTGCAGTCGGCGGCCACCAGCAGGTGCGCATGATCAAAGTAAGGAGCGTTTACAGGCGCCAGCTTAATCTGACAGGGCCACTGGCGCAGTTGTGATGCCGCCGGGGCAAATCCCTGCGCAGGCGCAGCTGTCTCTTTCCTTTCGATGGCCCGGGCCTGGGCGCCAGGGCAGCCGCAGGCCAGTTTTTCGGCCACCGGTTTTTGATGTTCTGCCATGTGCTTTTTAACAGACTCCTCATCAAAAGCATCGGCTTCGCGCTCCTCAATGGTGATGGCTCCGGCCGGACATTCCGGCAGGCAGGCGCCAAGGCCGTCGCAGTAGCTTTCAGACACAAGCTCCGCTTTGCCGTTGATAAGCTGCAGGGCTCCTTCGTGACAGGCTTCTACGCAAAGGCCGCAGCCGTCGCATTTCTCCCGGTCAATCCTGACAATTTTTCTGATCACTTCCAGCGACCCCCTTTATAATGTTTTTCTTGCTTCTTTTGTAAAGTTATCTTATGATATTGGGAGCACAAAATCGGTAACCAGGGTTACCAAAATACAAGGTGAGTGAAAATGTTTAAGAAATGGCTGAAAGTTTTTTCTCAGTGCGACTTATTCAAGGGTATAAATCCCGAGGAATTGAACCTTGTTTTCAACTGCCTCAAACCAAAAGTGAGCAACTACGAAAAAAACGACTGGGTGGCTGTCGCCGGTGAAAAATTTACCGGCCTGGGGGTTGTCCTTGCCGGTGAGGTGGTGGTGGTCAAGGAAAACGCGGCCGGCAACAGGGTGATTATAGCGGTGAACACCCCGGGGGAGATGTTCGGCGAGATGGCCGCGTTTTCAGGTGAAGGTGTGTGGCCTGTCTCGGTGACGGCCAGGACCGCGTGCACTGTCATGTTTTTACCGGCGGGAAAGATCGTCGGCAACTGTGAAATGTTATGCGCCAGCCACAGACTGCTGGTTACCAACCTGCTGGAGATCGTTTCACATAAAGCGCTCATGCTGCACCGCAAGGTGGAATACCTGGCGATTAAGAGCCTCAGGGGAAAGATAAGCACATTCCTGCTGGAAAATTACAAAAAGATGGGCAAACCCACTTTTTTATTACCACTGAAAAGGAACGAACTGGCAGATTTCCTGAATGTTTCCCGGCCGTCGCTTTCCCGTGAAATGTGCCGGCTGCGGGACGAAGGTGTGATAGATTTTCACCGGGAGTCTATAAAGATCAGAGAAGTAAATGCTTTAAGAAATATGGCTGAATAGAAGCAAAGCGATCGAACATAGCAAAGACGGCTGCCGAAATAATGGCGGCCTTTATTAATTTAAAGGTAAAAAGTTTCTACTGTTGACAAAAACACTGTTAAAATATATACTGTATATATCGTATATATACAGTATATATTTTAAGCACATGGAGGGTAAGAATGAGTGAACATAATTATATCCAACTCGTCTCAGGAACCCATTTACGAGCAGATTTACAAACAGATTAAGAACAGCATTATCATGGGAGAAATAAAGACCGGCGAACTGCTGCCTTCCATCAGAAACCTGGCGCGGGAACTGCAGATCAGCGTGATCACAAGTAAAAGGGCATATGAGGAGTTGGAGCGGGACGGTTTCATCGAAACAGTACCTGGCAGAGGTTCCTATGTTTCGGAACAGAGTGCCGAGATGCTTAAAGAAAAAAGGATGAGGATGGTCGAGGAAAAATTGTTTGAAATTGTGTCTGACAGCAAAATGCTAGGGATCAGTCTGGCTGAACTGCACCAAATGCTGGATTTGATCTTTGGGGAGGAGTAGCGTGATGGAAAACATACTGGAAGTGAACAACCTTTCAAAAAAATTTAAGGACTTTAACCTGAACAAGATATCATTCTCCATCCCTTACGGATATATTATGGGTTTTATTGGACCTAACGGGGCGGGGAAGACAACCACCATCAAGCTGATTATGAACCTTTTAAATAAGGATGGGGGTGAAATCAGGGTGTTTGGCCGGGATCACCAGGAGTTTGAAAAGGAAATTGTTCTTTGGTCCCAGTATACTTTTCGGCTATTTTACAAATAGTCAAGAACATCCTTTAAGCAAAACATTATTGCTTTATACCAGCGAAAACTTGTTGGTGGTTTACCTGATAGCTATCCTTATTACTCTCATTATTCTGGCAGTTTCTTTTGTCATATCCCTGAGAATATACCTGAACAAAGATCTATAAACGGCTCAGCCGGGACTGTTTTGATACTTTTCGCCATACAATTCACCCTAATTCTGTAAAATTTAAGAAAAAAGAAAGAAATTAAATATAAAAAATTAATTATTATCAATTATTGTTTACATTAGTCATCTGATAGCCATTAAAATACGAGGAGGTATGTAACTGCTTTAAAATAGATATACAGAATTACACATTTAATAACAAACCATTATATAGATAAACCATTGACACGAACACCTGTTTTGATATAGTAATGGTAGGGAGTGGTGTCAATGGATAAATTATCAATATCGTCAGGTAATAAGAATATCAAAAATATAATCAAATTTAGAGGATTTAAGGAGGTGATTGCCGGTGAAAACCACGGTTAGAGGCGTCATCCTCCAGTTAACGGAAATCCAAAGAATCTTCCTCGATAATCTGATGGGCCGCTATTGCGCCGCCGTAAGGTGGTCATTTAAGAGACTTATGGACAATTGGAAAACCCAGGATATACGCCTGGCGGTACAGGGCAAGTTCAGCCTCAACTCCCGCCAGGCCAACGATGCGGTTCACGATGCCCAGGCAACAATAAAATCACAGAAAGAGCTGGTTAAACTAAATCACGCAGGCGCCGCAAATAAAGTGGAATTCACCCAAAAGCGCCTGGAGAAAGCCAGGTCTTCCGGAAAAAAAGCCAAGCTGCAAAGACGCCTGGACAAAGAAGAGAGGAAGTTGGCATTCTGGCAGAAGCACCTTGATGCCGGCACGTTTCCACCAGTGGTGTTTGGCGGTAAAAAACTCTTCCATAAACGCTGCAAGGGTAACATTACTCACGAAGCATGGCAGGAAGCCCGGAGCAGCCGCTACCTTTCCAGGGGTGACAAGACAAAGGGCGGCAACCTGAACATAAGGCTGTGCATCAAAGACGGCAACATCTACCTGGACATAGCCGCAGAGCCGGTCGAGACAGAAAAGTCCGTCCGCTACAGCCGTATCACCCTCCCGGTCTACCTAGCCCATAAGCCTTCCAAGAAGACCGGTTTGATCAACGGGCGCAACTACCGGCAGATGGTGTTGGATTACCTTAAAACCGGCAGCGCCTATCAAGTGGAAATCATCCGGGAGAATGGCCGCTATTACATTCACGTAACCATCGAAGAAGAAATACCCGTACCATATATCCCCCATAGCGGAGTTATTGGCGTTGACACCAACCCGGAGGGATTGGGCATAGCCCGCGCCGACTGCCTGGGGCAGTTCAAAGAAAGCCTTTGGTTAGCACAGAGCGAGTGGACATATGCCCGGAGCAACCGGCGGGACAACCTGATCGGTGGGGCCGCGTCACTGGTGGTGAAAATGGCGAAACAGTTAAATTGCGCCCTTGCTGTTGAAGATCTGGAGTTTAAAAACGACAAGTCCGTGACGGCCAAATTCAACCGGATGAGCCACGGGTTCGTCTGGTCGAGCTTTTTAACAAAGGTAGAACGCAGGGCCGCCCGCGAGGGAGTGCCCCTGGTAAAGGCGCCGCCGCCCTTCACGTCGATAGTCGGCATACTTAAATATCAGCAGCAGTATGGGATCTCCAACCACGAGGCGGCGGGATATACAATAGCCAGGCACAGCCTTGGTTACAGCAACGAAAAGGTTCCTAAACAATTGGTACAAAAGTTTATCAAGAAAAGAGATACCTTCGCGTCGTTAACCAACTGGAAGCAATGGAGTTCAGTCAAGAAAGCGATAATCGCCGCAATTAAAAAACAAGCCAAACAGGAGGTGAAAAGCCTGGTTTCCTGGCAGCACCACAGAAAACAACTGATAGCAGGGTAAACCCTTTGCCATAAAGTTTGCGTTGCGGCACAGTACACGCAGTGAAAGGCTGTTGCCGCGAGTAACGATCAGGCGGTGGGTAACACCCCTTTCGGGCAGGACCCAGCACTCAACCTAATACTTGATAGATTACCTCCTTAACGGAAAGATAAAACCTTCTCTAATTTTCTTATCTGTCAAACGCTAGGTTGAGTGCTGGGGCGGTGAACCGTAAGGCGAGCCACCCGGAATATGGACGAGAGTCCATAGCTCAGCAGTTGAATCCTGTGACGCTGCCTCCCGTTAGTCGGCGGGAGAGAAATCTAAATATATCTGGATTATCCTGTATAAATCAGATATGTCTAGTTTTCAGAAACCAGGTGCTGGTGTGAACAAGGATGAACTAAGATGGATGCTTTCTGAATTGACTGAAAAAAACGCTGTAATCAGAGGTTACGCGCAAATGGCCTTAGAGTGCGATCATCCTGAGTGGGCGATGAAGTACATTTTTTCGATAATTCAACATATTGACAAGCTGACTGTTCTGACTTCGATTATAACAGACCTCTATCTGACCGGTAAAGATGACGGCTGCGACACCGGCGACGCGGCGGCTTTAGCCAGTATTGCCGCCAGAGCGGAAAGTATTAAGCTGCATTAACAGTACTTGATAACCATGTTACAATGTACAAGTATTCCACATTTACAGAAGGATACGATCTTAATCAATTACATTACATAATTCAGTACGGGAGGTTAAGTACGGAAAGCTGCTTTTGAGACGGTTTATTGAACTGTTTAATTAAAACGTACCGTGATCACTGTTCGGTTGAGGTATCCTTTGCCGGGTACGTGTTGCTTTTGGCTAATTATAGAGCTAAAGAATCTGTAACTTTATACGATTTATTATATATCAGGATATGAAGGGGGGAACTGAAACGGATGCTGACGTTTTAAGCATTGCGGGGACCTACTCCATGCTGAAAATGGTGCAGAATCAAGGCGCGGTGCAAACGCTGGTCCTGCGCAAAATTATGGACCGGCAGGAGACGGCCATGCAGGGAGTGCTGAACACAATGCCACAGGTATCCAACCCTCCCGATCTGGGAAACAATATTGACCGTTATGTCTAACGGTCGGAAATGCCAAAGGAACGGGGACACTTCTCTATAATAGGCATTCCTTTTTGGATGAGAAATGTCCCCGATTGGCTCGATTGTTTTACTCTCCCAAATAACACTTTCTGACTTCGGGGTTGTCGGCCATCTCGGCGGCGGGGCCTGAAAGGGCTATTTCCCCTGTTTCCAGCACATAAGCGCTGCCGGCAACGGAGAGAGCCATGTGGGCATTCTGTTCCACCAGCAGAATGGTCGTCCCTGAGTTGTTGATTTCCCTAATGATCGAGAATATCTCTTCCACCAGCATGGGGGCCAGGCCCATGGAAGGTTCGTCCATCAAAAGGAGCTGCGGCCTCGACATCAGAGCCCGGCCCATCGCCAGCATCTGCTGTTCGCCGCCGCTTAGTGTCCCGGCAAGCTGGCTCTTTCTTTCCTGGAGGCGGGGAAATCTCTTAAAAACATTGGCCAGGGATTCTTTGGCCTCCTGGGAACTGCCGCGGGAATACGCTCCCATTTCCAGGTTTTCCAGCACGGTTAGCCTGGTAAACACCCTTCGCCCTTCGGGAACCATGGAAATCCCCATGCCCACGATCTTGTAAGGCGGTACCTTGTTGACAACAGTCCCTTTGTATTCAATCCGCCCGGACTGAGCGCGCACCAGCCCGCAGATGGTCCTCAAGGTAGTGCTTTTGCCGGCCCCGTTGGCGCCGATCAGGGCGACTATTTTTCCTTCCTCAACTTCAAAGGAGATGCCTTTTAAGGCCCGGATGCCGCCATATGAGACATGCAGGTTTTCAACAGCTAAAAGCATGATCAGCCCACTTCCTTCCCCAGGTAGGCGGTGATAACCGCCGGGTCCTTCTGAACCTCCGAAGGAGTGCCTGAGGCGATTTTGCACCCGTAGTCAAGCACGTCGACACAATCAGAAATATTCATGACAAACTTCATGTCATGCTCCACCAGCAGGATGGTCACGCCGGTTTGCCGGATGTTTAAAATCATCTGCATTAATGTTTGTTTTTCCTGCGGGTTCATGCCTGCCGCCGGTTCGTCCAGGAGCAAAAGCACAGGTTCGGCGGCAAGCGCCCTGGCTATTTCCAGGCGCCTTTGTTCACCGTAGGAGAGGTTTCTGGCCTGCTCATTCTTTTTAGCGGTAAGCCCGACCAGATCAAGGGCTGACAGGGACTTTTCCGCAATAGTTTTTTCCTCCCGCTTTATCCCCGGGTGGCGGGTCAGCGCGCCGAAAATACCCCCGCCGGCGCGGCAGTGGCGGCCGATCTTGACATTATCCAGTACTGAAAGGTTTTTAAACAGGCGTATGTTCTGAAAGGTCCGGGCAATGCCCAGGGAAGTGATCGCGTAAGGCTTCAGGCCGGTAATGTTCTGGCCTTTAAAGGTGACCTTGCCCCGGGTGGGAGTGTAAATACCCGTGATAACGTTAAAAACCGTGCTCTTGCCGGCCCCGTTGGGCCCTATCAGTGAGCCGATCTTTCCTTCTTCCACCTGCATGTTTAACTCACTGACAGCGATCAGGCCGCCAAATCTAATTGTCATATGGTCAAGTTCAAGTAAAACAGGCATATATACACCTCTGGTTCACTTTGTTATTAACTGTCCCCGGATACAGTCCCCTTGCCGGCGCCGCGCGATCTGAGACTTCTGAAGACCCGCACCAGATCCACATTTCCCAGCAAACCGTACGGGCGGAAAATCATCATCAGGATCATCAGGGCGCCGTAAATCAACATGCGGTATTCCTTGACAAAGCGCAGGAACTCGGGCGCCAGGCTGAGCACGGCTGTGCCCAGGATAGTCCCCGGGATGCTGCCAAGGCCGCCCAGCACCACGAAGTTCAAGATGTCGAACGACCTGGAGAATCCGAAGTCTGAAGGGTTCAAGTACTGCATCATGTGGGCGAAAAGAGCCCCGCTGACACCGGCAAAAAAAGTGCCTACCGCGAAAGCCTTGATTTTGTACCAGTAAACGTTGATGCCCATGGTTTCAGCCGCTATTTCGTCCTCCCGGATAGCTGCCAGCGCCCGGCCAAAACGTGAATTTTGGATGCGGTACAGGCTGAAAACTGTCAGCACAACCAGGATGTAAACAATGGCTATATTGGTTTCCTTGGGTATGCCCCCAAGCCCCATGGCACCCCCGGTAATTTTCGTGTTTATAAAAACAATCCTGACGATTTCACCAAACCCGAGTGTGGTAATACCCAGGTAATCCCCCGTCAGGCGCATGCTCGGGATCCCCAGCAAAATTCCAAACAGGGCGGCCAACAAACCTCCAACGAGCATGTTCAAGAAAAACGGGGTATGCAGGTAAATGGTCATTAAAGCGGAAGAATAAGCGCCGATACTCAAAAAAGCGGCATGACCGAAGGAAAACTGACCTGTCACACCCGTAATAAGGTGCAGTCCTAGCGCGGCAATAAGGAAAATTCCCATCATGGTCAGGACCTGGTTATAATAAGGGTTGGTGAGGATACTTAAAACACCTTCCATCTGCCTACACCTTCCTCTGAATGGGATGCCCCAAAAGGCCGGTAGGCCTGAAAAGCAAGATGATGATTAAAAGGCCAAAAGAGATAGCTTCCTTGTAAGTGTCAAATCCCGCGGCTACGCCGAAAACCTCGGCTATGCCCAGCAGCAGGCCTCCCAGCATTGCTCCGGGGATACTGCCGATCCCCCCGACAACCGCCGCACAAAAAGATTTAAGGCCCACGGTGACACCCATGAAAGGGTTGATGGAATTAAAATACATGCCCACCAGCACCCCGCCGGCGGCGGCCAGGGCGGCGCCCGCGGCAAAGGTGAAAGACACCACATGGTTAACGTTGATGCCCATCAAATTCGCGGTTTCATAGTCCTCGGAGGTAGCCCGCATGGCTTTGCCGATTTTAGTGTACTTGACTGTGATTTCAAGAAAGACCATCAACAGGCTGGCAACGATCAGGATTACAACCTGAATCAAGGAGAACTTCACCGGGCCCAGCGCATAGACTGTATCCTGGATCACGTGGGGGAAACCGAGCGGGTTGGGGTCACCCTTGATCAAGGTGACCAGTGTCTGCAGGAATATGGAAACGCCCAGGGCGGAAATAAGGGGGGCGAGCCTGGTGGAGTTGCGGAGCGGGCGGTAGGCCACCCTTTCAATCAGCACCGCCAGAGGGATGCAGACTGCCATTGCCGCCAGCAGGGCAATAAAGAAATTGACTTTGTATACGGCAACCATAATCAAGCCCACAAAAGCACCGATCATGTAGACTTCCCCGTGGGCAAAATTTATCAGCTGGATGATGCCGTAGACCATGGTGTAACCCAGGGCGATCAAAGCATAGGTCGCGCCGAGGGTCACCCCGTTTACTAGCTGCTGAAAGAACATTTATAAACCTCCTGATTCAGCCGCGGCACGCGGCAGAGGACGTAGATACCTGGGCAGCCTGCCTGTTTTTACAGGCAGGCTGCGCGGCACTGAATTAGATGAAATAAAAATCTAGGCTGTCGGTATTACAGTTTTAACAACAAATTCCGAGTTTTTGACTTCCTGCAGGTAGACAGGGCTCTTGATCGGTTCGCGGTTGGCGTCAAAAGTGATCGTGCCTGTCACGCCCTTGAAATCTTTGGTTTTGGCCAGCGCTTCTTTAAACACAGTCGGGTCGGCGCTGTTGGCCTTTTTCATGGCCTCGGCCAGCATCATCACAGCATCGTAGCCCTGGGCCGCGAACATATCCGGCTTGCTGTTGTTGTTCTTGGCCTGGTACTTGTCAATAAACTCCTTGGTTATGCCGACGGCGTTTTTCGAGTCCACTGCGAAACCGGCGTAAACCATGCTGCCTTCAACCGCTTTTTCTCCTAATTGATAAAGTTCCTGGCCGAGGAGCCCGTCACCGCCGGCCATAACCTGGTTCAGGCCCTGCTTGCGCATTTCTTTCATGAAAAGCGCGCCCTCGGTGTAGTAACCTGTAAAGATGACACCGTCGAAACTCTTCTGGCTCAGTGAGGTAACCTGAGCGCTGAAGTTGGTGTCTTTTTCCATAATGCTCTGCTCCGCCACAATCTCAACGCCGTATTTAGCCAGCGCCGGTTTGAAGATGGCAGTCAGGCTTTCACTGTAGGACAGGCCGGTGGTGGTTACCAGGGCCACCTTTTTCCACTTGAGTTCTTCACTCAGGTACTTGGTGACAGCCGGGGCCGCAACAGCGTCCAGCAGCGTGTCACGGTAAATATAGTCGCCGATTTCAACAACACCGGTGCCTACGGCTCCCGCTGAAAGGAGCACTACCTTGGCCGGCTGGCAGATTTGGGCTGCCGTCTTGGTTATGCCTGTGGTCGGGTCGCCGACTATCGCCACAACTTTCTGGGTAATCATTTTCTGGGTTACATTGGCGGCCTCGCTGCTGTTGCTGCCGTGGTCGCCTTCAACAATTTCCAGCTTTTTGCCCAGAACACCGCCGGCTTTGTTGATATCATCCACCGCCATCTGCATACCCTTAAGGGTCTCAATGCCATAGTGGGCGTGGGCGCCGGTTTTTCCTCCGAGGAAACCTATCTTGATAGTGTCTCCTCCCGCAGCCTTGGGGGCATCCTTGGAGCCTCCGCAGCCGGCCGCCAGCAGCGCCACAGCCAGCAGCGCAACCAGCGCGAACAAGTAAATTCTTTTCCTCAATTCTTTAATCTCCTCCTTGATATATTTGGCACTTTTTTGACAGGTTCACCTCCCGCAAGTCCAGAATTAAAAATAAAATAAGTCATAATTTCAACACTTTTTACCCTAATCCTTCTTTCTTTGGCATAGAGGGGAAACCTTGCTTTAAGAATCCTGGAACCTTTACTCGTAGATTAGACTTTGTAAAAGCTAATTTCTCACAGAGGAAATGAAGACGCAAAGGCCGAAAATAACGGTAATACCGCCGGCAACCTGCAGCAGGCCGGGTATCTCCTGAAAAATAAAATAGGCCAGGATTGTCGCCCCTACAGGTTCGCCGAGTATACTGACTGAAACCACCACGGCCTTAACATAACGGAGCGCCCAGTTAAAAACGGTATGGCCTAAAATAGTGGGGACAACGGCAAGGGCGAAAAACCAGAGCCAGTCAAAAGCGGGGTAAGGATAAAACCGGGTTCCGGCCGCCAGGTTGAAAATGAGCAGAACGGCCGCGGCAGAGCCAAATACCACAAAGACATAGGGAAAAAGTGAGAGCCCGGACCTTAATTTACGGCCGATCATAACGTAAACAGCCACAAAAAAAGCCCCGCTGAAAGCCAGGATGTCTCCTTTTAAGGCCGTACCGCCCAACTGGAAATCGTTGATGCCGATCAACACGCTGCCGGCCAGGGCTATGGCCGCCCCCGCCAGACCTCTAATGCCGATCTTCTCTTTCAAAAGCAAAACACCGCCTGTAACGACGAAGAGGGGCTGCATCGTAACCAGCACAGTGGAACTGGCGACGGAAGTATAATTAAGAGAGGTTATCCAAACAGAAAAATGCAGGGCTAAAAAAGCGCCGGCAAGCGCCGCCATACCGAGATCCCGCCTCTTGATGCCCCTGAGTTCTTGGCGGCCGCCGGCATTCAAGGCCAGCGGGGCAAGCAGGGCCACCGTGAAGGCCAGCCTGTAAAACGCTATCACCAGCGGGGGGGCGGTGGCAAGCTTGGTGAAAATGGAGGAAAAAGCGACTGCCGCCACACCCAGTAATACAGCCGCAAGAGGGTTGATTAAAGATTCTTTTCTTTCCACAGATATCTCCGTTTGTCGTTTTATTATGAATTCTCTGCCTGTTGTCCGGTTTCCTTTATAAAATCACAATGGAAACAAAAACCAAGTTTTTTTCAGAGGCTAATATATAAGAGCTTTAAAAGAATAAATACTTATCGGGGGATTCTAATGAAAGCATTAATTAAAGATGTGTTAGGCAGAACAGTATCAGAAAACGGGAGACAGGGCCTCTACCGCGGCCCGCTTACCGGATTTGCCCGGGCGGATGACCCGCTCTTCAGTGAATTAAAACAGGCGGTCGGGACCAGCCACCTGCTTCCTTCTGATATTCTTGCCGGAGCGAAATCGGTGGCGGCTTTTTTCATCCCGTTCAGCAAAGAGCTGGTTGAGGTAAATAAAAAGCACGCCTACGTTGCCAGGGAATGGGCGGAGGCGTACATTGAAACAAACAGGCTGATCAGCCTTTGCTGTGAGAGGCTGGCGGAAGCGTTGGCGGCTGAAGGGGTAAAGACAAACTGGCAGCAGCCCACCCATAACTTTGACCCGGAAAAGCTCATTTCTTTCTGGTCCCACAAGCATGTGGCCTATATCTGCGGCCTGGGCGCCTTCGGCCTGCACCACATGCTTATAACTGCCGCCGGCTGCGCGGGACGCGTCGGCAGCATTGTTATGGACCAGCCGATAGATCCCACACCCCGCCCGGAAACGCAGTACTGCCTTTTTCACAGCGGCGGCAAATGCCTTGCCTGCGTCCGGAACTGCCCCACCGGCGCCCTGACGCGGGAAGGGCTGAACAAGCAGAAATGCTATGAGCGCTGCCTGGAAGTCGACGCTTACTACAGCGACCTGGGTGTCTGCGACGTCTGCGGCAAATGCGCCACCGGGCCGTGCGCGGTAAGGGAACTGCAACCGGGGCAAGGTGTATAAACAGTCTTTACCTGGCCTGGCGCGCCGGCGCCGCGGCGAAAGCATCAGGGACCTGTTTGATAAACGGTTTTTTAGAAAACAGCAGCCAGAACGCCCCGCCTGTCAGACCGGTTAAAAAGTTCATAATACCGAGCGCGAAAATGGTATTGGCCCAGTCCAGAGAGATTAAAAACATCCCTAAACTGCCCATCAAAAGGGCGCAGCAGCCCATGAGCGAGGAAGCTGAACCGGTGTCTTCACGCTGTTGCTCCAGCATCAGGTTGGTGCCGGGCGGACGCAAACAACTTCCGGCGATGGTACACGGGATCAGCGAGACGGCGAACAGCCAGGGACTAAAATTGCCCAGGCCGCGTACCAGCAGCCCGCCCAGGGTCATTGCCGCAAAACAGGCGATAATAATTGAACTGCGGTAAAACCGCCTGGATAAATTTATGTACAGCAGCGGGCCAAGCAGCAAACATAGCGCGTTAAGGGCAAAAAAATAGCTGTACACCTGCTCGCTCAGCCCAAACCATTTGATATAGATATAGGACGAAGAGGCTACAAAAGACAGCATAGGTATGCTGCATAAAGAAAAAACCAGGAGCAGGGATGCAAATCCAGGATTTTTAAGCACTGTTCCCAGGCGGCCCATCGTCTGAAATATGGTGCCGGTATAACGTACTCCTATGGTTTCTTCCAGGGCAGCGCCGCCTGCCAGGGCTAAAAGCCCGGCCCCGGTCAGAATCCAGAAGACACCCCGCCAGGTGGTAAACGTCAGCATAGCGGCGCCCAGCACCGGAGCCACCGCCGGAGCAACCACCACCATGGAATTTACCAGCGCCAGGAAGGATTCACGCTTCCTGCCGTCATAAACATCTTTGACGATAGCTGTCGCCACCGCAGAAGCCGAACTGCCCCCGGCAGCCTGAAAAACACGGAAAATAATTAACTGATAAATATTCCCGGCGCATGCGCACATAAGACTTGCCGACGCATAGATAATCATGCCCGCCAGCAGTACAGGCCGGCGCCCGTACTTATCGCTTAACGGTCCCCAGAACAGGATCCCGGCGCTGTAAAAGATAAAGAATAAGATTAGAGTGAGGTTGACTATGTTCACCGGAGCGTGAAAATAGTTCGTCATGCCCGGTAAAGAAGGTAGATAGAGGTCGGTGGACAGCGGAGTGAAAGCGCTGAGAAATGCTATGAGCGCCACCAGCCCTTTCTGACCAAGGCGCTTTTGCTCTTTGTTTTTATAAGTGCTCATTTTTTAAGTTTTCGGTAGCTGGATGAAAGATTCCTTCATTCTTTAAAGGAGAAAACAATCTTACAAAATTTCCACAAAGCCTTCCGTTCCGTTGACCCGGATGTTCTGCCCGTCTTTGATCAGCTGCGTGGCGTTCTCCACCCCTACCACCGCCGGAAGGCCGTACTCGCGCGCAATCACGGCGCCGTGCGTCATCAGCCCGCCCACTTCCGTAACGAGGCCTTTGATCGATACAAACAGCGAGTCCTTCAGTGGTAACACAAAAACCCTCCGGTACCTGTATCCCATCTATCGGGCCGGCTGGCGTGTTCATTGTTGAAACCAAGGCCTGGCAGGGTGCCTACAACGGGTACAAAGACCAGTGGCGGAGAAGAGAAGGCAAAGACTGGGTAGCCTGTGACAGCCCGACCAAACAGAATTTAAGGCACCTGATCCTGATCAGAAAATGGATAGAGGGTACCGGACTGATCAAAGTTGACAAGCACCCGGACGAATGGATCAAGGCGGGAGTAGTGTTTACCAAGGCTTCCTGGGTAAAAGCCAACCAATGCTGCATGGATGTTTTCGATGGTCCGGCCAGGCTGGTGGAGCATATCAGGAAGAATAACGCGGCTATTTTATCCGCCAATGATATAGACAATATCACCAGGCTGTTTGTCTACCCAAGAGTCGCCAAGGCATATCTCAACAGGGAAGTAAAAGTAATGGATGTAGAAGAAAAGCCCGGCAGGGTGGCAGAAGTTGAGACGTCATACCAGACAGGTGATAATAACCAACCGAGGGTAAGAGAGGGTAAAACCAGAAACGGCAGGAAGTTTATCAAGATCACCGGAGAATACCAGCAGGCTGAAGAAGTTAGGCAGAAATATCTGGATAACGGGATCAAGGTAGGCTTGCTGAGTAAAGATAAATCCAACGAAGGTGAATACTACTTTTTCATAGAGGAAGATCTGCCGGTTCAGGAAAAACTGGCAAAAGAACAGGTGGCTGTTGCCAAAGAAGAGGTTAAGGCGGGCAAAAGGAAGGACAGGGAACAGCTGATCAAGGAACTGAAAGAATTCAGGCTGATGAAAGCAAGGGAAGAAAATATTGCAGCTTATATGATTTTTAACAATGAAGAGATGGAAGCGCTGATTTCGGCTTACCCGGCTAATGAGGGAGAATTGTTGAAGGTGAAGGGATTTGGGAAGAAAAAGGTTGAGAAATATGGGGAAGGTGTTTTGAGGATATTTGATATTAATTCAAAGAAATAGTAGGTGCTCTTATGTTAAAATTGTTTATAGTAAAAAGCCGATTTAGTTTTATATGAAATAACTTAAAATGCTGATAATAAACGCAACGGTAGGTTTTGCGATGAATGGGTACCGTCTACCGGGGTGGTACTAATAGACATTGATGAGCGAATAAGTATAAAGAAAAAAATCAGGAGAAAGAACATGTATCAAATTATTACAGCAAAGGGAGAAAGTCGGCCGGAATGCTCCGTGTCCATGCGGCAGTGGTAAGAAATATAAAAATTGCTGCCTTCAATAGATGTAATGCAATGATCCCTGTATATGGTAAATTAAGACTACCCGATCCCCGCTGTCCTGATTTCCTCCATCAAGGCACGAAACCGGCGATATTCCGTCATTATTTTACTGTGAAAAGCTGTCCACATCTCCTCGTTTCCGGATAACCTGCACACTTCCCTTAATTCCTTCATCCACCTGGCCGCCCTGGCGTATGCCGGGCGATTTTTGTTGCTGATATTATTTAACGCTAATTCACGGTAAACAGGAATCAGTTTTTCCGGCGCATCTTCTTTCATTGTCTTGAAAAGTTTGATCAGTACCGGCTCGTCCACTTGGATCCGGGCCTTGTGTTTGACAAATACGGACCAGGCTTTATCGATATCAACCTGGTGGTTAAGATATATACTGATTAAAAGTATATATTCTTTTTTTTGCTCCAAGTGCTCCAGCCATCTTTGGATTTTAGCTTCTTTATCAGCGTCATATTTTATGAGAGCGGCGTTTCGTTTGAATAAGTCAAAGTCGGGGTAAAACAGGAACCATTTTTCGTACCAGTCTTTCATCCCCTGCATGTTACCGGTTTTTTCGTACAAACGGATAATCCGCTGGTAATCGTGGGGATGGATCATGGCGCGAGTGTTCAAGATGGTATGCATGGCCACAATCGCATCAGGCCAGCGCTCTAAATCTTCATAATATCGTACAAAACTATAAGCTACGGTAGCCTCGGGCTGAGATGAGCCTTCAACAATGCCCGCGGTTTGTTTCGCCTCTTCTTCCAGGCCCAAGGATAAACACAACTCCACCCACCAAGACACTAAAATACTGCGGTGTTTTTCATCAGCCAGGCGGGTGCTCTGTAAGAAGTCCTTGTCGAGCTTGATGATCCTTTCCTTTAGATGCCAGAGATACCGTTTATCCGGGATACAATTATTCAAAACAGAAATCCACGCCGATAAATCGTCCAGTTTTTTGCATTGAAATACAATCCAATCAATGAGTTCTTGTAAGAATGTTTGAGCTTGCTGGTCATGAAGCTGGTACTCACGTACACGTTCCAGCGCTTCCCAAAGGTAATCCTCAAATTCCGAACAAAAGTCAACGAGTTCGCTTTCGCCGTATTCATCATCATACTTGGCGATCCAATCTTCCAGTTCGATCGCCGCGACCAGCAATCCCACAGTTCCGGATATGTAATGTTCTACAGTAACCAGTTTCAATAATTCCTCGCCATACCGGTGCAAAATTTCCAAACCTTTGGTGAAATCCCATTCGGTCATATTTGTGTAGTCATCATAATAGCGCCCATCTCCATAGCTGTTATCGTCGTCTTCATCAGAAGTCTCTATTTCGCTGAATAGGGATTCGCACTGTTTTAAAATGGCGGGAAATTCTTTTTGATAGTAGGCGAGCGAGCTGTACAGCCCCATCCGGCGAATCCGGTCCGAATGTAAATTTACGTTTCGTTCACGCTCAGTGAGGATGAGACGAAGTGTTTCCTCTGTTGATGGCTCGATTTCCACCAGCCGGGTTATGGTTTCCAGCAAATCGTCTTTCTCCATGTTTCGTAGGAGTTGTTGAAGATCGTTATCTGGTTGACGGACTGGCTGTTGTTCCAGGGTTTCGGAAGTATCTGCCTCATCGGATGCTCCCGCACGGGAAAATCCTGCAGGTTCATCACAGTCCGGCTGTTCGGCGCATTCACGGGTAACGTAATAAACGACTGCAGCCATATGTTTGCAGTAGTCATCATAAGGGCAGCCGCACCGGCTTTTGCTGAAATCAGTCATATGAACCTGAACTTTATAATCTCCGTAATTGCCCAGGACGGTGGCATGTATCCATGGTTCCTTGATTCGGACATCTTCCACCAGCCCTTGTTTGTAATAAGCAAACCCTCTGTTTGCTATGTAATCCTGAATAAACCTGTTCATCCCGGTCAATAATGGCTTGAAATCATGGCGTTCTTTCATTATTCTTCACCCTCATACTTGTCCTTGTCTTCCCCTGTCCATTCCGAATGGACTCCCAATCCGCGAGCGTCAAAAGATTCATCTGGTCTTCCCGAGGCATCCCTGCATCTTTTAGTATAATAATATTGGATTGCATCGTTATAGTATGCGGCAAGACCGGGAGCATACTTCTCGTAATATGCGGTAAATCTCTCGTCGGCTACATACATCTTGCCCAAACCGCTTAAAGCTTCAAGTGAACACTCATAAAAATTATCGCTGATAAATTTCCTTGACCTGTCGACTATCTCCTGTACCCGTGGATCGTCATGAGGCACTTTGGCATATTTTTTTCAATATATAAAAGAGGCAAGCAGCATACTTACTCCCTTGACAAATCATTCTCTTCTCACAACATCCACTCGTACTGCCGCTTGCCGTAAAGTATCCGGCGTATCTGCACCGTATCGCCTTTAACAACATAAAAAACCATATAATTGTCCACAATCAAGGTTCTGTAACCTCGCAGCCTGAGCTGCGGGTCTTTCAGGAGAGGGCGCCGCTCAGGCATTTCGGCAAGGCTGCCGATTTTTTCAACTATCCTGTCGTAGTATTTAATTGCAGCGTCCGGCGACAGAGTATTGAGGTAAGCCACAATGTCGTTTAAGTCCTGCTGTGCGGCAGGATATATTTTCACCTTATATTCTCCCATGCACGTTAGCTCTCAGCTTCTTGGCAAATTCAAAAAAGTCCTTGCCTTCAACGCCATTTGCAATTTCAGCTTCAGCTTCGGCGAGCTTTGTATATAGCTCAAGCTGTGCTTGTTGTCGTTCATAGACTTCAATGCTCATAACCACCATATCGCCTACGCCGTTTTTGGTTATGAATACCGGCTCACGAGCATTGTGGCAAAACTCGGAGATTTCATTCGCATTATTTCTAAGGTCTGAAATTGGTCTTATTTTCGGCATTTCTCGTGCTCCTAATCTATCAATATTTATGATGATATTATATCAGAATATTGAGGGTTAGCCAATGTTACGTAAATAATTACCAGGCTGTGAATGCCGTGATAATTGCAGGTTCGATTTTAATCGAACAGAGTTTTAACATCTGCCGGCGGTACTTTGTTACGCATCCTGCTCCATGATCTCAACGAACCCCTGGGTTCCGTCCACTCGTATCTTCTGGCCGTCCCGGATTTTACGGGTCGCGTTATCCAGCCCGACCACCGCGGGAATGCCGTATTCACGGGCCACCACCGCGCCGTGGGTCATCAGGCCGCCGACTTCCGTCACCAGGCCGGCCGCCAGCGGGAACAGCGGCGTCCAGGCCGGGTCGGTGTAAGGCGCCACCAGTATATCTCCCTTATCCATTTTAGCCTCTTCCAATTTTAATATCACCCGGGCGCGGCCTTCGGCCTTTCCCGCCGAAACCGGGCTCCCCGCCAGCGCGCCCGGCGGCACGTGGGCTCCCGGTTTGGCGGTTATTATTTCTCCTTCGCTGGTTATGGCCCGGGGAGGGGTCAGCTTCTCATCGCGCTGGAATTTTTCTTTGCGGCTGGTGATTAAATCCCGGTCCAAGCGGCGCGATTCTAATACTTCTTTGATTTCCCGCAGCGACAGCCAGAAAACATCTTCGGGATGCTTCAGGATTCCGTCCATGGCCAATTCGGCAGCTTCTTGCAAAATAACCTGCTTGATTAGATCGAAATTCAGTATAATAAAATATTTGGGATGTTCCCTGATTCCAATCAAAGAGCGGTGAACCTTAATCAGCCGCCGCATAATCCTGGCCTTAAAGAACCCCAGGGGCTTTTCCCTCAGTCGATCCAGCAGCCTGCCGGCGGCAAGTTCAGCCTCCTTTTTGCCCGCCAGAAAATCAAGGCGGTGCTGCCCGGGCCTGACACCTTTAATATGGCTCAGGATGGCGGGGACCAGCTGGGTCGGAACCTCTCGCCAGCGCGGCCGGGTCAGGTCGATTTCTCCCGTTCCCCGCATGCCATACCGGTTGAAAAAATTCAGGAAAGCAGGCAGGACGTCTTTTCCGCCGGGAACAGTCTTTAAGTCCTCAAGAAATGTTTCGTCGTTCGCATGCTCCAGGTACTCGATCACAGCCGGGTGATTTCTTACTTCATCAGCCACGTCTCCCAGCGCCAGTCCCATTTCAGTCGTCACATTACCCGGCGGGGATTTGCTGATGCCGCCCAGCTCAGCCGTGTCGCCCAGCCACTTGCGGGACAGGTTCTCTATAAGCTTGTATGTGATAAGCGCGGTCGGTAAATATTGGGCAACCTTCACAATAGTCATCGTGAGGATGCTGTTAAGCATTTCCTGAATCCGCGTGATCCTCTCCGGGCCGGACACTTCTTGTAGTAGTTTTCTGTTTTCCCCGACTTTTTCAGTGATAAACCGGTTCATCATATCAATGGCCTGGTCATTCTCACGGTAAAGGATATTTTTTAGGATGGCAAGCGCCGTCGGGAAGGCTTTTCTTACAAGAGAGAATTTAATTCTTCTGTTGGGCCGCCCCGCTGTTCGGAATTCTTCTCTATCCATAAAGTCCCGCACCGCCCGGCTGAATAATTCATCCAGGTTGAGCAGTATTTCGGGCAGCCGCTTCCTTAACTGTGGATATTCAAGCAGACGGGTGATCGCGTCGGAATACAATCTTCCGCCGGCTTCCACCAGAAGGTCGCTCTCTCCCAGCGGCGAACTTTTGCCCAGGGGGAGGAAAGTCCTCAGCACCGATATACCCAGGGGCTTGATGACCTCGGTCATCATTTGCACATGGCCGAAAGACAGGAAAAGGTGAATTTTATCATCGGTAACCGGCGGAACGGGGTAGAGTGTGGTAATTGGCCGGCTTTGCAGAATAAATATTTCGCTGTCAGCCAGGCACCACTCTATATCCTGCGGGCTGCCGAAATGTTCTTCAATGCTTCGTCCCATCCCGGCCAGTCTGACCGCCTGTTCATTAGACAAAGACGGAGTGGTCCGCTGGTCGCCTGTAAGCTTTACTTTGTCTGTGCCGCCCTCAGGCCTGGCATAGATGGCGATTTCTTTTTTGGCGATTTGCTTTTTAATTATTCCGCCGGCTTTCACCTGGTATAAATCAGCCGAGACTATGCCCGATACCAGCGCTTCTCCCAGGCCGAAGCTCGCGTCAATGGACACGATCCTCCGGTTGCCTGTCACCGGATCGGCTGTAAACATGATCCCTGACACTTCGGGAAAGACCATCTGCTGCACGACTACGGACAAAAACACCGAACGGTGGTCAAAACCGTTCTGGGCGCGGTAGACGATAGACCGGTCGGTAAACAGCGAAGCCCAGCATTTCCGCACAGCCTGAAGCAGCTGATCAGCGCCTTTCACATTCAAGTAGGTCTCCTGCTGGCCGGCAAAAGAAGCAGTTGGCAAATCCTCCGCCGTAGCGCTGGACCGGACGGCATATTCCCGATCTTCCCCCGACTTTTGCCAGCCTTCGATGATCGCCGATTTAATCGTTTCGGGTATGGTAATGGAAAGGAGGTGGTCCCGGACCCGCTGCCCCAGCTTGCTGATTTCGTCCAGTTGATCAGGCTGTAACCGGTCAAGCAAATCCAGCAGTTCATCCATCTCATGGCTTGCCGCGATGAAATCCCGGTAGGCTGATGTAGTAACGCAAAATCCCCGGGGAACGGGAAATCCCGCTTTGCTCATTTCCCCCAGGTTGGCGCCTTTTCCCCCGACATCGGGCAATCGGGTGCTGTCTATCTCATTGAAGTGAAGCACATATGGGTTCATATTAACCCACCCCTTTAGAGTATATGAAATACTACATTCATATGTTTTCATAATAACCGATTCGTATTCTTTAATGTAAGAGATATAGAGACCATTGGGTTGATAATTGTCAGCAGCTTGTCTGAAAAAACATTTTGGGGATAAAAGTGGCTATTATTAATTTAATATGCAAGAAGCTAATTAAAATATGGAAAAAAATCACTAAGACAGTAATCCTCCATAATATCATTATTAACAATTTCAGTAAATTGAAAAGCCATTCATTTTTACAGACGAGTAACGTTTAATTGTAATTAATGATTTTTTTCAGGATTATTGGAATACAAGAAAGAAAAGGAAGGTTTTGTCTTTTTTATGTCGAAAGCAATCTTGATATCCGTTTATTCCCATATTAATAATATCGACTATTTAGCTGGCAATGATATTATCTATATCTGTTGACTCATAATGAAAGGAAGGGTTATATCAATTTGTTTAAAGCGTTATTCTCACAATGTTGGGTTCCCTGTCATGATGGGGATGGCTCTTGTCTAACAAATACCTTTCCACACAGCGGCAAACTTAGAAGCTACATTGATAATGGTCTAAGCCTATGGCCTATCCAAATTCTCCATTATGCTTCAGTGCATTATGAAGAAATATGGAATTTTGCGAAAGAAAAATGTTTAATAAAAGTGTGAAGAACTTAACATATACTAAACGGAATTATTGTATGTGCTCATTTGTTAAGAATTGGGAACCGGAGGTGAAGGAAATTGCTCAGCCAGCTAAGGTTTAAAAAATTTAAAAGTTTTGCCGATGCCACGATGCCAGTCGAACCGATCACTATTATGATTGGGGCCAATGCCAGCGGTAAAAGCAATGCCATTGACGGATTACAAATTTTATCCGGACTGGCTACAAACCGTGAATTGGTAGACATTTTGGACGGCATCCGGGGCCAGGAGCAGGGCATAAGAGGCGGAAGCAGGGGAGCGCCGAGATATGACAGTACCTCTTTTGAATTAGGTTGTTCCTTCAATTACGCGGAATATAACCTTGATTATGAAATAAAAATTGGCGTGAAACCAAGAGTATGGTTGTTAAGCGAGTCCTTATACAAGAAAGTGCCCAGGACGAAGCAAAAGAAGCAACTCGTTTACCGGACATCTTCACCTGATGAAAAAAGCGGTGACATCCAGGTAGTTTTTCATACAAACCAGCGGGGAAGAAACCCACAGGTTCCCTTTTTGAGAAATCACTCTATCTTAAGCCAGATTCCTGGGCGTTTTCCTGCTGACTCCAATGCGGCGCCAGAAGTAAGAAAAATCTTTGACAAAGTTACCTCAACCCTGAGGGGGATTCTCATCTTAAATCCGATTCCCCACTTGATGAGAGATTATGTGCATCGTTCCAGGACTAAAATTGTGCCCACAGCCGAGAATTTATCCGCTGTAATAGTCGAATTGATAAAGAACCGGGACACAAAACAGTTAATACTCAGATACCTTCAGGATTTTCCCGAGCAGCAAATTGTGGACATTAAGGTTTTGGACACTCCCACCGGAGACGTAATGCTCAGCTTTATCGAGCAGTTTGGTATTGGTACAAAACCTATTGACACCAGGGGTATGTCTGACGGAACGCTCCGTTATTTATCGATACTGGCGGCGCTGGTGGGCGAAAAGCCCGGGACCACGGTTGTGGTTGAAGAAGTGGACAACGGCCTTCACCCTAGCAGGGCTTATAAGCTGATCGGCGCTTTGAGGGAACTGGGCAAAAAAAGAGGAATAGATGTAATTGTCACCACCCATAATCCTGCTGCATTAAATGCCCTGGAAGCGGAAGATGTACCGGGAGTAGTGGTATGTTATCGGGATGCTTTTGACGGTGACAGCCGGTTTATTTCCTGGATGGATTTGCCCAATTATCCTGAATTGATGGCCAAAGGGAGAATAGGGGACATTATTACGCAAGGGCTGGTCAATTTACAGTCTGCCACTGCAAAAAAGAAGGAGGACCTGATGCAGTGGGCCGAAGGGAGACTGGGTAATTGAGGCAGGTACATTTCGTAGATACTTCCATATTATGCTGTTTACTGAGGGTTCCCAAATTTTGTGATGATAAATATATGGAAGTGGAGGAGGAGCTTTTAAGCATTATAAACCGGAGTGAAACTTTAATTCTGCCTATTGCCAGCATTATTGAAACCGGCAACCATATTGCTCATATAAGCGCTGGCAATACAAGGCGGTTAATTGCCCAGAAGTTTGCTCAGTACTTAAGAGATACTGCGGATAATAAGGCTCCCTGGAGTTTAATTAATCTGGAGTGGACACCAGACGATCTGAGGAAATTCGCAGAAATGTTTCCCGATCAGGCTATGCGACAGGTGGGTTTTGGCGATATGTCCATCATTGACGCTTATGAGGATTATATAAGACGGACCCCCGGAGTATCCGTGAGAATCTGGACAACGGATAAACACTTAATGGCATATAGGCACGATGCGCCTGTGATAGGCCGTAGAAGCAGATGTTAGTAAGTTGATTGGTAATAAACTAATGCTCGCTTCCAAATACGCTTTATGAAAGGGCTCGTGGCATGGTTGCAGGACATCGAGTCTGAGCAGGTTGTAAACGAGAAGCTTTTTCAGATGATCCACTATTAATCGGTTTTTGATTTCATCTTGCTTGTTCAAAATGACATAAAAAGCAGAATTACCGTCCAATTATTGCTGTGCATAAATGGTTTGCCAGATGCCCCGGTACTTTATTCTTTTTTCCATAGATCTGTTCAACTATTATAACTGATTTTTTTTATAATTATCAGGACATTTTTCTAATAATACCTGTACAAAGCCCCGGGTGCCGTCAACACGCACATATTGGCCGTCCTTAAGTGTTTTGGTAACATTGTCAATTCCTACTACAGCGGGAATTCCGTATTCCCGGGCAATGACCGAGCCGTGGGTCATCATGCCGCCGACCTCCACCACCAGAGCCTGGGCTGAATGGAACAAAGGCGTCCAGCCCGGATCGGTAAAAGGCGCGACTAAAATATCTCCTTTATTCAGTTTAGCCTCTTCCGGCTTATAGACTACCCTGGCGTATCCCTCGGCGACGCCGGCGGAAACCGGAGTACCTACTAACGCGCCTTCCGGAGCCTGGACACCGCTCCTTACCCCGGTGAATATTTCGCCCTCGCTGGTTATAACCCGGGGAGGGGTAAGCCTCTGGTACTGTTCGAACGCCCGTTGGCGAGATCTAATCAGAGCTTCGACATTCCCCGTAAACCGGTTTTCCTGCAAGTCCACCAGTTCATCGAGTGAAAGATAGAACACATCCTTTTCCTGCTGTAAAATCTTCTTTTCCTGCAATGATTTCGCCAGTTCCAGGATGGCCTGCCGGTAAATGCCCAAAAGCCGGACGAGGGCGTATTTGGGGAATTCACGGAGGCCGGCCGTATTTCGATAAATTGAAATAAACCTGGATAAGAGCCTGATTTTCAAGACTCCTGCAAAGGTCTTCCCGGTACGGGCCAGGATGAATTGCACGTATTCATCCGCTTCTTTCTGTCCCTGCCTGAATTTTTCCCGGTGTTCACCATGCCTATTGCTTTTCATGTGGTTTAGAATTGCCGGAACAATCATGGTCGGGGCTTCCCGCCAGCGCACATTGGAGATATCGATTTCACCAGGGCAGCGCATGCCGTACAGCTCCATGAACCGGTCCAATTTGGTCTTGAAAAACTGTCGTATCGAAAAAGAGCCTTCCACCCGCTTCCAGCACGATGGGACTTGGGGAGCGACGTGATTCTTTGCCGAACGGAAACATTGTCTGCCACAATGAAATTGCCAGCGGTTTCATGGCGTCCATCATCATCTGCATGTGCGCAAATGAATAAAATACATGGAATTTACCATCATCCACTTGGGTGACGGGGTAAAGAGAAGTAATGGGGCGGCTTTGCACAATAAAGAACCTGTTGCCGGCCAGGCACCATTCGATGTCCTGTTCCGAACCGTAATGTTTTTCTATCCTTTGGCCGAGACCGGCCAGCTCTAATATTTTCTCATCGGAAAGGGCCGGTTGGCCCTGCAGCCCGGAAGGAAGTTCCTTAACCGCGGTTCCCCCTTCCGGTGTGGGATAAATTACCTTCTTCTTTTCCGCAATTTGCTTTTTAATGATCCGGCCTTTCAGGACCTGGTATAAATCGGCCGACACAATACCGGAAACCAGGGCTTCCCCCAGTCCGAAGCCGGCGTCAATGGAAACGGTACCACGGTGGCCGCTAAGCGGATCGGCGGTAAACATGATCCCGGACACATCCGGGAATACCATCTGCTGCACCACCACCGACAAAGAGACTGAGCGGTGATCTAATCTGTTCCTGGCCCGGTAGGCGATGGCCTGATCAGTAAACAATGAAGCCCAGCATTTTTGCACCGCCTGCAGCAATTGACCCAGGCCCTTCACATTCAAGTAGGTCTCATGCTGACCGGCAAAGGAAGTTGTGGGCAGATCTTCGGCTGTGGAACTGGAGCGGACGGCATAGGCCTTTTCTTCCCCGGTCTTTTTTTCACGCGTCAATAATCGCCGCTTGTATCCCTGCGGGTACGGTCAGGGATTGCAAATGATCCCGGACTTGTTTTCCCAGCTTGCTGATTTCCCCCAGTCGATCCGGTTGTAATGTCACGAGCAATTCCAACAGTTCATCCATCTCCGGGCTGGTGGCCAGGAAATCCCGGTAAGCGGATGTGGTTAGGCAAAAGCCCGGGGGAACAGGAAATCCCGCTTTGCTCATTTCCCCCAGATTAGCGCCTTTTCCGCCCACCTCAGGCAAACTGGAACTATCTAACTCATGGAAATGCATTATATATCCGCTCATATATGGAAAAGCTCCTTTGAGTAATATGAACTATTTTCATTACAAGGGAGTAAGACTTCTTGAAGGTTAGTATTGCCCGAAATAGCCGGAAAGTCTCAAGTATCTCAGGTAACCATATATACTATTGCCATCCCGGCAAATCATATTGGAAAAAAATCTGTATCGACATGCTTCGACAATATCTCTAAAGGAAATTTACAGCCGATGATGGAAATCCTCTTAAAATGACTAATCTTGGAGGATCTTCTTTTTATGGTCGTGTGAAAGCCAATGAATGCTGCATGGAAATCTTCGATGGCCCGGCCAAACTGGTGGAGCATATCAGAAAGAATAACAACGCCGTTTTATCCGCCAACGATATAGACAAATGGCACTTTACGACTGCAATTGCTTAGTGTTAAATGCAGAAAAATGTCAAAAAGAGAAGAATGTTTAAGGTAAAATGTTTCATTGCCAAAGAAGAAGCATTAGTAAATAAGTCAGAGGTAAAGAAATGTGATTAGGTATAATAAGGATTGTAGTTGTGATCTAAAAAGTTGAGGCTTTGATCTCCTAACACCCTATTGAGGGATAAGGAAATGGTTGACAGTGAATTTATTTTTGAAAAATGTTTACATGATTTACAAAGACATAGTAATAAGTTGCATGGTTATATAACCTATAATGATATCGCAGAGGTTTTTGCTGCAAGAAAACTTGATACGACTATTGAGGCAATTGACCGTATTTGCGAATTATTAGAAAAAGAAGAAATCAAAATAGTTGACCATATTCCTGAAGATATTGTTTTAAGCAAAGGAACCGCCCCTTATCAAGAGAATAATATATATCGGAATAATAAAACGCGTCCTTTGTTCCGGCCACTTCACTTTCTATGTGATTCTTCCTGCGATCCTTTTCAGGATATTCTTTATTGTTCTGAAAAAACCATTGATTATCTTTTGGACTTAGCCTTAATAAGCGATGATAGTTTAACTTTTCAAGACATCTTTAAGGTTAAAGAAGATTTTAACTTATCTGAAAAGGAATTGTACTATTTATGCGAATTCATTTCCTCATATGGAATTGAAATTCAGGTATTAGACAATATCTTTGAAAGAACCAAGTATATTGACAGGCAATATAGCGAATATGGTGAAATTGAATTTGGGGAACCCAACCTTTTCTATAACGACTTTTATATTGATTGTTATTTAAAGTATGTGCTTCGCTTAGAGAGAATACTTCAAAAAGGGTAATGCATGCTAAAACCGAAGTTTGTCAGAATCTTTTCATTGTCATTGTAAATATCTTTTCTGGGAAGATTTTATGTTTGTTTCTTTTTCAAATTGTGATGTGACAGCAACATTGAATTTTAGGTTGTCAAAATAAATGGCGTATTAGAGGGCTGATTTGATTTAATGTACGACGTTCACTGGGATATTGAGACCGGCGGCATTTTGCTTAAAGATACCAGAAACGAAGGGATCCGGGGCGAAGTGCGGCCTGTATTTTATGAAGAACTGGAAATTTTGGGGTTTAGGGAACAGTGGAGATATCTCCGTGCCGATGAGCCTTATTTATGGGCTGTGGGGGGAAGGAAATATTTTTACCGCGGGGAACTGGTGGCGGAGGCCATAGGAGGCGGCCTGTATTCCCGGCCGGAAATCAAATACTATCAAACAGGTTTGGAATTAAGGCCTGTTGATATTCCGGCCATGCTGGCTAAAAACGGGCAAGTGCTGGAAGGCATGGTCCAGCAGGCAATTAAGTTTATTTACAACACTTACCGCAGGTACAGGAAAAGAGTGGATATCACGGCCGTTGCCTTTTCGGGCGGGAAGGACTCCCTGGTCATGCTGGACCTGGTGCAGAGGGCTTTGGCGCCCGATGAATTTGTGGTGGTGTTCGGTGACACCACGATGGAGATTAAAGCTACTTATGAAGCCGTGGACAAGGCGCGGAGGCGCTGGCCCCACCTCAATTTTTACAGTGCCCGGAGCAGCAAGGACGCGCGGACCTTGTGGCGGGAGATGGGGCCGCCCAGCCGCATCCACCGCTGGTGCTGCGCTGTCCATAAATCAGCCCCCACTTTGTTGCTGCTCCGCGAACTGGCGCAGAAACCGGCCGTGCGGGCGCTGATTTTCGACGGGGTGCGCCATGAGGAAAGCGCCTCCCGCGCCGGTTACCTGGCTGTCACCGACGGGGGCAAGCACAGGATGCAGACCAACGCCAGCCCGATCATTGACTGGAACGCCGGGGAGGTCTACCTGTACCTTTTCAGCCGCCGGCTGATGCTGAACCGGGCCTACCGGTACGGGATCATGCGAGTGGGCTGCGCAGTATGCCCATCGGCATCACTTTGGAAAGAAATGGTTAGTAGCTGTGTTTACGAAAAAGACATGGAAAGTTTCATTGATGCGCTGCGCCAGTACGCTGTCAGCGCTGGAGTACCTCCTGGCCAAATTGATCAATATCTACAAGAGGGCGGCTGGAAAGGGCGGGCCGGCGGCCGTTTTCTGGAGGCGGGAGGCAACAGGGTCATAGAAAAGTGGGAAGGGGAAAAGGTCAGGTATACCTTGCGCCGTCCGGAGGAAGACTGGCAGGCCTGGGCCAGGGCTTTCGGCCCGCTGGTGCTGACCGGCGAGGACAGGGGGTACATAGAAAGGGAAGACGGCTTGTACCCCTACCGGATTGCCAGGCTAAACAGCAGTGTGGTTGTTGATCTGGGAAGAATAAGGCCGGCCGACCGCTTTCTCATCAGCAAGCTGCGGGCGGTGGCTGCCAAGGCGGCTTACTGCAGGCACTGCCGGGCCTGCGAGGTGGAGTGCCCGACGGGAGCCCTGGACACACGGGACAAAGTTACGATTGACGATGAGAAGTGCATTGCCTGCGGGCAGTGCCTGCACCTGCGCGGCAAGGTCTGCCTGGCTGCCAAATCATTGGTGGTAAGCGGGGGGGATGGTATGGCGATGAACGCAAACAAGGCCAGCCTGCATTCATATCAAACATTTGGGATGCGTAAAGAATGGCTGGCCGAGTTTTTAAGGTCTCCGGGCACATGGGTGGAAAACAACAGCCTGGGCAACCGCCAGTTCGAAGCAATGGTCATGTGGCTGAAGCACGCCGAAATCATAGGCGGGGACAGGAAAAGCGGGTGGAAGCTTACAGTGTTCGGGGAGCGGCTGCGCTCTCTGGGGGCCGACAGTTCCCTGACCTGGGCGGCGGTATGGACAAACCTGGCGCGGAATTCCACGCCCGTGCAATGGTACGTATCGAACATACCGTGGCTGACCTCGGCGACCAAAAAAGAACTTGTAGATAAGGTGGGCGAGCAGTACACATTGAGCGCCAGCACCCGTGAAAACTCCATGACAGCCCTGGCGGCCCTTCTTGCCAAAACCCCGCTGGGCAATGAGCTCGGCCTGGGCGTGGACACCAGTCCCGGCAGGCGGGCCGGCGGCCCATTGTACAAGCGGGGGTGGGCGGAGCCGCACCCGGTGGCGGTGCTTTATTCCCTGTACCGGTACGCCGAGCGGGTGGGGCGCTATGAATTGACCGTGGGCGAGCTTTACGGGCAGGCCCCGGAAGGGCCTTACACCCTGTTCGGGATTGACCGGGAGAAATTGAAACTGATCCTGCAGGGTTGGTCTTCCCGGGGGACGGGGTGGATTAAAACGGATTTGGTCCGGGATCTGGACAACATTTTTCTTGACCGGTCCCGCCTGGCCTGCGAGGTGCTCCGGCTTGAATAAAGGTGAAGCTGAAAAGACCGGCTGGGCACGTCATCAACATTTTGGTTTAAGGCGGGAGTGGCTGGAGCTTTACCTGGCCGATAAAAAAGGCTGGCCGCAAGCGGGCCTGCTGGGCAACCGGCAGGTCGACGCGCTGAGGGTGTGGCTGAAGACAGCCGGCCTGGCCGACGGGTCCGGCCGGCCCACCTGGCTGGATGAACTCTTTACTGCGCGGGGGACAGGCTCTCTTGAACTGTGGGAATTGTTATGGGTCAACGTGGTCTTTAACTTCCCCACGGCTGGCTGGTATGCGCGCCTGGGGCCGGGGCAGCGGACCACGAGCGAATTGCGCTACCTCTTGCAGGCTGCTTTACCGCTAGCGAATTGGACAATTTCCAATGCGGTGATGGAGCTGGCCGGTCTGCTGGAGCGGACGCCGGTGGGGCGGGAGCTGGGCCAGGGCGAGGTGAGCGGGGGACGCCCCCGGCGGTTGACCAGGCGCGGCACAGCGCCCACTGACGCCGCCATCATGATGGCCGTGGGCAGGTTGTATTTGAAGGAACAACGTTCGTGTTTAAAGTGGGATGACGACCTGATCTGGCCCTGGACCGTCTTTGGCTGCGGCAGGGAGGCCGTGCTGGCGAGGCTTTTCGACCTGCAGCCAGGCAGTTTGGAGCTGAACGAGACAGGAGTGATCATCCGGAACCTGGACAGGGAGTGGTGGGAATGTGGCAGTATTCTGACTACCTTGCGGTAAGCAAGGAATTTATTCCAGTTTTCTCGGCCGAAGTGGATAAAAACCACAAGGGCAACTGGAAGTTTTTTATCCCTCACAACGCCATGCATGACATCCTGCAGAAGCTGATCAAGGCGCTGGAACGTTCAAGCACCGGGGACAACCGTTCCTTATGGCTGACCGGCGCTTATGGCACGGGGAAGACATTCGCTTCTTTTGTGCTGAAGCACTTGCTGGAAGATGATATTTCTGAGATCGAGGATTATTTTCAAAAGCACCAGATCATTACTCCCCTTTGGCTGAGGTTCAAGGCCTTGCGGGAACGCAACCGCTACCTGGTGGTATACCGCTCCTCATCGGCGCACATCACCTCCAACCGCCGCCTGTTGCTGGAAATCCAGGAAGCTATTAAAGAACAGTTAAAAGCCCGGGGTTATAAAAGCGCTTTCAACCAGGGGATTCTTGACACAGTTTTAGAAAAGCTTTCAGGAGGGTTTTTTAACTGGGAATGGGCTTTTGACAAGTACCGGAACCGGTTTATGACTGTGAAGGAAGCCGCGGAGGTTCTGGAACGTCTGCGCAACGGGGATATGGCCATGGGGGAAAAAGTGGCCCGGGTAATGGAAGAAGAAGGAATTAGCCTGGCCGATACGCCTGATGACGTCAAGACCTGGATAAGGGAAGTAATTGCTGAAAACAACCTTCAAGGTATTGTATTCATATGGGATGAGTTTACCGAGTTTTTCGCCAACAATGTCCCGGTAACCTCCCTGCAGGAATTGGCCCAGGCCGCCGCAGGCATGCCCTTCTACATGCTTCTGGTCACCCACCGGGCCTTAAACCAGTTTGCCCGCATCGACGACGACACCAGGCAAAAACTGTTGGACAGGTTTCATAATTGCCAGCTGGAAATGTCCCCGGTGACGGCTTACCGGCTAATCGGCAATGTTATTGAAGCGCATCCCGGGACAAAGAAAGAATGGGAAAACCGCCGGGAAAGCTTGTGGGGACAGGTAAACAGGATCATGGTTTATATTAACCTTTTAGGGGAGAGTGTCCGCAAGGAAGAGGTAAAGTCACTGGCGCCGATTCATCCTTTTACAGCCTACCTTCTGGCGACAATATCCAGCCTGTACAGCTCCAGTCAGCGCACTTTGTTTCAGTTTTTGAAAACGGAAGAGACGAGTTCTTTTCAATGGTTTATCAACAATTACCCCCGGAATGACTGGTACTGGCTGACGCCTGATTTCCTTTGGGAGTATTTTTTTGAGAACACTAAAATTGAGGCTGCGGATTCTATTAATGATATTTTGAGTTACTATAATACTGTTAAAAGCAGCCTGGCTGTGGAAGACGAACTGCCTGTTTTCCGGGTCATGCTGCTGTTAACGGCTTTGTGGCGGCAGACAGGCGGTACGAACAAATTGCTCAAGCCTTCTTTGTCTATTTTGCAAAGGATGTTTTTGGGTACGGAACTCAATCAGAGAATGCCTCAGATAGCGGATGGAATCTGCTCGAAGGGCATTATGCATCCCTTGGCCTTAGGCAGTGACTGCGAGTATATCATCCCGACCATGACCATTGACCAGGAAAAACTGAAAAGAGCGCGGGAATGGGTGGAAAAAAACCTGAGCTTTGAAAAAATGATTAACCCTGACGGGCAAACAGTTCATTATGCGTTTAATTTGCAGAATTTGATACCGCTACAGGGGGCCGGGGAAAAACGACATCCCGTGCAAATGATTTCGGCGAAGGAATTAAAACAGCGGGGCGAGCGGGCTGTCCGGGACATTGAAAAAGCTTTTGAGATCGCTGCGGTGGTGGTGCTGGCCCAGGAAGACGAGCATTTAATCGATACGGAACAAAAAGCTGGCGAAATCTCCAGGGAGTTGATCAGCCACGTCATTATCATTGCCCAGTCTTCCTTTGGTAAAAAACGCTGGCAGGAATGGTCGGAATGCCGCGCCAAGGGCCGCTACGCTGAAGACGTGCGGGACGTCAACAACAAGCGTGTCTATGAGAATAAAGCTATAACAATGAACACCGACTGGCTGAGAGAAATAAAAGCCGGCAGGTTCCGCGCATTTTTCCGGGGGAAACAAGTTGAACTGGCCGGCAGCGACGCCATAACCGATTACCTGGAAGAAGTGTGTATGACGGTATTTCCTTACGGCCCGGAAAACTTAAGTAAAGTCAGGACGTTATATACCAGCGCCTGGGGTAAAACCGGCGCCGAAATTGGGCTTAAGGTGGCTTCCGTCATATCAAGGCCATACAAGGACGTGGTGGACGAGCTTAAGAGCCAGGGGCTGTGGGAAGACACCAGGGTATTGTATGCCCGGCCCGATCACCCGTTAGGGATGATGAAATCAAAAATAACAAGCGTTATAAAGGAAGCTACAAGCATTGACCTGAAATCATTGTGGGAGGGAATGGAGGAGCCCCCGTTTGGTTTGATGCCTTCGCCAATAGGCATTCTGCTGTTCGCCTTTTTATTGAGAGATTATGCCAGCGGGTATTACTATTCGGACGGGATGAGCTCATATCCGCTGAACCCGAACAAACTGGCGGAAATAATCGATGCTGTCATGAAGAACGCCCGGTTGTCGGAAAGCTATTCGATCCGGAAAAGGTCGTACGCGGCAGAAAAGTTCTGCCGGATGATCCAGGAAATGTTTAACATTGACCCGGAAAAGGCATCTTATCCGGAAGAAGCGAGGAAAAATACACGTGTTTTCATAAGCCAGCTTGGCTATCCCTTGTGGTCGTTAAATCACTATGTTTTCAAGGAGCACGGCGACAGCGTTTTTACAAGCAGTATCTGCGGGGCAATCGAGGCAATTAATGATATGCTTGACCTAAACCTGGATGCGATGGATGACCGGGAATTAGAGGAAGTATATGAACGCGTAAAGCCGGCGCAACGGGATTTGATAATGCTTATAAATAGAAGAAACCTGCAGGAAGGTTTGAAATTATTCTGCTTCAGCCAGGAAGGGCGGCTGGAAGCGCTTTTAAAAGCTCTTAATCTTGATGTATCCCAGGTAACCGCGAAATTGAAAAGTTTGTTAAATGAGGAAGTGTGGCTTTGGCAGCAGGAAAGAGTTAAGGAAAAAATACCGGATGTTGTCCTTGAGCTTGATTTGGTTGAAGCTTTAAACCAGTTAAGTGGAACTGCCGCTAAAAACTTGAATGAAGCGAGGCATTATTTCCGGACGGGGCGGTTGAAGGGCAAGTTTCCGTTCTTTATATACAGAGTAGATCAACCCCATTATATTACAGAAGTGGTGGGTTTTCTCCACAACTTTGTCAATCATCCTGATATTAATGTACGGCAATATAAATTTTACCCTGATCAAATCCGCAATCACCTGGGAGAATTAAGGACATTATTTAAGAATGATCTTAAATTGCTTGCCCGGCTTACAGCCAAGTATTGCGGGGGTGAGCTCGCTGATAGTGACATCGAGGCGCTGTACCAGGCTTTGCCGGACCTGTCAGGGGCATCTGACGAAGGTTGTGTAAAAGAAGCAATTATTAACGCTCTCGAGGCTCAATCTAAACAAAAGAGAATCAAGGACTTCAGGAATCTCTGGCGGGATCTCACAGGAACCAGGTCTCCTTTTGACTGGAGCGAAAAAAAGCGTATTCCGGTCCAGTGGGTTTTAGAAGGCAACAGTAATCATACTTTTCTGCAAAAAGCCGGGGCAATTGAAAGATTGTCCAATCAGGGGATTGAAGAAATAATTAGTTATATTGAATCCCATAGGGATGAGATTGCCGTTTTAAATGATGCTCCCTTTGTTCAAACGCAGTTCATTAAGGTTGCGGCCGGGGATTATGCCGGTCTGGTTGAACAGACCGGTATGGTTGCTGACTTGCAGGAATTTATTTATCAGTCGCTTAAGGGAAATGTATATAGCTGGCCGCCGAGATTAGGTGAAATTAACCGGCTCATACGGGATTGGGTAGGGAAACATTACAAAAAAACAGCGTATCAAAGGGTTCTCGAGATTATTGATGATTTTCCGGCCGCTGATATTAAAGAATTTGTTAAACAGTTAGCTGAAGATGCTGTTGTTGGGGCAAGGTTACTGCAACGCGTGAGACGGGAATAAAGTTTTTGCGGGGAGATAAGATATATGTTTTTCTCGGAAGTTAATAGTCTGATTGATTATTTACGGGAGGAAAAAAACGAAAAACACCGTTTTGCCACCAGGTTTATCACGGTTCAAGAACAAAAGGTTTGGAAAGAGCTTATCTCAAAGCTGTACTATGAGGTTGACCAGAGTATCCGTTTATCCGCTATATGCAGCGGTGAAGATCTTTTTCCGGATAACGAAAGCATACTCGGAGCTTTAAAAAGCATAGCGGGTTCCGGTAAACTCATAATGATCTGCCCTATTGCGGAATGCGCAAGGCTTTATCCTGAAAACGGCGAAATAATCCGCTATCTGGCCGAGTGGCCCGCGGGGAATGTAGCGCGGGTATATGTGCCGCTTTTGATGGCCGGGGATATACTTAATAATCAATTAAACAGGGTTACGCGTTACAAAGCGGGAATTCTTCCTGAAGTCTGGACAGTCCACGGGGAAGACCGCGTGGAAGTCATTGTTGCTCCTTTCCGTGGCGCCGGAACGTGGGATAGCCGCGTTAGAACCGGGATTAAAAGTTACCTTGAATTGTGGGAACACGGCGGATCTCAAAAGGTATGGCTGGAGACAAAATGGGCGCCTTGTTTGCCGGCCCAGCAGATTAGAAGTGATTTTCGCGTCCGTTTGTACTCTTCAGGTTTTGATTTTGTCCGGGAGAACTGCTTCTGGGAAGGTTTACGCCTGGAATGGGGCAATTCTTCCCAGTGGGAATGGCTGGCAACCAATATACAAAGTGGAGAAAGCTTTGATAAACTGGCAAGCCGGCTGGTTGGATTTAAGGAGTATAACTCCGGCCGGCTTTTTGCGTTATGGAGAACTCTTCCAGAAGATATGCGCTGGCTGGTCTGGTTGTGGAGTAAAAAGAAAGCCGAACCCGGAACCTATCTTCATCATGTAATGCAAAGCAGTTCCGGGGTAAATTTGTTAGCTCGGGATATTGCGTTGGGTATTTTTTCAGCCGGAAAAAGCGTCATGTTGATACAAGAAAGAAAAGAGTTGTTGCATTTCCTGGGAATAAATCACATGCCCGCCGGATTTTGGGACAAGTTTAACAGCCTGACTGATGACCTGGACAAGCTTGCTGTGTTAACCGATATTTCGGAGGAAGAAAGGCGCAGTATTGTACAAAGTATTAAAAATATATTGCAATTAAAAGTGGAAGGAATGTTATGGCGGGAGAAACTGGAGTGCGTCTATCCAGTGTTGGCCTGGTATTTGATGTCTGTTGATTTTCAGGATGATTTTCTGAACGAATATTTTCACTTATATATCAGGTGCCGGTTGACGGATCAATTAAACGACGAACTGGCGGCAAAAGCACGGGAAGGCGCAGAGAAACAATTGATCTGGAATTACCCGTCCCGTGAAGAAATACTGACCCGGATAGACGCTGATTCGAAAAAAGTATTATGGGTAGACGGCTTAGGATTGGAATGGGCCGGATTAATTACCCAATTGCTGATGGAAGCAGGTAATTTAGAAATTGATGTTAAGGTCGCCAGGTCGAATTTGCCTACTACTACGGAAGCAAACAGGTGTTGGGGTGAAAATGACGAAGTGGAACGCGGCCTGGACAATATAGCGCACCATTATGATTACAGGTTTCCCAATGCTTTAATCGAAGCTTTTGAAGTAATTAAAAAAATCGTTACCAAGATAATTACTTTAACCCAGCGTTATGAGTGTGTTGTACTTACCGCCGATCACGGTTTAAGCAGATTCGCCGATAAAGCCGGAAAGGTCGAAGCGCCGGAAGGAACAGAGATACAACAATATGGGCGTTACGGAAATGTCGGCAGCCTGCAATACCAGCCGCAACCCGACAGCGGATGGATACTTGACGGCTCTAAAGCTATCATGTTGGTTCATGAGAAATTCGACGGGTCAGGCACGTCGGCTGGGGAAGTGCATGGAGGAGGCACTCTGGAAGAATGCCTGGTGCCTGTAATTACTGTTCGCAAGCCGGATCGGACAGTAACAACAGCGTTTGAACTTATTACTGGCATTGTAAGGATTAATCCAAGGGGTAAAGGCGAACTGATAATAAAATGTAACAGAGCAATATCAAATGTAAAACTTAAGGTGGCGGGTCAGTGGTTGAGCGGCGAAATGTTAACTGCCGGTAAGTGGCGCTTTATTTTGATGGATTTTAAAAATGGAAAGTATACCGGCAAAATTTATTGTAATTACAGACTTGCACAGGAGTTTGAGTTCAGTGTTATGAAGGGCTATATTGAGGATGATTTGGGAATATGAGGTGATATTAAACCGTGTCCGACATGACAATAATTCAGGACAAGTTGAGATTTGCCTTTCAGGATATGGTGGTTTATAAACATCCGACTCAAAATAAATTTTTTGCTTCTCTTAGTATTCCGTCATATATGCGGGATTGGCTTGTGATGCGCTTTGCCGGAAATGATGGAAAAGTGAATATGGATGAGGTTTCCGAATATGTTAAAAAGAATATTCCTGGTGAAAAGGACTGGGAGTTATTAAAAAGTAATATGATTAAAGGTGGGCAAAGAGTAAGATTTTTGGCGAAAATCCGCGTGGAATTAGATGTTAAAACCGGGGAAGGTCTATTCAGCCTGCCCGATCTGGGGTTCCCGTCCCGTAAAAGTGAAGCGATTGTACATGACAGGGTGTTACGTCAGAATGAAGAAGACCTGCTTTCCTCACATGAAACCTGGGGTGTTATTGAGTGTGAATGGAACCCGTTCGGTTTAAGCGGGAAAGATAAAGACGGGGCAATTTACTTATGCGATTTCAGACCTTTCAAACCATATAAGGTAGATTTGGATTTCTTTAGGGAGATGCGGGCGGAGTTTTCTCTTGAAGAATGGTTAGATGTTTTGTTATTGGCTGTGGACTATAATCCAATTGGTTTTCTTGATACTAAACAAAAGCTGACTTTATTAAGCCGCCTCCTGCCGTTTGTTGAAAAGAGGATTAACCTGGTGGAACTGGCTCCCAAGGGGACAGGTAAGTCTTATTTACTATCGCAAATAAGCAAATATGGATGGCTGGTAAGCGGTGGAAGCATCAGCAGGGCCAGACTGTTTTATGATATTAGCCGCAGAAGCAGTGGTTTGGTCAGCAGGTATGATTATGTGGCTTTTGATGAAGTGCAGACCATCAGTTTTCCAGATATTAATGAAGTGAGAGGCGCCTTGAAAGGTTATCTGGAGACGGGAGAATTTCGTGTTGGAGACAAATTCAATACGGGAGACGCAGGTTTGATTTTAATGGGCAATATTTCTGATAACAGAATGAACGAAAGTGCGAACATGTTTACTGAATTACCTCTGGCCTTTCAAGAATCGGCGCTCATAGACCGGTTTCACGGGTTTATAAAAGGCTGGAACATTCCACGGATGAGGGAAAACATGAAAGCGGAAGGATGGGCGCTTAATGTTGAATATTTTTCTGAAATCATGCATGCTTTACGAGAAGAAATAATTTACCGGGCTATTGTTGATGAACTTCTTGATGTGCCCAGGGGTTCAGATACCCGCGATACAGAAGCGATTAAACGTATCTGTACCGGTTTTCTAAAGCTGTTTTTTCCAAATATTAAATCGGTTAAGGATATAAATGCAGAAGAATTCACCACATTTTGTCTCAATACGGCTAAACAAATGAGGGGAATAATTAAACGGCAGCTTCATTTAATGGATAGCGAATACCGGGATGGTATACCTGATATAAACTGCTTAATAAATGGGTGAAAACATAATATGGCGAATGTGTAATCTTGGTTTTGGGGATTGGAAATGTAAATAATTTTGTGTAGCGCGGCCGGGCAAGGTCGCTAATTCTAGTGGGTGGAGTCCCACCAAGGTAATGCCTAACCAGCAGCCCTGTAGTCAGTCCTTGGAGACACTCAGGCAACTGAACGTTTTAAGCGTAGGACGGCAAAATAACGGGCCGAAAGCAAACGCTGAAGTGATTGAGCCCCGAAATATTAATTGAGAAAGGCCGATGTGATTACACACACAGAAGGCAACATCAGTGCAGACGCTATGATGAGTCTTCACTGGCGCTCCGGGGTCTAAGAACTTGGCACGTTAAACATTGAGAATTAGCGGTAACCCGGGAGACCCTGTCTCTTCCTAGATACAGGTATGCCCTACAAGCGACAACCAAGCAAGGAAGGCAAATGAGAGGCAGGGAGTCTGATGACTGAATAGAACAAATTAAAGCATGACCCTGATACAGGAGGTGGCAGTTAACCATGTCCCCGGCTTTAGTCAATTGGCTGGCCTATCTCGCGTTTTTGCTGGGAATAATAGCATTTGTGCTGGAAGCTCTTGTTTTCCCCGGTTTTGGTGTGTCCGGTATCGTGGGGATTATTTTGGTGGGCTGGGGGGTGCTGCTGCTCGCGGTGGATGTCACTCAGGCAACGGCGGCCCTTGTTGTGGCTCTCATAGCCACTATAGCTGTTTTTTTACTGGGGCTGCGTTTGATGTCCCGCTATAACATGTGGTACAAGTTGACCCTGCAAAACAAGCAAAACAGTAAAGAGGGATATGTCGCCCCCGCGCCGGAACTGAGCCTTTTTGCCGGTAAGGAAGGTATTGCCCTGACCCCTCTCAGGCCCGCGGGTTCGGCGGAGGTGGAAGGGCGCCGCCTGGATGTGGTGACTGAAGGAGAATTTATCCGGGCCGGTACGCGGGTCAGGGTGGTAAAGGTGGAGGGCACGCGGGTTGTGGTAAAGGAGACAGCTGCTGTTGAACAATCTGACTGATAAAAATATGAAGGAGTGATGGATGTGGGCGCAGGAGCCATTGCAACCCTGCTACTTATTTTTTTGGTTCTGATCGGTGTTGTGGTGATTTTTAGCTTTATTCCCGTTGGCTTGTGGATTTCAGCCCTGGCGGCCGGGGTCAGGGTGGGCATAATTACCCTGATCGGCATGCGCTTCCGGAGGGTGCCGCCGGCCAGGATCGTGAACCCGCTGATTAAAGCCGACAAGGCCGGACTTAACATCAGCGTGAACCAGCTTGAGGCGCATTTCCTGGCCGGAGGCAATGTGGACAGGGTGGTCAACGCTTTAATTGCCGCGGAGCGGGCGGCCATACCGCTACCTTTCGAGCGGGCGGCGGCTATCGACCTGGCCGGCAGGGAAGTTTTTCAGGCCGTGCAGATGAGCGTGAATCCCAAGGTGATTGAGACCCCGCTGGTATCGGCGGTGGCTAAAGACGGCATAGAGGTCAAAGTTATCGCCAGGGTTACCGTACGGGCCAACATCGACCGTTTGGTCGGCGGCGCAGGCGAAGAAACCATCCTGGCCAGGGTTGGCGAAGGCGTGGTCACGACTGTGGGAAGCGCGGAGAGCCACAAGCACGTGCTGGAAAATCCCGACTTGATTTCCCGGACTGTCTTGAGCAAGGGGCTGGACGCCGGAACAGCCTTTGAGATTCTGTCAATTGATATCGCGGATGTGGACGTTGGGCGCAACATCGGGGCGCAGCTGCAAACCGACCAGGCCGAGGCGGACAAGCAGATTGCCCAGGCCAAGGCGGAGGAACGGCGAGCCATGGCGGTGGCCAGGGAGCAGGAGATGAAAGCGTCGGTTCAGGAAATGCGCGCCAAGGTGGTTGAGGCGGAGGCCCAGGTGCCCCTGGCCATGGCCGACGCCCTGCGCGAGGGCAAGCTCGGCGTGATGGATTATTACAATCTGCAGAACATCCTGGCGGACACCCAGATGCGCGACTCGCTTGCGAAGATGGGCCAGGGCAAGGGTGAAAGCGGGCCGCTAATGCCTGACAAAAAGTAATATTAAGGGCGTGTCGCTGTGAAATACATTTGGCTTGTTATCATGCTGATGATTATCGTGAGGAGTATTTGGCTCCAGAGAAAGCGTGCCGCATCCCGGGGCAAACTTGACGCGCCCCGGGAGGATCTGTCCTTTGACGCGGAGGATCTGTTTTTTGAAAGCTCTCCTGCCGGCGAGCCGTGCGAAAGCGGGCCGGAGCTGGACTTGCCGGAAGATCCGGCCGGGCTTGGCGGTGATTCAACCAAAGTTAGCAATGATTCCGGATATGAAGGTAAACTGGAAAAGCCAGCCAGGGAGCGACGTCCCGATCGCTGCGGTAATATGGACTCACGCCGGGAGCCGCACGGGCGCTGTGGCGGGACGGAACTGTTTGATGGCGGCATAGGCCAAAGGGAATTCATTAAGGGAATGGTCTGGTCTCAAATACTCGGTCCCCGCGGCGGGATACAGGCGAGTAAACGTTTCAGGCATAGATATTAACAAAGCATTAAAAACTGCTGCCTTCAATAGATGGAGGAATAATCTGCAAGACATTTTTGAAAAGAGATGCAGGGATGTTATGAAGATGAGCAGCGGTATTGGCTGGGGCCCCTGGCGCTGAGGAATTCATGCAGTATTTTGCGGATGAAGCAAAAGATGAAGGCGGACTCCCTTTAATCAACCTGCCGGACAAGCCGGTAACGAAGCGCAGGGGAAAAAAGACCGGGCAGGATGGAACCGAAGGGAAACCATTTTCGGAAGAAAAGTTGTCCAGGGCACAGGACCTGATCTGCGAGGCCTGGGAGATATTGGACAGGGACGTGCGTCTGGATATGGCCCGCAAGTCGCTGTCCATGTCCCCATACTGCGCGGATGCTTATGTCCTGCTGGCCATGGAAAGTGACTTTCCCAAGGAGGCGCTGGAGTTTTATCAAAAGGGTGTCCGGGCGGGACGGTTGGCCCTGGGGGACAATATGTTTAAAAAGTATGCCGGCCATTTTTGGGGATATATTGAGACCAGGCCGTATATGCGCGCCCTCTACGGTCTGGCGTAGACCCTTTGGAAGGTGGGGGAGCGGGCGGAGGCCATCGTTCATTTCAGAGAAATGCTGAGCTTAAATCCTAACCCGGACAAGCCGGAACCAATAGGATTTATTAAACCCATGTCGAAATACTGTGCAATCATAACAGCGACATAGGGGAACGTACAATGTTACTTACCGAACGTTACAAAGACAAGATTGAAGG
>NZ_QFFZ01000010.1 GCF_004369225.1 Pelotomaculum propionicicum
CCATCCGGGTCAAGACAGCAAGCAACTCCTCAATCGGCTCGTTTACTGCTTCTATCAATCCGTTCATGCCGCCGACCAGTCTGCCCCAGTCCCCGCTGAAGGCCGCCTCATTGCCGCGTGTCTCCAGTTTGCCTTCCTTGACCGCCGTGATCAGCGCTTCCGCTTGCTTAAGCAAACCGCCGATAGCGTCGATGCAGCCGTTGAGGTTGTTCTTAATTTCGTTGAAGTCGCCTTTGTATTCATCGGTAATCTTCGGCGGAATGTCGCCCTTGGAAATACGGTCGACATATTCAGCCGCCACGTTAAGCGGAGCGATGACTCCGTCCATGGCGTTGTTGACACCTCTCAGGATCTTGCGCCAGACGCCCTGCGCCCTGTCGGCGTTAGCCCGCTGGTCCAGTTTCCCTTCGCTGCCGGCGCCGATTACCACGCCTACTTCGTCAACCAGAACATGAATCATGCCAATGCAGGTGTTAAGGTTGTTCTTGATTACGTTGAAGTCACCTTTGTACTCATCCGTAATCTCAGGCGGCGTGTCGCCTTTGGCGATGCGGTCCACATATTCCGCCGCCACGTTGAGCGGCCCGATAACCCCATCCATGGCGTTGTTAACGCCCCTCAGGATCTTGCGCCAGACACCCTGCGTCCTGTCGGCGTTGGCCCGCTGGTCCAGTTTCCCTTCGCTGCCGGCGCCGATTACCACGCCTACTTCGTCAACCAGCGTGTGAATAGTGCCAATCAGCGAGTTCAGGTTGTTCTTTATTTCATTAAAGTCGCCCTTGTACTCGTCCGTAATTTCAGGCGGCGTGTCGCCTTTGGCGATCCGGTCGATATATTCCGCCGACATGTTCAAAGGCCCGATAACCGCGTCCAGCATCTGGTTGATACCGTCCACCAGGTTTTTGTAATCCCCGCTGGCGGCCACATCGGCGCGGGCTGAGAGGTCGCCTGCCTTGGCCTTTTCCACCAGTTCCCGCACCGCTTTTAAAACCACTTTCTGTTCGGTGATGTCGTTGATCACACCGAAGCAGCCTATGATTTCACCTTTTTCATTCTTTACAGCGTCAGCGCACATTGTAGAAGGTATAATCTTGTTTTCCCGCGTGCGCAGTTCAAGCTCGTTCTGCCAGGTTTTCCCGCTCATGATGCTCTTCCAGCAGTCGCGCCCGGTTGCCGCGTCCACAAATATCGCTGGCAGGCCGCCGGCGGCGTTAATCTGGTCGATGTTGTACCCGAAAAGGCTGTTGAAGGCCTTGTTCTGAGAAAGGAGCTTGACACCTTTTTTGTCGGTGATGACAATGGGCGCGGCGGACGCTTCAACAGCTCCCTTGATGCGCAGCATTTCCTCCACCCGCTCTTTATTCTCGGCGGTCACGTCAATAAGCGTGTTCAGGTTGTTCTTAATTTCATTGAAGTCCCCGTTGTAGGCCTCGGTTATGCGGGGGGGAATTTCTCCCTTGGCGATCCGGTCCACATATTCGGCCGCCACGTTCAGCGGTCCGATCACTCCGTCCATGGCGTTGTTGACACCTCTCAAGATCTTGCGCCAGACACCGGTCGTCCGGTCGGCGTTGGCCCGCTGGTCCAGTTTCCCTTCACTGCCGGCGCCGATTACCACTCCTACCTCGTCAACAAGTACTCCGATCGTGTCGATGCACATGTTCAGGTTGTTTTTAATCTCGTTAAAGTCTCCATTGTAATTATCGGTTATTTTCGGCGGGGTGTCGCCTTTGGAGATCCGGTCAATGTACTCCGCTGCCACGTTAAGCGGGCCGATTACAGCGTCCAGAGTGTCGTTAATGCCCTGAATGACCCCCTGAAACTCAGGATCGATTTTGTTCACATCGCCCCGCGCGTCCAGCTTGCCTGCTTTGGCCGCTTCAGTCAGCCTGCCGCTTTCAGTGAGCAGCGACTTGATGATGCCGCTGACTGATCTGGTGATAAAGAAGCTTAAGGCCAGGCCAAGCAGCAGGGCAATGACACTTATGATTAGGATGGTGTAGATGACACTGCTGGTGCCGCTGCTGGCGGCTTTGATGTTATCCTCAAACACCTTTTGGTTGCTGGTGACCAGGCTGTTAACAATTTCTTTGAGCTGGTTGGTTACAGGCACCAGATTCCCGGCGATCCTGGAAACCTCTTGCTGCTCAGCCTGGATTACGGCAGGGTCTGTAGTCTTGTACTGCCTTTCAATGACCGGCATCAAGTCATTGGTAATACCCTGGTTGTAGCTGTTGGTCACTTCAATTAATTTTTGCACTTCAGGTTTTTTATCCGGAGCGCTGACTTCGAGCAGTTTCTTTTCCGCATCCAAAACCAGCTTCATATTGCTGTTGTACTCATCTTTGAACTTGGTGGTCCCGTAAGCGATGTAGCCGCGTATACCAGCAACGGCAGCGTTAAAGTTGCTGTCTATATCTTTCTGTAGCGACAGCCGCCCGTTAACCGCATCCATCGTGTTGATCCCTTTGGCTACTGACCTGGTTGAAACTATTGAGGTAATACCCATAACTAACATCAGCAGCAAGACGACCAAAAAACCTGTAGTCACTTTAGATCCGATTTTTAGTTTCACCGCTCTACCTCCTCTTTAATATTATTTCAAGATACAATCTGGCTTTTTTTTACATTTACGAGTGTTTCCAGGATTATTTCACTTGTGTTCTCAGTTATGCGGCCGTCATGACCGGAAAAAATAACCTCTACGGCACGGCCGGCTATTTTCTCTAAGGATTTAACGAATTCCCAGGAATATGATCCCCCCGGGGTCCTGATCCTGAGCGGAGTGTCACCGGAAAACAGCGTCTTATCCTCCGCGCAGTAAAGACAGATGGAGTCGTTGGAGTGCCCGGGCGTGTGTATGACCTCGAAATCACGGTCTCCCAGGCGCAGGACCTGGCCGTCCGAAACAATCCTGCTCACTCCCTCCGTCCTGGTAAACGCGTATACCACCGGCTGATACTTTTCAATTATGTATTTAAGCCCGCCGGCGTGGTCAAAGTGGCCGTGCGTCAGGACCACCTGCTCTACCGGCTTTTTGCCCACCCCTGTGGACGACTTGCCGATTTCTTCGATGATATAACCATCCGGGCCTATATCCACCAGGGTATTCACATCTTCCAAACGGTTCCAGCTGCCCAGTACCAGGTAGGAATTGCAGCAATATATTTTGCTGTTGCACCTGAGGCTGATTACTTTCATTGTTTTGCCTCAATTTTCTGAAATAACTGGGCGTCAGCCGCCACCTGTCTAAATAGGTGAGCTGTTTCAGGCGGCATTTTTTGGGTTTGCTCTGTGGCAAAGTACCCGCCGGGCGCCAAAGCCGCGTGGAACATTTTAATCACTTCAACCCGCTCAGCCGGCTGAAAGTGCAGGAGCACATTCTTGCACAGGATCAAGTTGAAACCGCTCCCGACAGGCTTTAGTGTAAGCAGGTCGTGCTTGCTGAAGAACACCTTGGTCCTGATCACTTCATCAATCTTGTAATAGCCTGCCTTTTCTCCCGGCTGAAAGTACTTTTCAAACAGGCCTCGCGGGATCCGCTTGAGGTCGTCCTCCGGGTACAAACCGTCTGAGATAACCTTGCCAAACAGGTTGCTGCCGTCGATATCCGTCGCGTCTATCCGGAAGTTGCGAAAAGCAAACCGCCCCATATTCTCAGCAAACATTATGGCCATTGAATAAGGCTCCGGGCCCATGGCGCAGCCCGCGTCCCAGACCCGGATCTTGCTGAACCCGGCTACAGACGGCACAACATGTTTTACAATCAGCTCCAGAGTATGCATATCACGAAAAAAATAAGTAAAGGCCATTGCTCTTCATTCTCCCGTCATTTCATGTCAGCCTGCAGCCATTACATTTCCTCCCCCTTGTTAAAGTCAAACAGCAGCTGGTGGGCGTTGAGCAGGATCTTGACGCGGTCGCCGACCTTGCCCATACCCTGGATGAAACGGCTGCTCTCGCCTCTTTTAACCTTGGGCGGCGGCTCAACCTCGCCCTTGGGAATATCCATAACTTCTGATACACGGTCGACGATCAGCCCTACTGACTGCTCGTCAATGTTGATTACAATGATACAAGTGCGGTCGTCGTATTCCCGCTCTTCCAGCCCGAAGCGCAGGCGTACGTCCATCACCGGGATAACCTTGCCCCGCAGGTTGATTACGCCCTTGATGTAGTGGGGCATGTCGGGCACCTCGGTTATGTTCTGGATACCGATGATCTCCGTAACATGCCTGATTTCAATACCATACTCTTCCTGGCACAAGATGAAGGTCAGAAATTTATCCTCCTGGGTATCTTCATCTTCCTCATACTCGTCCTCCAACAGGTCCGCGTCCAGCCTCTCTTTTAAGCTCATTATGTCTCACCTCCGTTATAATAGTGATCTGGGAATACAGGAGACAGGAGTCAGAAGTTAGAATAAAGGATAACTTCTGTCTCGTTGTCTCTTTAAATCTCTTTGCTTGATTCTTTATATAAGTCTTTTCTTTAATTCTTTGAATTCTGGATTCTGAATTCTGTCTTCTTCTAATTAAGTACTCCCTCAACTGAGTTGATTAAATCGTCTATATCAAGAATCATGCTGATGTCTCCGTCGCCCAGGATGGCGCAGCCGGAAATGCTCTTAACGTGGCCCAGGTAACTGGACAGCCCTTTAATTACAATCTGCTGCTGGCCGATCACTTCGTCCACGAAAAGGCTGCATTTCTTTTCTTCGTTTTCTACCACTATCAAGATACCGTCGGTCAGGCGGCGAAAGTTTGAACTGACCTGGTATAGTTCATGCAGCCTGATTACCGGCAGAAGCTCACCGCGGATGCTGACCAGCTCTAGATTGTCAGGGGTACGGGTGATCTGCCCCTCTTTGGGCTGCAGCGATTCTTTGATGGAGTTAATCGGTATTGTATACCTGTTCTGCCCTACTTTTACCACCATGCCTTCGATAATAGCCAGGGTAAGTGGTATGCGCACGGCGAACATGGTGCCGGAACCGGGCCGGCTGCGCACGTCCACTTTGCCGCGCAGCTTTTCTATGTTGCGCTTGACAACGTCCATGCCGACACCCCGTCCGGATATGCTTGACACTTTTTCCGCAGTGGAAAATCCAGGTTCAAAAATCAACTTAAATACTTCCTCATCTTTTAAATCACGGTCTTCGCTGCGCAGCAGCCCTTTCTCCACCGCCTTATTGAAGATCCTGTCGCGGTCCAGGCCTTTGCCGTCGTCCTCCACGACGATCCAGACTTCACCGGCCGAGTGTTTGGCTTCGATACTGACTCTGCCGGTCTCCGGCTTGCCGGCGGCCAGCCGCTCTTCAGCGCTCTCGATGCCGTGGTCCACGGCGTTGCGGATCAGGTGCACCAGCGGGTCGGAGATCTGTTCAATGATGGTTTTGTCCACTTCGGTCTCTTCACCGGTGATCTCAAGGGTGACTTTCTTATTGGCTTTCTGGGCCAAATCGCGCACGAGCCGCACCATCTTGCGGAAGGTGCCGCTAAGAGGGATCATGCGCATGGACATGGCTACTTCCTGGATGTCTCTGGTTATTTTGTCAAGCTGGAGCACTGCTTTTTCGAAACGGTCCAGCTGCAGGCCTCTCAGGTCGGGGTTGTTGGCAACCATGGCTTCCGAGATAACCAGTTCGCCAACCAGGTCTAACAGTTTATCGAGTTTTTCCAGGTCTACACGAATGGCCTGCTGCTGGCCGGATACCTGTTGTCTTTCCTTCGAGTCGCCTGCTTCCTGTTCAGCTGAACTTTTTACGGAAGCTTCCCCATTAGGCTCTTTAACCGGCTGGCTTGTTTTTTCCTGGCGGACTTCCGGCTGGGCCGGTTTTTCCGGAGGAGCGGCCGCCTGCTCTTTTTCCTTTAGCCCCTGGTCTTCAGCGGGAGCCATCTCCCGGGCAAGTTTTTCCAGGTAGGTGCAGACTTCCGCTTTGCCGGACAGTTCGGGAGTGACACCCAGGTCGATCTGGCGGATGCCGTCTCTCAGGATGTCCAAGGCTATGAGCATGAAGGAGATGGCAACCGGGTCGCATGGTTTTTGCAAATCCCTGGCCTGGCCTAAAAGGCTTTCGGCATGGTGGCTGATTTCCTCCAAGTCGGCATAGCCTAAAAAGCCCGAGTTGCCTTTAAAACTGTGAAAGGCGCGAAAGGCCCGGTTGGCAATCTCGTTGTCGCCGGGGGCTTTCTCCAGCGCCAGCAGCGCGCTTTCAGCCTCGTCCAGGATCTCGATACTCTCTTCAATAAAGTGTTTCATTATTTCGGGGGTTATGTCCAATCCCATATCGTCAAGATTGCCGGTAGGAATGTACTCACCTTCATCGCCTGGCTGTTCTTCTTCCGCTGCGGGCAGGTCACAGCCGGCGTTTATATTTTCCTCTTCCTCTGTCCCGCCTTCCATAACATTTGCTATGGTTTTCTGCAGGTCATCAACAATTACGGCTGCGCTGTCCTCATAGCCCTCGTCACTCAGCTGCTGCTCAACCACATCCAGGATGTTGCGGATAAAGTCGGTGGTGCGGATGAGCAAATCCACGTGGGCAGGTTTTACCGCAGCCTGCCCGTTGCGGAAGATGTCCAGCAAGGTTTCCGCCTCGTGAGTTACGCTGATAATGGTCTGCAGGTCCAGAAAGGAGGCTGAACCTTTGAGCGAGTGGAACAGCCGGAAGATGGCGTTTAAAATCACACCGTCGATCTCTCCGGTTGAAAGCGCTTTCTCTTCCATGGCTATAATCTGCGGCTCCACGTCATCTAGCAGTTCGCGGCTATCGTTTATGAAGTACTTAACCATTTCCAGCTTCTCTTCATAGTCGCCGTTAGCCAAAAATAATCACCCCTCATTACCTAATACCGGTTTTTCTTTTCTTTATAAATAAAAGTGAATTGTTTTTCCTTAATCTTGTTTTAATTTTCTGTCTCTTATTTTTCGGATCTATCTTTTAATAGCTTTAGCAGATCCTCATAAGCTTGTTTAAGACGCGCATACTCAATGGCCAGGCGCGCGAGCTCCATTTTCTCTTTCTTTTGCCCTTTTAATTCACACTCAATTTTTTCAAGAGTCTCCATTAAATCATTAAAATCTATCGGCTTGCCGAAAAAAGCGTAAGCCCCGTAATTCAGGGCCGCAATGGCCGTTTCCACATCGCCGTAGCCTGTAGCAATGATTACCCTTGCCTCAGTGTTAATGGTCCGGACTCTTTTCAGCACATCGATCCCGCTCAGGCCGGGCATCTTCATATCTGTGACAACCACGTCGAATTGTTTTTGCTGGTAAGCTTCCAGCGCCTGCTCGGGGACAGTAAACAAATCGCACTGGTGTCCGGCGGGTTCCAGGACGGTAGCCAGCCCGTCCAGGCAATCTGCGTCATCATCTATTAACAGGATGTTCATAAAAATCCTCCGTGTACTGTATTGGGACGCCCTGTCGCTTAAAACCCGGGCCGTACCTCTCGCGGCCGGAAATGGGTAATAGCTCAGATGCGGTAAAAAAATTTATTAGCAAACCCCATGCCAGTTACTCAAAAGCGACTGAAATTAAAAGAGCAACCTTATGTTTAAGGTTGCATAGACCGGTGACTTATACAGATAACACTAAGTCCATGGTGTTGAAACAAGCTGCTCCATTGCGCAGCGTCGAAAGTGAACTCAGCGAAGCTGAGGATGCGAAATTGGATGAGCGGGACAGAGGTCAGGGGACACACCTCTGTTTTCAGCCTTACTTATAGGCCGAGGTATGTCCCCAACGTATTTCGCGAAAGCCTGAACTGAGCCGGGATGGCGAATTGAGGGCGGTCCAATTTCGCCCGAAGCGAGCTGTTAGTTCACTCGACGCGGAGCAGAGGAGCCAAGCGGGTTTCAACACCATGGACGGCTCTGTCCACAAACTTAGCAACCTTTTGTTCAAAGGCTGCAAAAAAAAGCAGTCTGACATACTACCTGCTTTGTTGGTGATATTGTACGTATCGGTGTACCTATACGTACACCTGGACCTGCAGGTACACTTGGGCAGGTGGTTTTGCTATAGTCAGATTAAAGACCCAGGCGCTCGAGGCGGCAGTAAAGTGAGCGGCGGGAAATACCAAGGTATTTGGCGGTGAGCGTCTTATTGCCGTTGAACTTTTCCAGCGCTTTTAAAATGATATTGTTGCAGTATTCTTCCAGCGGCAGGCTGCGCGGCGGCAGAAAGAAATTCTCGTGGTCAATCACTCCAATGCCGGCCGCAGCCTGCGGTTTGGATTTGATATTGCCTGTCAGTATCTCCAGGTGGCCGGGCTTCAACTCCTGGTCATCCCACATTAAAACCGCCCACTCAATGGTGTTTTTGAGTTCCCTCACGTTGCCGGGCCAGTCATATGAGAGCAGCATACCGGCAGCCTCATGGGTGATGGTCTTGAAGCTTTTTCTTTTCTCCCTGGCAAAACCAAGCAAAAACATTTGAGCCAGCGGCAGTATATCATCGGTGCGCTGCCTGAGCGGGGGCAGGTGAATATGGCCGACATTAAGGCGGTAGTACAAGTCCTGGCGGAAAGACCCCTCCTCAATTTTGCCCCGGACATCCACATTGGTGGCACAAATAATGCGGGTGTCGGTTTTCAACTTTTTCAGCCCGCCCACCCGGTAATACTCTTTTTCCTGGATTACCCGCAGCAGCTTGGCCTGCATGCTAACAGGAATCTCAGCAATCTCATCCAGGAAGATGGTGCCGCCTCTGGCCAAATCCAGTTTCCCTTTTTGCCCCCTGGCCTGGCCGCCTGTAAAAGCTCCTGCCTCGTAGCCGAACAACTCGCTTTCAAACAAGCCGGGCGCCAGGGCGGCGCAGTTCAGGTCAATAAAGGGGGTGGAGGCATCGCCTGATTGATAGTGAATATACCTGGCAATCAGCTCCTTGCCGGTTCCCGTTTCTCCGGAAATTAGAACTGGTACGGAGCGGTCGGCTTGCAGTTTCTCGGCCTGCCGTATAACTTTTTTCATAGGTTCCGAAAAAATCCCCAGTTCACCCAGCCCCACTGATTTAAGGTAAGCCTCACGGAGACGGGAAAGCTCATGCCTGGTTTCCTCCGTAGCTTCCTTGACCACCACTTCAAACTGCTCGTTAAGCGCTCTGTTTTCCCTGCGCAGGGCCTGGCGCTCCGCGGCGCGCTCAGTAACGGCGGCCAGTTCTTCGACGTTGATCGGCTTTAGGAGGTAATCATAAGCGCCTGCCCGGAGTGCTTCAACAGCGGTGTTAACATCACTGTGGCCGGTAAAAAGCACCACGTCAAAATCCTCCCGGTCCGGCCTGGCTGAGAGCTTTTGCAGCAGTTCAATGCCGGAGAGCCTGGGCATCTTTATATCTGATATAACCAGGTGAAAAAATCCATCCTGAAACGTTTTAAGGGCGGCTTCCCCGTCTTCACTAACCACCACATCGTGGCCCAGCTCGCGTAAAAAGTCACCAACGTAAGTACGACTGTCTTGATCATCATCGACAAGCAGAATCTGCACTGGCGGCACCGCCTTAATTTCAGGATTTTATTACCGGTAATTCCACTCTAAAAGTAGCCCCGCCTCTTTCATTGTTATACGCCTCAATTTGCCCGCTGAAGCCGGACAACAGCGTCTGGACAATAGCCAGGCCGAGACCCATTCCTTCGCCGGTGTCTTTGGTGGTAAAAAAAGGGTCAAAGATGCTGTCTATTATTTCGGCACTGATACCGGTAGCGTTATCACTTATTTCCAGAATCACCTTTTCCCCCGCTGCGCCGGTCAGGCAGATAATTTCTTTCTCGGAGATATTATTGGCTTTATCCAGAGCCTGCATCGCGTTTACCAGCAGGTTTATCACCACTTCTTCCAGCCTGTGGGCGTTGCCCAGCACTTTCGGCAGGTCTTTGGCAAGCTTTTTTACCACATTGATTTTGTGAGAAGTCAGCTGGCGGCCGAGCAAGCCGAGAGCGTCGCCAACAGCTTTATTTAAATTACACGGCTCAAATTCAGTGGCGTTGCCGCTGCCCACAAGTGAACGCATATGCTTGATGATCTCATCAATCCGCCCAACCTGGGCCGAAATTTTTTCCAGATTTTTTATGATCTTATCATGCTCCGGCATTCTGCCTCTTTTATGCCAGTACAGCATGCCGTCAACTATAACTTTCATGGTGTTTAACGGCTGGTTGATTTCGTGGGCGATACCGGCTGAAATGGTGCTCAGTGAGGCCAGTCTCTGCGCCCTGGCGGCCTGTTCCTGCAGACGCTGTTTCTCCCTGTTCATCTTCACCTGTTCGGTAATATCTCTAAGCATGCTCACATATTGTACCGTCGCGCCGCTTTCATCCTTGATCGCGCTCATGGAAATCCACACCGGGAAAACTTCTCCGTTTTTGTGTCTGAGCCAGTCCTCGCCCTGCCACTGACCGGTGGATTGTAAAGATTTATGTATTTTTTTAAAAACCTCTTCAGCGCCCTGAAGTACCAGCAAATACTGCTTATTTATAACATCCTCTTCTCTCTGCCCGGTAATCCTGGTAAAAGCGGGGTTGACCCACTCTATGAGGCCATCAGTATCGGTAAGCATAATTCCTTCGATGGTGTTTTCAAACACCTTGGCCGCCAGCCTCAGTTTATTCTCCTGCCGCTTCCTTTCAGTAATGTCCCTGCTGGTGCTGGCCAGTGCGACAATATTTCTGGCGCTGTCCCTGATTGGAGTCAGGGTCACAATAGCGTCAAGCAGGGTCTTGTCTTTTCTCTGTCTTACGGTTTCATAGGTTATCGCTTTCCCGTCTGAAACGACTTTTTCCATGTGCCTTTTGGCTTCTTCAACTAAATAATCCGGGACCATTTGCATAATGCCGCTTATTTCCGAGCCGGCCCAGCCAAATATCCCTTCAAAAGCTTTATTGTTCTGGAGCAGGCTGCCTTCCAGATCCCAAATGGCTATACCATCAGCGGTATTATTTATAAATGATTCGAGCTGTTCTTTGGCGGCCCTTAATTCCTCCTCAGCCTGCTTGCGCTCGGTAATGTCACGGATGTTGCTGGTAAAAAAGGTTTCCCTGCCCGACTTCCAGCTTGAAATGTACATCTCGATGGGGAATTCGCGGCCGTCCTTTTTAAGTCCCACCAGCTCAATAGTTCTGCCGATAATTTTGGTTTTCCCTGTTTTAATGAACTGGACCATGCCGTTGTGGTAAGCCGCCCGGAACCGTTCCGGCATGATCATGGTAACCGGTTTGCCGATCACTTCCTTAAACATGTAGCCAAAAATGTTTTCAGCCGCATAGTTAAAAAAAGTTATTTGCCCCTCGCTGTCAACTGAAATAATTGCGTTTCTGGCTGATTGGGCGATGGAAAGGTAATGTTTTTCCCGGCCCCTCGAATCTTCCAGTAAACGGCTGTTTTTAATGCGGAGCAAGGCCAGTTCATTAATCAACTGGTCCTTGGTTTTGTCCTCGTCCTTCATCTTTTTCACTCCACAACCCGGTCATTCAATATAATGTTACGTCAAAGTAATAACTTCTTGCGAAAAGTTAGACTTCCTTCTTCAAAATGCCTAATTATGGCACATTTTTCTCTAATAAAGAAATAAAAACACCGCCCCTTGCGACCATCTAGAGTCAGGAGGCGGCTCTTATTAATCAAGAAACAGTTAACTTGGCTCTTTTTACAAGATATTAGATTTTATTCCACCTTTTTAAAAGCCTTTTTCGGAGCATTACAAATCCGGCATTTGTCCGGGGCCTCGTTTTCAACTATGTTGCCGCAAACTGTACACAGGTAGAATTCAACCTCGGGTTTGCTTTCAAGTGAATCAAGTACTTTTGTATATAAAGCGGCATGTACCTTTTCCGCTTCGTTGGCTTGATTAAACGCAATCTTAGCCTGTTTTGACCCTTCTTCTTCAGCCTTAGCGATAAACCCGGGGTACATCTGGGTAAATTCGTATGTTTCACCTTCAATGGCCGCTTTTAAATTTTCGGCGGTAGACTTTACAGCACCTATTGCCCTGAGCTGAGCGGCTGCATGAATGGCCTCGGCTTCGGACGCGGCTCTGAATAATTTTGCCACTGCCGGGTAACCTTCTTCATCCGCCTTTTTGGCAAAAGCGGCGTACTTGCGGTTTGCTTGTGACTCGCCGGCAATTGAAGTCTTTAAATTCTTTTCTGTATCCATGTTTTCCCTCCCGTGTTTTTGTATTTAATTATACCAATTATTTTATTAATAAATGCAATATATTTCCTTAAGATTTTATTAATTGTTGTTTTTCCGCGCACTACTGTTGCCCTGATAGATGAGTGCCAGTCAAACCCGACCACACAGCCCAGCGCCTGGAACCAGAAAGGGTCGGCCAGGCGGGCAAGGACTTCATAGGCGCCGTATTCTTCTACTATCGCCTCAACTATGGCGGAGCTTAGTTTGACCATCCGTTCAAACAGCCAGCGCGGGCAATGGTGGCCGTGCAGCGGCAGGTTGGCTATACCCGTTCTCAAAAGATCACCTCAGTTTAAACTTCCCTATAAATAATTATACACAGAACATAAGTTCTGTGCAATAACAAGCCGGCCTGCCGCTCCTGCATCGCAGGCTGACAATAATGCATACCAGTTCAGGTTGTTGACAAAGCCGTCCATGGTGTTGAAACCCGCTTGGCTCCTCTGCTCCGCGTCGAGTGAACTACCAGCTCGCTTCGGGCGAAATTGGACCGCCTTCAATTCGCCGTCCTGGCTCAGTTTAGGCTTTCGCGAAATACGTTGGGGACATACCTCGGCCTCTAAGTAATGCCCCAAACAGAGGTGTGTCCCCTGGCCTCTGTCCCGCGAATCCAATTTCGCAACTTCAGCTTCGCTGAGTTCACTTGCGACGCTACGCAATGGAGCAGCTTGTTTCAACACCATGGACTTAGTATTATCCGGGCAAGTATTGTTTTTAATCTTTGTAACCTTTTTCCTTCTTTTCCTCATACATCCTGGCATCAGCAATGCTGAGCAGTTCATCCAAATTGCGCCCGTCCACGGGGAACTGGCCCAACCCTAGAGAAAGGGTCAAATTAAGATTCTCTGTTTCACCGCTGATCCCAGCCAAATTGTTAGCCAGGCGCGTTTTCAGGACCTCTTTTTCCGGCCCTTTATCAGGAAATAAAACGGCAAATTCGTCGCCCCCGTAACGAACCGCCACATCCCAGGCGCGGATACTGTTTTTTATTACCAGCGCCACTTTTTTTAATATCTCGTCCCCATACTGGTGCCCCCTGGAATCGTTAATCTGTTTCATGTTGTCTATGTCCAGAATGGCTACCGAAGGCGTACCGTCGCCGTCCCTGGCATTTTTCAGAATACGGTCCGCCTCTAGTACAAAAGCCCGCCGGTTATAAAGCCCGGTGAGAGGGTCGGTTTCCGCTTCCTGCTTGTGGCGGCGGGAGATACGGCTTATTTCCGTCACCAGCGAAATAAGGCAGCCTAAAATGAGGGCAATTCCTATATTGGACAGGATTATTTCCCCTATAACCTCTTTGACAAAAACCGGCAGGTGGCATGATTCTCCATAGAGGCTGATTATAAAACCCAGCAAAGATATTGGAATCCCCGTAAAAATCAACCATTTGGTTTTCTTTAAATTCGGGTGATGAGTCCAGTTAAACCAGATCATCCAGACCAGTACTGCCAGATAAATAATCCCGCGGCTGCCTTTACATAATATTTCGACCACATGACACTCGTAATCAACCACTTTAAAAAGGTTCCTTTCTTATCCATTATATGCTATGTATGTTCACAGATGGCAAAACAATAAATTAAAGGTACAATTAAGTAATCGTACCTTTTTATGAGATGTTTTAGGGATTAAAAAAATTTAGAAAACAAAAAAAGGGGAAAATAACTTAATAAAGAAAATAAATATATTAAAACGGCTCTTTCATAACATTTAAAAAAGAAAGGGTGGTGTTTTATGTACCTGAACAATCTTTTTGTGTACGGCACCCTGCTGCCCGGCCTGAAAAACTACAAACGTTTTATTGAACCTCACAAGCCCAAAGTTTATGAGGCCAGGGCCAAAGGTGTCATGTATCTTGTCCCGGGCGACGGGTATCCTGTTATTCTGGACGGCGAAGGAGAGATCAAAGGCGTCCTGTATGAAACCAGGGACCTCAAGGTAATCCTGCCGGAAATCGATGAAATTGAAAAATTCACCGACGTTGAAAGCCAGAGCCTGCTGGTCCGGGAAATCCGGGATGTGGAACTGCTGGAGTCCGGCCAAACGGTGAAAGCACACCTCTACATGTGGCCGCCTTCCAAAGCACAGTGGCTCAAGGAGAATGGCGAGGTCATTCCCGACGGCGACTGGGCCAGGTTTTTGCGGGAAAACAAATAAGCTTCTGTCAGCGGGTTATCCCGCTGAAATAGGGCTTCTCACTATAAGCACGTGAAATTCTCTGTCCGGCATGGCCCGAAGGCCGCGTGGCGTGTTTTTCGGGCTGAAAACTATGTCCGTTTCACCGGCGTTTGTATCTTCCTCGCCGATCATGATTACACCGCTGCCTTTAACCACATAGAAAAACGCGTCATCCGGCATGACGTGTTTTTCTACTGTTTCACCCGGCTGCAAAAGCAGGTTCATAATCAAGAAAGCCGGCTGATCAAGCAGCTTTCTGGCCAAAAAACCCAGCGGCGTGGCAAACGTTGGTACTTCCGACATCCTGACTACTTCCATCTCACAACTCCTCAGCAAGATTTTTACTTGGTTTTAAAGGTTGGGAAAAGATTTTTTGTTTTCCGCTTCCAGCACTGCCAGCATCCTGGCGTGATAACCCGGCAGTGGTTCCTGGACAACGTTTCTTTGCGCCAGCGGCACGTCTATTCTTATATCGTCCAGTATCGCGGCCGGCCTGGCTGACAGGACGATAACCCTATGCCCGAGCAGCAGCGCATCCATGATATCGTGCGTTACCAGGACCACAGTCTGCGGGTTGGCCTGCCAGATCCTGGCCACCTGCCGCACCAGGCCCAGGCGCAGCGGCGTGTCCAGCGACTTGAAGGGCTCATCCATGAGCAAGAAGTCATGCGGGTAGGCAAAGGCCCGGCATAAGGCCAGACGCTGTTTCATGCCGCCGCTTAAAGCTTTGGGATAGCTGTCCCTGTATTCATAAAGCCCCACCATGGACAGGTATTCCTTAATCAGTTCCTGCCGCCTGGCCGGTGTCACCACATCCTGCAGCACAAAGGCAATGTTTTGGGCAACGGTTTTCCAGAGCAGCAGCCTGGGCTCCTGAAAGACATAGCTGACCCGCGCTTCCTCCGTTCCGGTAATCCTGCCGGTGTCCGGCTGTTCCAAACCCGCCATCAGCTGCAGCAGCGTGGTCTTGCCGCAGCCGGAAGGACCTATGATACAGGTTATTTTACCCTTCTCAACGCAAAGTGAAAAATCACTTAAAACCCTGGTCCGGCCCAGGGTTTTTCCTACTCGATCCAGCTTGATCATGCGATCACATCCAATGGCGCAGTCTTTTGTCAACCAGGTAAGTAAGCAGCCTGTCTGTAATCAGGCCGAGCCCGATCAAAATAAAAGTCCAGGCAAAGAGGTCCGCAGTCTCCAGGTTTATCCGCGCCAAAGCCATCCTGGCGCCAATCCCCTGTGAAACACTCAGGAACTCCGCCATAGCCACAGCTTTCCAGGTAGTGCCCAGCGCCGTGGAAACGCCGGCCAACAGGTAAGGCAGCACCTGAGGCAGGTAAATTTCCCTGAAGACACGCGGCCGGCTGATACGAAAGACAACAGACATCTGCATCAGCTGCAGGTCAATGTTTTTTACTCCCTGGACGGTATTGATGGTAATCAGAGGCAGGGTGGTTACGAAAACCACAAAAGCGGGAACCTGGCTGAAACCAAGCCAGATCATGGCCAGCAGCAGCCAGGAGATCAGCGGGACCACCTGCAGGGTTACAACCAGCGGCCTGAAAATATTTGAGAGCAGGGGGCTGACCCCTATTAACAAGCCCAGCGGCACACCGGCGGCTACCGCCAGGCCGAATCCCGTCAGGCCGCGTATAATGGACTGCCTGGCGTGCTCCCACAGCCGGCCGTCGATGGTCAGCGAAGCCACGGAACGGGCCACCTCTGAGGGGGAAGGCAGTATCACGTGGTTGTAAAAGCCTGAGGCAACCTGCCATAAGGCTATAAATATGACCAGACCGAAAAGGGGCGCCAGGCCCCTAGTCAGTGAGGAAGAACTTTTCATCAGGCAGTTTACCCCCCACCATTTCCGGTGAAATGTCCAGCAGTCTGGCCAGATATGTGTTCACATCGCCCTTTGCCTGCGCACCAGTGGCAAAAGTCAGGTGGGTGCGCTCCATACTCTTGACAAAAACAGCGGCAGGCATGCTCATGTTGGACTCCACCAGGGGAGCGGCCTCGGCGGGACTCGCCACAGTCCACTCCATGGCGTTCTTATAGGCGTTTTGAAAATCGCTTAACGCTTTGGGATAGGTGCGGGCAAATTCGTTCCGGACTACCATTCCGGCCTGGGGCAGGCGGGCGGCGCCGCCTTCAAACGCCTGCCAGTCGGTATAGAAATCCCTGGCTACCACAGCCTCGCTGTTTTTCATCAGCACCTGGGTTGTCTGGGGCTCGGGCAGGACCGCGTATTTAACTATACCGTTGATCATCAGCTGCGCAATCTCGGGGGAACTGAGGTAAGCCAGCTTGACCTCACTTGCCTGGATGTTGTTCTTATGGATAAAATACTGGGTCAGTACGTCCGGGGTTGAACCCTGGGCGCCTACATAAAGCTCTTTGCCCTTGAGATCCTGCCAGTTTTGCACCTGCTTGTCCGTGGTTACCAGAGACAAGATGCCCCAGGTGCTGACATTGGCCAGCGAAATGTCGGCCTGCTTGTTGTAGAGCTTGGCCGCCACGTTGACCGGCAGCACGGTTAAATCGGCTTCGCCTTTCACCACACGGGTGGTTGCTTCCTCCACGGACTTGTAAACAATAAGCTCAACTTTTACTCCGTTCACCTGACCGTCTTTTAAAATTTTGTACAGCGGCGCCGTGGGTGGCGCCAGAGGCGCCTGCACCACAATTTTTTCAGGTGCCGCGGCTGCCTGCTTTTTGACATTCGCATCCTTCGCCGTGCATCCTGACACCAGCAAAACCACTGCCAAAAGCGTTAAAACCAGGCTTCTTACCTCTCGCACTTAATCCACCCCTCTTTTCTAATTTTACTTGCAACTTTGAGTTATTAAAAAATCAAATTTCTTCATATATTTCTTTTTTCCTTTTTTTGACCGCGATTATAAAAAAATTGTTCATTTCAAGAAAGGATTTCTTTGGTCGTATTGAACTAAATACATGAAAAACAAGTCAAATAATAAAGGAGAAAAAATATGGAGTTGCTGGAAAGGTTTAAAGAATCAGCGGAGGTTATAAAAAATGCCAGGGCTGTGGTGATAAACACCGGAGCGGGTATGGGGGTGGACTCCGGTTTGCCGGATTTCCGCGGCGACAAGGGCTTCTGGAAAGCCTACCCCTTGTACGAACGTTTGGGCATAAGCTTTGTCGAAGCAGCCAACCCTTCTCACTTTGCCATGGACCCGGCGTTCGGCTGGGGGTTTTACGGCCACCGCGCCGCCCTCTACCACGCTGCCGAACCGCACGCCGGTTACCAATTGCTGCTTGCATGGATTGACAGACTAAAACTCGATTATTTTGTAGTCACCTCCAACGTGGACGGACATTTTCAAAAAGCGGGCTTTGCCGAAGAAAAAATATATGAGGTGCACGGTTCCATCAACTACCTGCAGTGCCTGACACCGTGCTGCGATGACATCTGGCCCAACGATGAGATTGTGCCTGTGAACCACTCCGACATGCGGGCGCAGTATATCCCGCGCTGCCCTCACTGCGGCGCTGTGGCCAGGCCGAATATACTCATGTTCGGGGACTATTCCTGGCTGAGCCTGCGGACTGACCGCCAGAACACCAACTTTATTCGTTTCCTTAACCAGCACAGGAATGACCGCCTGGCGGTAATCGAGATGGGCGCCGGCGCCGCTGTTTCAACTATCCGCAGGATGAGTGAACACCTGGGCGGCCAGCGTCTGACCATTGTGATCAGGATTAACCCCCGTGAGCCGCATATTCCAAATCCTCATATTTCAATACCATGTACGGCGCTGCAGGCACTGCAGGGGATAGACCATGCTTTGTCGGAATAAGAAAAGGATATTTTAGATTTATGTAGAATTTATAAGTTAACCTCCTGAGATAAAATTCCAGATAACTGCGGTTTAGGCCTTTAGCAGACAGCAGGAGAGAAAGGCTATATGTTAAGTATTCTTCATTTTTTAGTATCCAAAGTTTTGCAACGAGCAGAAATATTCTTGGGGGAGGTATCATGCGGCGTTTTGTAATTTTTACCCCCGGGTGCACCGAGGAGGATTTAAAAGTTTGGGAAGATGCCGGTTTTAAGCTGGTTGATGAAACAAGCTTGGATTACCCGGAGCTGAGACCGGATGTGATTTTTATCTGTGACTTCAAGGCAGGCGTGATCACCTGGCAACTGATCAGTAAACTACTGCCCAAAGTATTGATACTGACTGGCAGCTCTGAACAAACACCTGTTATCCCCGGTGAACTGGCCGATTTATTCAATTTACAGGTAATTAAAGGAGAAAATATTAGTTTTACTATCGGCAGCACCATTCAAGGCCAGGTCGTCACACCTGCCTGGGAAATCTACCGTGTAAGTGACGGGCCGCTCACCCCGCAGGAACAGCTCCAAGCACTGGCGGACTCAATTTACAGGTTTTTACTGCAAGACGTTTTTAAGGAAACGGCTGAATGGTGCGGGCACATGTCATCAGTAGTGGGACCAATGTAAAAGCACCATGGATATAAACAAATACTTAACAAATAGCACCACTAATTTTAATATATGTGGAGAGATGAACAGTGAAAATTGTGAGAGTTTTAACAAGTTTAATTTGTTTTTTAGGTTTTATTATGTTGGCAAGTCCAGCAATGGCTACCACCACATACTATTCAACCAGCCCTACTATACCTGATGGTGGTTTTCAGAAAGTCGGTAGCGTAGTAACTATTGTAGGAACAACAACAACCACTTTTAACGGTGACAGTCAGGTAGATCGCGCTGAGTTCCGGTTGCCGGCAGGCTTCTATTTTAAAACATATGATTTATCAGATGACGGCGTTAACACGCAATCCATTGACGTTGTAGTCAGCGTAGGACAAGGATTTAACAGCAGCACGTCAGAAGTCGTCACTATTACCCCTCTTGATCCAAGTTCATCAGATCCCAGCAACTTTCGCGGCTTTGAACTGGCAGTTAAAAAACCCTCCGGCGGTGATGGCAAAGTACCTCAAATCCTAATTTACATCAACAGAATTTACGTTCCGAAAGGTATTTCCGGCGCTGTAACCCTGAGAGTTGATCGTAGCGGCAACTCAGCTTTTTCAGCAGGCGCCCCTGACCCCACTATCGCCTACGTGTCAGCCAAGAGTTTAAGTCTTACTATGGAGAGAACCACCTCTTTTAATTCAGGCAATAATACAATCGGACCAATTGTCGTAACAGAGAATATGCCGGGGGCCTTTAAATGGCTAGAACTAACCCTTCCCAGCGGCTTTACCTGGGTTCCCGGCACAGTTGTAATCAACCCTGGACTGGGTCTGCGTGATATTGAGCTCAAAGATCCTACTTTTACCAGTGACCCCAGGTATGGGCAGTCGGTGATGCGGGTAGAGCCCGCTGAAGGAGCCGGGTCGTCTATTGCAGGACAATTACGGATAGAATGTGATGTTGAAGTTGATGAGAATCAAGCGGCACCCGGAAGTGTCATCGTTACAGTTGACGGTGATGCCAGTGTTAATAATAGTTCCTTAACAGTAGGGACTTTTGACCTGCAAAAATACACTGTTACGGCAGGTACGTTAAAAACGCTTTATAGCGGTTTAAAGGGCCAAAAAATCACTGACATAACCATTACAGAACTGGCGCCTGGTGCCTTACTTGAAGGCAGGACGGTTTTACTATCTCTCCCCTCCTGGGCAAAGTGGGACGTATACCCCACCGTCCAGGTTGAAGGTGTCAGTGAGTTGTCGACAAACACCGATAATGGTCAGGCGTTTCCAACGGGAAACAATGGAAACCAGGTAAAATTTTCTATTACCACGGCCAGTCAAAATGATCCGGGAAAAATTATTATCAAGGATGCTAAAGTAAATTTACAGGCAGATGCCCCGCAGGGTGAGTTAAAGATAACCGTGAGTGGTTCAGCAGGTATCTCGGCAGAATCATCAGTGGGAACTATAATGGCCCCCGTAACCCTTAACGCCTTATCTAAGCCTTCGCTGGTCCTGGGCGCCAGAGAACAAAAAGCCGGGGATATTGAGATTAAGGAAGCCGCTGGGCGTATATTTTTAGCTAAAGAATTGTGGGTTGATTTTCCGAGTAACGTTACCCTTACACATTCCCCAAACGTACAGGTAACAAACGGCAATTTAGACATTGGCGAGCCTTATTTCCCATCAGACAACAACCAACGCCTGATAATACCAATTAATACATCCAGTTCATCACCCGGAACGATCTTTATAAGTGAAATTTATTATGACATTGGAAACCTTGCGGCAGATGGCGACATAAAAATAGATGTTGGAGGACCGGCGGTAAATGAAGTAAATCAGGGAAATACTCCGTTATTCCCTTTTCATGACTGGGCAGGAAGCGTAGTTAATGCGGTGATCGGTCAAACTCCGGGCACTACTCCGGGCACCACTCCGGGCACTACTCCGGGCACTACTCCGGGCACCACTCCGGGCACTACTCCGGGCACTACTCCGGGCACCACTCCGGGCACTACTCCGGGCACCACCCCGGGCACCACCCCGGGCACCACCCCGGGCACTACCCCGGGCACTACCCCTGAAGCCAGGAATATTTTATTTTTCATCGGTGACGGGACTTATCGGGTAAATGGTGATGTTTTTATGATGGATGTCTCCCCTTATATAGATTCAGACAGGACCTTCATACCACTCCGTTTTACCGGTATCGCCCTGGGTATCCCGTCTGAAAATATTTTCTGGGACAGCGAAAAGCAGACCGCCCTGTTAATCTTTAAAGGCACAACCCTCAGAGTCACCCTGGGAGAAAATGCTATTTATAAAAATGACACCCGGGTGGAAATCGACGTTGCCCCACAGCTTTATAACGACCGGATTATGCTGCCGATAAGAGCAGTTGCTACCGCTTTTGGCGCCACTGTAGACTGGGATGCGCCAAACCAGATGATAAAGATCGTTATATAAAAAACTGAAAAAAGCTAAGAACCCCCGACAATTCGGGGGTTTCATTTATTCCCGCACCCACAAATCCACCAGCTGAAAATGGTTTGCATCCACCAATCCCATGTCAGTAATTCTTAATTCTGGTATGACCGGAAGTGCGAGAAAAGACATGGTCATAAAAGGCGATGGCAGGGTACAACCCAGTTTTTTTGCGGCCTTGTGCAGCTCCGCGTGCTGCGCCGCCACATTGCGGGCGTCCTGGTCGGATATCAAACCGGCCAGCGGCAGGGGCAACGCGGCCAGCACTTTCCCGCCGGACACGGCAGCCAGCCCGCCGCCTGTTGCGGCAATTGTCCTAGCGGCCAGTTCCATGTCCCCGGCGGACTGGCCAACAATAATCAGGTTATGGCTGTCATGCGCCACGGTAGAAGCGATTGCGCCGTTTTCCAACCTGAAACCTCTGACTAGGCCCACAGCCACGTTGCCGTTTTTACCGTGCCGCTCCACCACCGCCACCCTGGCGATATCATGCGCAGCAGTAAGTTCAGCCGGCCTCACAAAAACACACCTGGTGAGAATCTGGTCCGGCAACACCTCTATCACCCTGGCCAGATTTTTGCCGGCAGGAACATCCAATTCAAAGCGGCCTCTCAACTCAGGCAGGCAGACTGTATTGCGCACACTTTTGTCCTCAGGCGCGGGCAGGCCGGCAAGGAGTTTGTTGTCCCGGGCGACCAACACCCCTTCTTTAAAAACCATTTCCGCCTGGAAATCGGCCAGGTTGGGTAAAACAACCAGGTCAGCCCGGTAACCCGGCGCCACCGCCCCTAACCCGGGCAGGTTATAATGCCGGGCCGGGTTGATTGTAGCCATTTGCACGGCCATAACCGGATCCAGGCCATATGAGACCGCTTTACGCAAAACGAAGTCAATTTCCCCTTCATTAACCAGATCAGCAGGACTGCGGTCATCGCAGCCAAATAGTATGTTGGGACAGTTCTTCTCAGTAACGATAGGAAGAATCGAAATAAGGTTCCTGGCGGCAGACCCCTCCCGCATAATGATTTTCATGCCCAGGCGAAGTTTTTCCAGCGCTTCCGCAGCGCTGACACTCTCGTGTTCGCTGGTTATACCGGTACTAATATAGGCGTTGAGATCCCTGCCGCTCAGCTGCGGCGCATGGCCGTCAATCACAAGCCGGCTCTCGCGGGCAGCCCTGATCTTACCCAAAACGGCCTGGTCTTTCAGGCAGACACCCGGGTAATTCATCATTTCAGCAAGACCCGGGGAACGGGGGTGCTTTTTGAAAAAAGAATCTATCTCCACCTTGCTGACCGAGGCGCCTGCAGTTTCCAGGTTAGTTGCCGGCACACAGGAAGGCATCATATAAAATATATCCAACGGCAGACCGCTTGAAGCCTTAATCATATAATCAAGTCCGGCCAGGCCGGCCACATTGACAATCTCATGCGGGTCAGCTACAACCGTCGTTACACCGTGCGGCACAACTTCCGCGGCAAAAGCGGCCGGTGTAAGCATGGAGCTTTCAATATGGATGTGGGCGTCGATCAAGCCTGGAATAAGGTATCTCCCCGCTAGATCAAAGGTCTCTTCACCCCGGTCATAATAACCAACTCCGGCGACGACACCATCCTTAACCGCCACACTTTGTTTCAGGATCTCACCGGTAAAAACGTTTACCACCAGGGCGTCTTTTAATAAGATATCGGCCGGTGCTTTACCCCTGGCCACATCAATTACGCTTTCAATACACATCTGCGGCACCTTTCCCCTGTGCAATTTTTCCGCAATTCGCCATCCAGGCTCAATTTGGAGCTGGCTCAAAATAAGTTGGGGACATACCCTGTGTCTACCTAGGGAACCGGCGTTTTATAGTGAAAAACGGCAAGGATACCGGAATCCAGCCGGACAACCGGTTCGGCTTGGGTTATAATGTTGGAAACTGCCCACTGCCAGTTGCCCTCAAGAGTAGCTTTATTCAGAGGATATTTGAACCCGTGCAGGTCCACCCCCGATACCCTGCTGCCCATGGCTATAAGTGATACCGTATCCCCGGGGCTGCCGGGGATAACAAGTTGTTTTTTAACCAGGTACACCGTCATATCTGGAGAATCAAAGACAATATCGATGCCCCGCTCCAGAAAAAAAGACGCGCTGAAAATATTGGAGAGGTTGTGGTCCAGCCTTGAACCGGTGCCGCCCCATACGACTATATTCCTGCCGCCCTCCCTTGCAGCAAGCTCCAGGGCCAGCTGCGTATCGGTAAAGTCTTTCTCCGGCGGGTGCACTTCAAAGCAAACCCCAGCGTCTTCCATGAACTTGCGGTCAGGTTCACTTATGGAGTCCATATCACCCACTATCCAATGCGGTATGATGCCCAGCTCACGTGCCCGCCCGGCGCCGCCGTCAACACAGATCAGCCTTTCAAAAAGGCCGACCCTGCTTCTGTACCAGTCCAGGTTACCGTATGCGCCGTTGGTAATAACCAAAAACTTCATCTCAAAAACCTCCCGCTGCCGGGATTTTACCCAAACAAACATTGATTATACCTTTTAGATGGCCAGAGCTTCCATTACCGCGTCACGGATCACCCCATATACCGGGTCAACGATCGTTCGTCCATGTGACGGCCTGCAGAAAGGGATTTTAATCTCAAGCTTAACGACTGTGGGACATTCCGACAGCACATATATCCTGTCGCACAGGTAAAGAGCCTCGTCCACATCATGGGTTATGAACATTACAGTCGGGTTGATCTGGTTAAACACATCAATCAGCCAGGACTGCATTTTTCTTTTGGTTATTGCGTCTAAAGAAGCGAAGGGCTCGTCCAGCAGCAGGATGTCGCTTGAAAAAAGATAAGTCCTCAGCATTGCCGCCCTCTGCCGCATACCGCCGGACAGCTGCCTGGGATAATATTTTTCAAAACCGGCCAGGCCAAATTGTTTAAAATGCTCTAAGGCCTGGTCACAGGCCTTTTTCCTGGGCAGGCCTTTCAGTACCAGCGGAATGCTGACGTTTTCAAGGATGTTAAGGGAAGGCAGCAGCAAATCCTTCTGACGCATGTAACTGACCCGGCCGGTTTTGCCCGTGACATCATGGCCGTCAATGAAAACACACCCTTGGTCCGGGCGCATCAACCCTGAGATGATGTTAAAGAGCGTGCTCTTGCCGCAGCCGCTCGGACCAAGGATGCCGACGAAATCTTTGTCGGCGGCATTTACATTTATTTCTCCCAGGGTCAGCAGGCCGCCCAGGGTTTTGCTGATCCCCTCAACCACTATCTCCGGCAATATTATTTACTCCTTGGGCAAAAATTCATTAGTAAAGGCCTGTTGGTAGTCAAGTGGTTTTTCAATAAGGCCCTGGCCGTACATCCAGTCAGCATATTTCTGCCACCTCGACTCGGTCATTTGGCCCCATACCGGGGCGTCAGCCTTGTATTCCCTGGCCAGATAAGCCTGGCTGGCCAGCACCAGGTCCTTGTTCAGCTCGGGAACACTGTCCAGCAGGACCTGGCCGGTTTCCTTCGGCTCGCGGATACAATCGGCATACCCTTTGGCTGTCGCTTTCATAAATGCGGCAACCAGCGCCGGGTTGTTTTTCACAGTCTCATCACTGGCAATCAGCAGTGGCGTGTAGAAATCAAGCGCATCGTTATAATCCCTGAGGCGAATGAAGTTGAGGGGGATACCCCTTTGTTCCGATTCTATGCCTGTCCATCCCCAGAAGATCCAGGTAAAATCAACATCTTTTTTAATGCTGGCAAAGAAGTCCGCTGTCCCTATGTTGATCATAGCAACTTTTTTGAAGTCGGCCTTTTCCTGATTCATCAGCGCTTTGATCATTTCCTCCTCGGCTGGCGAACCCCAACCCCCATATTTTTTGCCCTCAAAATCTTTGGGGCTCTTGATGCCCTTCTCCACCGGCGAGGCGAATCCTGAAGTATTGTGCTGAATAACCGCCGCCAGAGCCTTTACCGGCACACCGGTAGTGCGCGCGATAGTAACTTCCTCCTGATAGCTGAAACCAAAATCGCCCTGGCCTGCCGCCACCAACTGGGCGGCGCCCCCTTCGCTGGGCTGGATGATTTCCACATCAAGTCCCTGTTCCTTGTAGTAGCCGCGCTTCTGCGCCACGTATACCCCGGTGTGGTTGGTATTAGGCGTCCAGTCAAGAAGCACCGTGACCTTTTTGAGCTGCTCCTGTTTTGGCCCGGTCTCTTTTGCGGCATTGCAGCCTGTTAAAAGAAGCAGCAAAGACCACAACAACACGACAGCAAATAAACATTTTCTCATAAATACAATCCCCCTCTAAAAATACAATCTATATATAAGCTCTTACTTTTCGGTAAACCTGTTCCACGGAATTACGATCCTTTCAATAAAACTTACCAGCGCAAACAGCGCGGCGCTTAAAACCGTGACCGCCAGGATGGCCGCGAAAACGCGGTCGACCTGAAACGAACGCTGGGATAGTGTCATATAAGTGCCCAGGCCTTGTTTTGCCCCCAGCCATTCACCTATCACCGCGCCCATGACACTGTAGGCCGCGGAAATCCTGAGACCGGAAAAAAAGGCGGGCATAGCCAGCGGCAGTTTGACCATGCGAAAAACATGAAGCCTCTTGGCCTGCATCGACCTGAAAAGCTCAAGATAGTCACTGTCGACCGCCGCCAGACCACCCAGCAGGCTTATTGCAATTGGGAAGAAACAAACCAGGACCACAACAATGATCTTAGGAAGCATCCCGTAACCGAACCAGATGATAAAGAGCGGGGCGACTGAAATGATGGGTATTGTCTGTGAGGCTACAATTAAAGGGTAGACAGCATTCTTGAATAATGCGATTTCATCCATCAAAAAAGCAACGACAAAAGAAAAAACTATAGCCACGATAAAGCCCGCCAGGCACTCAAGCAAAGTGCTCTGGGCGTGCCTCGCTATTAATGGCGCGTTTTCCGCAAGTGTGCGCACAATTTGCAACGGCCCCGGCAGGATCCAATCCGGGATGGATTTTAGCTTTACAAGATACTCCCACAGCACCAGGAGTATAAGAATAAAAACAACCGGTACAATACGATCAGCAGTATTTATGTACTTTTTCATCAATTGTGACACCACCGGCCTTATAGTCTATCTTTACCACCGAAATAATCCGCGTAGCCCCGTTTTCCAGGCAGATTTCCTGCGCCTTTGCAACTATCTCCAGCAAAAAGCGCAGTTCTCCTTCCATAGTTGTCTCCATAGGACCGACAATATATTTGACCCCGGACTCCCTGATCATATCGATCACCTTGTCCACGACCGGGTACAGGTCCTCTTCAGGAACATTGGGAACTACCTGCAGGCTGACATTACAGATCATAATTTTCACCTCTAATCTTCTATCTTCGGTAGCTGGGCGCCTGGCTCTTAAACACATTGACAGGATTTATTGTCAATTTGTTTATGTTCATCGGTTAGCTGCATAATTTCCAGGTTAAGCTAAAAGGCCTTCATCCGCTGGGAATAAAGGCCTTGATGCGCAAACTTACGCATACTCTTCATCCCTACGCTGGCATTACCCAGATCAGGTCAGTGGGTCAGAACAAGTTCTTTCTCAGCCGAATTTCTTCAGCTCCCCTGTACGGTATTATATTGTCGTTTTAACAGTTAAAGCACCTGCCTATAGAATATATGCTTTGACATAATTTTGCAATATTATTTAATTAAAAACACTGACGCCCTTTAAAGAACGACTGATTTGACCGCTTCAACCAGCTGATGCTCATCCGGAATATAAAACTGTTCCAGCGGCGGGCTGAAAGGAACCGGAATATCCGGCCCGGTTACCCTTTTAACCGGGGCTTTGAGGTAACTGAAAGCCTCATCGACCGCCAGGGCTGCAATTTCACCGCCAAAACCACCGGTTCGCGTGGCCTCGTGCAGGATCACCAGCCGCCCAGTTTTTTTGAGGGATGTAATGATGGCTTCTTTGTCCAGAGGGAGGAGCGTCCGCAAATCAAGAATTTCAACTTCTATACCCTCTTTGCTCAGGATGGCGGCTGCTTTAAAGGCAACACCAAGCATCTTGGACCAGGTAACCACGGTCACGTCACGCCCCGGCCTTTTGATATCCGCGACACCAATGGGGATGGTATACTCACCCTCCGGCACAGGCGTGGGAAAGAAGTAAAGCCCCATATCTTCAATGAACACCACCGGGTTGTCATCACGGATGGCTGACTTTAAAAGGCCCTTAGCGTCCGCGGCGGTGCCGGGCATGACAACTTTCAGCCCCGGACAATGCGCGGCCCATGCTTCAAGGTTGTGCGAGTGCTGGCAGCCGGCGCCAAAACCAGCCCCGGTCTTGACCCTGACCACCATGGGAAAGGAGCTTTTGCCGCCGGACAGGTAGCGCAGTTTGGCGGCGTGGTTGACAATCTGGTCTGAGGCCAAAGTAAAGAACGGGTTGAACATCACTTCCACCACCGGCCTTAAGCCCAGCACTGAAGCTCCTACCGCCAACCCGGCGATAGCCGCCTCGGAAACAGGGGTGTCCTTTACCCGGTCCGGTCCAAACTCCCGCAGGAGTCCGAAAGTCGGCATTACTGGTGACTCGTGGATACCCACTCCTATGCCTTCGCCGGCAAGGAAAACATTTGGGTCCCTCTGCATCTCTTCAGCCAGGGCCTGGCGAACGGCTTGTCCCATTGTAATCTGCTGCATGGCTGTTCTCCTTTCCTTACACGTAGACGTCGTCCAGCGCTTCCAGGGGAGCCGGCCAGGGGCTTTCCTCCGCGAAGCGGACTGCGTCTTCCACTATTTTGGCAATCGACTCTTCCAGTTCTGATATTTCCTGATTGGATATTGCACCAGCCGCAAGCAGTTCCCGCTCGATCTTCTTAACCGGGCAGCGCTCCATCCACCGCGCTATTTCATCTTTTGGCTGGTAGGCCTGGTGGTCGGCCTCACCGTGGCCGCGCCAGCGGTAAGTCTTGCACTCAATCAGGGTCGGCCCCTCGCCGGCCAGGCAACGCAGCCTGGCCTCAGTCGTGGCCTTAAACACAGCTTCTGCGTCGTTGCCGTCCACCACTACCCCCGGCATGGCATAACCTGCCGCGCGGGCCGCTATGTCCTTCACCTTAGTGTGCTCCTCCATACGCTGGGCGCCCGAATAGACATTGTTTTCACAGACAAAAATAACAGGCAGGTTCCAGAGGGCAGCCATGTTCAGAGATTCATGAAAACTCCCTTCGTCCGCCGCACCATTGCCGAAAAAGCAGACTGTTACCTGCCTTCTTTTCTTATACTGCTGGGCAAAGGCGGTCCCCACTGCGATAGGAATGCCGCCGCCCACCACGGTTGTGGTACAAAGGGCGTTCACTTCCGGTACGGCTATGTGCAGAGTGCCGCTTTTCCCTTTATTGCAGCCTGTCTTTTTCCCGAAGATTTCCGCCATGACTGTGTTGGGTTCGGCCCCTTTGGCCAGCAGGTGGCCATGGCTGCGGTGATTGCTGATAATCACGTCATCTTTTTCAAGAGCGGCGCAGGTTCCGGCGGCAACCGCTTCCTGACCGGTGCAGAGGATGACCATCCCGGGCAGCTTCCGTTCGATCCTGCACAGCTCGGTAAGCTTCTCCTCAAAATGTCTGATTAACAGCATGCTGCGGTACAACTCGATCTTTTTCTTGTTTTCCATAAACTGCTTCCCTCCCCGAAGCGGGCTTTTTGCCTAATATTAAGATACCACGCGTTTTAGTTAATACCTTGTAGGCCTAGCGAAAATAAAAATAGCAGCAAAAAGGCAAGACATACTGCATTTATAAACCTTTACAACCTAGTCAAGATATGCTAATGTTATGAAAAAGAATAAGAAATCTGGTGCCCCGGTTGCTATTCAACCGCTAAAGGGGGTAAAAGGGAAGGCTGTGCAAATCAGCCGCGAACCCGTCGCTGTAAGCGGGGACGAAAGCCCATGTGTCCACTGACGAAAGTTGGGAAGGAGGGTTAGTAGGAAGAACCGCAAGCCAGAAAACCTGCCAGGTTTCGGTGATGGTTTTGCATGGCGTGGTAACCAGGTAAAATTGGTGGTATGAAGAAAGGGAATGCCATCCTCTCGAAAAAAGAGGATGGTTTTATTTTTTAGTATAGTTTCTTCCGAAAGGGGATAACCGGATGTATGAACAAATAGCCCCCCAGGCGATCATGTCAAAAAGCCTGGCTATTATAGACGCCGGAGTGGATTTATCAGGGTTTGGCGACGGGGAGAAGGAAATAGTCTGCCGCTGTGTCCACGCATCCGGTGACTTCGGCATAGCGGGCAGTATCCGCTTTTCCCCCGGGGCGGTGGAAACCGGGGTGCGGCTGATCAAAGAACGGGTCCCTATATTTGCCGATGTGAGTATGGTGGCGGCAGGGATCTCACCGTCCCTGCAAAAAGAACTGTCTCTCGAAGTACATACCCGCATTCACTGCCCGGAGGTCTTGAAACTGTCCGGACAAAAGGGTTGGACCCGGGCGGAGGCCGCAGTCTGGCTGGCCAGGGAAATTATTAATGGGGGTCTGGCTGTCATAGGCAACGCCCCTACCGCTTTATGGAAGATACTCGAGCTGGCTGAAAAAGGGATCACCAGGCCCGGCCTGGTTATAGGCATACCTGTGGGCTTCGTGGGGGCGGCTGAATCAAAAGAAGCCCTGGCAGCTTCCGGCCTGCCATATATCAGCTGCGCCGGCACCAGGGGAGGCAGCCCCCTGGCCGCGGCCGCCCTGAACGCTCTAATGAAACTGGCCCTTAGGGGTTAGATGGACAGCCTGGTGCAAAACCGGACAGGAATTACCACCGGCACCTGCGCCGCAGCCGCCGCGGCCGCCGCAGCCAGAGCTTTGGCCCTGGGGGACAGGGTCCGGGAAGTGATGGTCCGGCTGCCTGCGGGGACAACTATACCGGTAAGCATCTCTGAATTGTTTTGCCAGGGTGAGATGGCCCGCGCCACTGTTGTCAAGGACGCCGGCTCTGACCCCGATATCACCAACGGCGCGGAAATCATTGCGACCGTCCGGCGCACTGAAGCGGCAGGCTGCGCCATTAAAGGAGGCACCGGTGTCGGTATAGTGACTTTGGCCGGCCTGCAGGTCCCAGTCGGTCAGCCGGCGATTAACCCGGCGCCGCGCCGCATGATCCGGCAGGCCGTTTCAGAATATATGCCGCCGCAGGGCGGACTGGAAGTCGAGATAGCGGTGCCCCGCGGGGCGGAGCTGGCCAGGCGCACCTTCAACCCGCGCCTGGGCATAATTGGCGGTATTTCTATTTTGGGCACCACCGGCATTGTCCGCCCCATGTCCAAAGAAGCCCTGCTTTGCTCCCTGCTGCCGGCTCTTGACGTGGCCAGGGCCAACGGGATGACCGGGGTCTTTCTGGTGCCGGGCAATATCGGCCGCAAGGCTGTGCTGGAGCGGTTCAAGCCGCACCCCCTGGCGGTGGTGGAGATGTCCAATTTCGCCGGAGACATGCTGGAACGGGCAGTCAAACTGAATTTTGAGCGGCTGGTGCTGGCGGGACATCCCGGCAAACTGGGCAAGCTCATAGAGGACCATTTTTGCACCGATTCCGCCGTATCTCCTTCAGCGGCCGGCATAGTCATGAATATGGCCAGGGCTGCAGGTTTAAAAACAACTTTTGATTCTTCCGGGGCAGGCCCGGTTACGGTGGAAGGTATTATTAGCCTTCTTGAGCCACCGGAAAGAAAAGTATTGTTTGATAAAGTTGCCGCGGCAATTGTTCAGGCAGCTTGCAGACGTTACGGAATAAAAAACCTGGCGGTCTGGCTTTGTGACTTAAAGGGCCGGGAGGTCGGCGCCTCTGGAATCATCTAAAATAATAATGATCATCGGGTGCGGTCCCGGCGGAGCCGGCTATCTGACCTTGCAGGCCTGCCGGGCGGTGGAAAGTGCAGAGGTCGTAGCCGGCCCGGCCAAGCTCCTGCGGCTTTTCCCGCAGGCGGCAAACCGACTGCAGCTTCCATCCGCCAGAGCCGAGGAAATAGCCGGGCTGCTGGCAAAGCAGACGGCCGACAGAATAGCCGTGCTGGTAAGCGGGGACACCGGGTTTTACAGCCTGGCCGCCACATTGCGCCAGGTACTGCCCGCTCACTGGGTACTGCAGTTTATGCCCGGCATAAGCAGCGTGCAGGCCGCCTGCGCCCTGTTTAACCTGTCGTGGCAGGACATGCGCTTTTACTCACTGCACAGCCGCCCCCTGACACCGGAATTAATCGCCGCGGCAGGGCAAGGAGCCGAACCGCTGGCGATATTATGCGGTCCGGACCACCCGCCCGGGAGAATAGCGCGTGAGCTGCTGGCAGTGGTTGAACCTGGGCGCGCCTGCCACGTGGCCTGTGATATAGGCTCTGAAAACCAAAAAATATGGAGCGGAATAGTCTGCGAGCTGGCCCAAGAAAAAATGAGCAGCCACGCAGTTTGCATCATAGACAGGAGGCGGCCGTGAACAAAAGAGGGCATTTATGGGGGATAGGAGTGGGTCCGGGAGATCCCGGCCTGCTGACCCTGAAAGCACTGGAAGCACTCAAGGAAGCCACTGTAATCATGGCGCCGCTGGCCTCAAGCCGGGAGGAGAGCGCCGCCCTGCAAATAGTGAAAGAATGGGTCGACGAAACCAGGCTTAGAGTTTACGGCTTCCCCATGACCAGGGAACCAGACAGCCTGGCCGCCTGCTGGCGGGAAGTTGCGGACGAGGTTGCCGCTCTGGTCGAAAAAGGGGAAAAAGTTGTGTTCCTGACCCTGGGCGACGCTCTTACCTACAGCACTTTTAATTACATCCTGCAGCAGCTCGCGGGAAAAATCCCGCCTGAGTGCGTAACTACCATACCCGGTGTCACCTCGTTCGCCGCTGCCGCTGCGGCGGAGAACTTTCCCATGGTCTGCGGCGAAGAACTGCTGGCGGTTATACCGCTGCCTGACGGCCCGCTGTCAAGAGTGCGCGGCCTGGTCCGGGAAAGCGACACGGTGGTGTTTATGAAAATAGGCAACCGGCTGAAAGAACTAATGGCGTTTGTAAACGAAGAATTTCCTGACCGGGCGGCGGTTTTCGCCTCACGGGTGGGCACTCCCGGCCAGTACCTTTGCCGGGACCTGGACCGGCTGCCGGAAGGGGTTGACGGATACCTCAGTGTACTGATTGTAAGAAAGGCCGGGATAAAACCATGAAGGTATATTTTATCGGAGCCGGTCCTGGAGCAGTTGATCTGATTACGGTAAGAGGCCGTGAGATTTTGGCCCGCAGCCAGGTGGTGATTTATGCCGGGTCACTGGTATCCCCCGAACATCTGGCTTTCGCGCCGGCTACAGCCGAAACCCATGATTCTTCCGGTTTAACCCTGGAAGATATCCGCGCCATATTAATTTCAGCGCGGGAACGGCAGCTGGATGTGGCCAGACTGCACACCGGCGACCCTTCGCTGTACGGCGCTGTCAGAGAACAGGTTGAATTATGCGAGGAGCTCAACCTGGCCTGGGAGATAGTGCCCGGGGTCAGCTCGGCCTTTGCCGCGGCTGCCCGACTGGGCGTTGAATACACGGTGCCTGACGGCACCCAGACGCTGATCTTCAGCCGGGTGGAGGGCAGGACCCCGGTGCCGGCCGGCGAGAGCCTGGACTCTTTGGCCAGGCATCAGAGCAGCCTCGCCATATTTTTAAGCGTCCAGGAGATCGAAAAGGTAACCTGTCAACTGATCAAGTCCCTGCCACCCACAACACCGGTAGTGGTAGCTTACAGGGTTACCTGGCCGGATGAAAGTTTCATCCGCGGCAACCTGGCTGACATTGCCGAAAAAGTTCGTAAAGCCGGGATTAACCGCACCGCGCTGATCCTGGTGGGTGAAGCCCTGACCAGCAGCGGACGCAGATCACTGCTTTACCACGGGGATTTCAAACATGGCTACAGGTAACCGGCACATGCTGGTTGTGGCCCTGCCCGGACCCGGGCTGACCCTGGCCCAGACACTGGCCAAGAGCCTGGACGCGGACCTGATCGTAGCACAGCCTGGCCGCACTCCCGGCCTCTCAGAGATAATCAAGCAGGTTTTTGACCACAGCAAGGCTCTGATCATGGTGATGGCTACCGGTATCGCCACCCGGACAGTGGGTCCCCTGCTGCGCTCCAAACACACCGACCCGGCGGTGGTTGTAATGGACAGGTACGGGCGGTACGCTGTCAGCCTGGCAGGCGGGCATGAGGGCGGCGCCAACCAGCTGGCCTGTGAAGTTGCCGCACTAACCGGGGGAGAACCGGTTATCACCACCGGGACCGAAGCAGGCCGGACAGCTGCCGTGGGAGTAGGCTACCGCAGGCAGGCAACCGGGCGGGATATAGAATACGCGGTCCGGACCTGCCTGGAGAAGTGTGGCCTGTCTCCGGACCAGGTAAAATTTCTGTCCACCGCTTTGTTTAAATGGCATGATCATAGCATCCGTCAGGCTGCGGCCGGGCTAGGTGTTTTATTCCGCTTCTTTGCCGCAGAGCAGTTAGCGCGGGTTGAAGGTGTTTCCGCCCCGTCGCAGGCTGCCATACGCCACTTTTCACTCAAGGGGGTTTCTGAGCAATGTGCCCTGTTGTCCCTGAAAAATCCGCAAATCATACTGCCCAGAACGATTGTAGGCCCGGTAACGGTGGCGGTCGCCCGGGAAGACTATCCATTGTGGGCATCGGCCCCGGCGGCGAAGATGACCTGACCCGGCGCGCCGCCCGCGCCATAAGCGAGGCTGACCTGCTGGTAGGCTATACCACCTACTTGCAGCTGGTACAAAAAATGAGCTGCTACCACGGCCAGGAAATGTACACAACCGGTATGACCCACGAGGTGGACCGCGTCAAATACGCGGCTGAAGCTGCCAGGCGCGGCCTTAAGGTAGCTGTCGTCTCAAGCGGCGACGCCGGGGTGTACGGCATGGCCGGACTTGTTCTGGAAGTACTGGAAGCAACAGGCCAGGTGGCGCAGTTGGAGATTATTCCGGGCATTCCCGCCGCCAACACCGCCGCTGCCCTGCTCGGCGCGCCGCTGATGCAGGACTACGCCACCATCTCACTCAGCGACCTGCTCACTCCTCTGCCTGATATTTTGAAGCGGGTGGAAGCCGCGGCCGCAGCTGATTTTGTCATTGTGCTATACAACCCGCGCAGCAACAGCAGGCGTGATCCCTGGGAACAGGCCGTCGCTGTTTTGAAAAAGCACCGTCAGCCTAACACTCCCGTCGGTATGGTCAACAAAGCCGGGCGGGCGGGAGAGTCGGTTAAGCTAACCTTTTTAGAGCAACTAGACGAGCACGAGCCAGATATGTTGACTACGGTTATCGTTGGAAATTCCAGGACACGGGTCAAAAGCGGCCGTATGATCACACCAAGGGGGTACCTGCTTTGATCCTGCTGGTAGGTGGCACAAGCGAGGCCGTCGCAATCGCCAGGTTACTGGATCAGGCAGCCGAACCTTACATAATGACCGTGGCTACAGAATACGGGTACCGGGAAGCGTCAGCTAAAGTAGCAGGCCAGGTGCTAAAAGGTCCTTTTAATGACAGCACTTTCGGACGGCTGCTGGCTGAGTATCCTGTCAGCGTGGTTGTTGACGCCGCCCACCCCTTTGCCGTGGCATTAAGAAACGAGCTGTCAGCCGCGGCCGCGGAGGCCGGCATACGGCTGGTCAGGCTGGAGCGACCCACAAATTCTTACGGGGCAGAACAAGACATCACTTTTTTTGACTCCCTCACTGATTTAGGCGCATGGGCCGCTCAACAAAATTTCGGGAGAATCCTGGTGGCCACGGGCATAAAAGGATTGGGCGTCCTGGCAGGCTTTCTCGATCTGCAAAGGTTGTACGTCAGGATACTGCCCGCCGAGGAATCGCTTGCCGCCGCGCTAAGATTGGGCCTCAAACCCTCGCACATTATCGCCATGGAGGGTCCCTTTTCCAGGCAGCTAAACGAGGCGATTATCCGGGACCTGCGCATCGATCTGCTGATAACGAAAGATTCAGGTGAAGCGGGAGGGTATACCGCCAAACTGGAGGCGGCTCTGGCCTGCGGCTGCCGGGTAGCCGTGCTGAAGCGGCCGGAACCCGCTCGCGGCGAGATATTTTGGACCCCCCAAACCCTGCTGGCATCTCTCGGTGTTTTGGGAAAAGGAAAAGAAAGCTGACGGAATACTTACATAGAATCGAGAAAGTTCATGGGAATTATTGATTGACAAAACATAATTAATCCAGGAAACAATTTTACGCATTTTTTATGCAGCTATTAAACCTATGCGCCAGTCGGGAAATCTATTTTTTTAAACAGGAAAAAGGTTCCGTCTCAAAGATGGGATTAAAAGGGAAGCCGGTGCAAATCCGGCGCGGTCCCGCCACTGTAACGGTTAGCCGCCTCACTAAGGAAAGTGGAAACATCTTTTTATGATTTGCAGCCCTACCATCAACCAAAGGATGTTCCCAATCCTATCAATGCCACTGGGTTTGGACCTGGGAAGGCGTGAGGCAGCGATGAACCGGAGCCAGGAAACCTGCCGTTTTCCCCAACGTAAGACCTTACGCGGATAAGGGGGTGTTGGATTTTGTGTCTTGTGAAATTAATATTTCCTCCTTAAGTTATGTCTGGAACTACCCTAGGTTAAAAAAAGGAGGAGATATTTATGAAAAGGATTAAAAGGCTTGCTGTTAGTATAATATTTCTATCTCTGGGATTACTTTGCGCCATACCGGCGGCAGCCGGCCAGAACGAAAAAGACAATAAGGCCATTCTGCTGGTTACCTTCGGGACAAGCGTTCCATCGGCGATGCCTGCTTACAACAACCTGGAGCAGGCTGTGCAAGCTGCTTTTCCGGGGGTGGAAGTGCGCTGGGCCTACACTTCAAAAATAATCAGGGATAAGCTGGCCGCCAGAGACGGCCGGTTGATTGATGATCCCTTTACCGCGCTGTCCAAGTTAAAAGCAGAAGGATACGATAGAATTGTGGTGCAGTCGGACCATATTTTCGCAGGCCAGGAATACAACGACCTAATGGATGTGCTCGACAACTTTTTGGCGCCTGACGCGGGGAAATTTGGCCCCAGAAAAATTTCCCTGGGCAGACCGCTCCTCTACCAACACGAAGACTATGTGAACACCGCAAAAGCCCTCGCTGCCCAATTTCCGGCCGATACCGGGACCAACGCCGTAATCCTGATGGGACATGGCAGCAAACACCCTGCCGATTCTGCTTACGGGAAGCTGAACGATATTTTACGGCACATGTATAAAAATGTATTTTTGGGTACAGTTGAAGGCTACCCAACCCTGGAGGAAGTCAAAGAAGACCTGGCGGCATCCGGAACAAAAAAAGTCACTTTGATGCCCCTGATGAACATAGCGGGCGACCATGCCGTAAACGACCTGTACGGTGATGAGGAAGACTCCTGGAAATCCCAGCTAAATAAAAGCGGTTACGAAACCGAGGGCTACCTGAAGGGTCTGCTGGAAAACAGGGCTATAGTGAATATTTTCGTCGCACACCTGGCCGCGGCCATGGCGGAGCTTGAAGAAGAAGCCGTCAAGGATGCGGAAGTGCGGGTCAACGGTGAAAAAATTAAATTCAGCGAGCCCCCGCGGGCTGGTGATGGTTTCATTATGGCACAGCTGAGGCCTATCTTTGAGGCCATGGGCTGTACTGTTTCATGGGCAGAAGACAAAGGAACGGTCATTGCAGAGAAAACCGGCCTTGCGCTGTCCTTCCGGCAAGACAGCGCTTATGTTTCAGTTAACGGCGCTGAAGTCGTCATGGAGAATGAGTGCCAGCTGGTTAACGGCTCGCTTATGCTCCCGCTGTCCTTTTTAAATGAACACCTGGGCTATTCAGTCAACTGGGATTTGAACGGCAACATAAAAATAAACAAGAAGTGAATGAAAGGTCCACATGCGGCGTGAAATAATCCTGGCCCATAGAGAAAAAGAAAAACAAAGACTGCTTGTTTTATTATTACTAATACTTCTCCTGGTTGCAGGCTGTTTAATTTTTACCAGCCTGGGGGTTATTAAATTACCGCCCTGGGAAATAGCCAGGATCATTTTGACATCTATTACCTCTAACGGCTCCACTCCGGCCGGAATTGACGAAATACACCGGGCGATAATCCTGGATATCCGGCTGCCCAGGATCCTGGCCGCCGTCCTGGTGGGGGCCGGTCTGGCAACCGCCGGCGCGGTCTTCCAGGGACTTTTGATGAACCCCCTGGCCGATCCCTATACCCTGGGCATATCCACTGGAGCGGCTTTCGGGGCTACGCTGGCCATGTTTTTTGGTATCTTCCTGCCAGGCGGCCTGGGCCTGCTGACCGTGCCCCTGCTTGCCTTCGCGGGAGCGCTTCTGGCGCTGGGAGCGGTATACGGCCTGGCCGTGGTTAACGGTACTATGGCAGTCACCAACCTGATCCTCTCCGGGGTTATTGTGAGCGCCATACTGTCAGCCGCGATCAGTTTTCTTAAGAGCCTGGCCGGCGAAGGGGTGGGGTCAATTGTCTTCTGGCTGATGGGCAGCTTTGCCTCACGGGGATGGCATCACGTTTTTTTGTGCCTGCCTGTGGTTTTAGCAGGCCTTGTTATCTGTTGCTATTACGCGGACGACCTGAATATCCTGAGCCTGGGCAGCAAGTCCGCCAGGCAGTTAGGTGTCGATGACAGCAAAGTTATTACCATTCTACTGGTCACTTCCTCCCTGGTTACCGCCGCCTGTGTCTCAATTTCCGGGATAATCGGTTTTGTGGGATTGATCGTTCCCCACTTGATGCGGATGCTGGTCGGACCCGACCACAGGTTCCTGATTCCGGTGTCAGCGCTTGGCGGGGCGTTGCTGCTGGTTGGAGCAGATACCATTGCCCGAAACCTGCTGGCGGCGGAGATCCCGGTGGGTGTGCTGACCACACTGCTGGGCGGCCCGTTTTTCTGCTATATTTTTAGAATCAAAGCCAAAAGGCAGATTTTTTAGGGGGTACTCTTGGAAAAAGCGGTTCTGATGCAAACCGAGAATTTGAACCTGTACTACGGCAAGACCCCTGCCCTCCAGGCCGTAAGCCTGAGCATCCGGGAGGGAGGTTTTTACGGCATTTTAGGCCCTAACGGCAGCGGCAAGACCACCTTGATCAGTGTTATGTGCGGCGTGCTAAAGCCATCCTCCGGCCGGGTTTTATGGAACGGCCGCGAACTAGGTTCATACAACCGCGGGCAAATCGCCCGCAGTTTCGCAGTGGTACCACAGGACTACGCCATCAACTTTCCTTTTACTGTGCTGGAAGTTGTAATGATGGGGCGCAAACCCCATCTTGGCCGTTTGGGCAGGCCCAGTGACGAGGATTTGGAGATAGTTTATACCTGTATGGAAAATTGCGGGGTTTTAGATTATGCCGGCAAGGTTATTACCAATTTGAGCGGGGGGGAGCGGCAGCGGGTGATCCTGGCCCGTGCGCTGGCCCAAACCCCGCAAGTGTTGTTTTTGGACGAGGCTACGTCAAACCTGGATATCAGCCACAAGATTGAATTGCTTAAACTTATTAAAAGGTTGAACGCTAAGCAAGGCGTAACGGTAATTGCCGCGCTGCATGATTTAAACTTCGCCGGTATGTTTTGTGACTATATGATTTATTTAGATAAAGGCCGGGTGGCTTGTGAAGGTCCCACAGCCGTTGTCTTTAATGAAGAAGTGATCAACAGGGTTTTCAATGTCGAAGTAGAGATAAGAAAGCATGCGGTTACCGGCAGGTACAACCTGGCCCTGCTCCCAGATCTCAGGTGAAAGGAGAAGCGACTGATGAGGACCCGAATGATACTTTTTCCCCTCATAATCTTCTTGATCGGAATTTTGACCGGCTGCGCCAGAGCCCCTAATGCCGCAACAGACTCCATTGTAGTAGTTGACGACTTGGGTAAGGAGGTCAGGCTTAAAGCGCCCGCGCAAAGGATTGTGTCGCTTTACGCCGCGCATACTGAAAACCTTTATTCCCTGGGGCTGAATGAGGAAATTATCGGGGTGTCGGACAGCGAGTCCTTCCCGCCTGCCGCCCTGGCAAAACCGTCGTACAGCTTTCGGGGAGACGCCGAAAAGATTATAGCGGTCAGGCCGGACCTGGTACTGGCCCGGACTTTCATAGCTAATAATTACCCGGACTTCATAAGAAAAATAGAGGCGGCTGGTATTCCTGTCGCGGTTTTATACCCGGAGAACGTTGACCAATTTCTACTATACCTGAAAAAGTTGGGCCAGCTGACAGGAAGAGAAAAGGAAGCCGGCGCGCTGGTGGAAGAGTTTAATGCCCGTCTGAAGAAGGCTGACGAATTAGTGGCCGGGATTCCCCTGCAGGAACGAAAGAAAGTTTTCCTGGAAACTAACAGTGACATCATGACGTGCACGCCTGATTCCAACGCCGCTTTTGTGCTGGCCAAAGCCGGGGCGGTCAACGTGGCGGCTGACGCTAAAGCGGTGAAACAGGGCAGCACTATTGCCCCGTATGGGCTGGAGCGGCTTGTAGCCAACGGCCGGGATATTGACGTTTACATAGTTCAAAAGGGTGAAATGAACAAGTCCAGGGTGGAAGAGATATACCTGCGGCCGGGTTACCAGGTTATCAAGGCGATAAATAGCCGCCAGGTTTACCTGGTGGATGAAGCAGTGATATCGCGCCCCACCATGAGATTGTTGGACGGCATCACTCTGGTCGGACAAATTTTATATCCAGAGCGCTTTAAGTATAATTAACTAAAGGTGGAGGGCATTATGCAAGGTACATTTTACGGCATTGGAGTCGGGCCCGGGGATCCCGAACTAATTACACTCAAAGCGGTAAAAATACTGCGGGAAGTAGACGTGATTATCGCTCCCCGCACTGAGAAAAAGCAAAACAGCAGCGCCCTTTCTATCGCCAGTTCCTTTATCCGCCAGGACACACAGGTGCTGGAACTGGTTTTTCCCATGGTTTTCGAACAGGGCTCCCTGTCCGTCGCCTGGGAGCACAATAAAAACATCATACTGTCCTTTCTCAACGAAGGCAAAAATGTAGCCTTCCTTACCCTAGGCGACCCCATGATTTACAGTACCTATATCTATGTGTACAGGCTTTTGGAGGGAAATGGCTTGAAGATAGAGACCATTCCAGGCGTCACCTCCTTTTGCGCCGCCGCAAGCCGGCTTGGGTTCCCCCTGGCCGAAGGCAACGATATCCTGAGCATAGTGCCCGCCACCTTGGAGGAAGAAAAAATAGAGAAGGCGCTGTCCTATACCGACAACCTGGTTCTGCTGAAGGTCTACAAGAATTTTAAACAAATCATCGCCCAGCTTAAAAAATCCAGTTTAGCCGATAATGCGGCCATGGTAAGCAGGTGTGGGTTCAAAGATGAAGAAATCATTTATAACCTGAATTATAGCGAAGATAAGAAGCCCAATTACCTTTCGACCATTCTAGCCAGAAAGCGGGCAAGCGGAAGTGCCGGCAATGATTAAACTTGACCATGTCACCAAGGTTTACAAGCAAACAATTTCCGTAAACAAGCTTAATTTGCAGATCAAGGCCGGAGAGTTTTTCGGCTTGCTGGGGCCAAACGGAGCCGGTAAAACAACCGTGATCAGGATGCTTACCGCTTTAACCATGCCCACGGAAGGCAGTATTATTGTGAACGGCTGTCTTGTTCACCGCAATGACGTGCGTTTCAAGGCCGAGGTGGGACTGGTGCCCCAGCACATAAACCTCGAACCGGAACTGACCGTGATTGAAAATCTGCGCCTGCACGCCATGCTTTACAACATACCGCCAGCTCAAACCAGGAAAAAGATCGAAGAATTGCTGGCCTTTGCCGACCTTGAAGAAAAAGCCGGCGCTATAGTGAACACCTTGTCCGGCGGTATGAAACGGAAGGTGTTAATCGCACGGGCACTCATGCATAACCCGAAGATACTGCTGCTGGACGAGCCCACCGTGGGCCTCGACGTGTTTATAAGGAGAAAAGTATGGGATTTGATTAAAAGCCTGAACGCCAGGGGCATCACTATATTACTTACCACCCACTACCTGGAAGAAGCGGAAAGCCTCTGCAACCGCATCGGTTTATTAAAAAAGGGGCGGTTAATCATGGACGGCTCGCCGGAGGAGTTAAGGCAGTTGGTGGGACCGGTGGTCGTGGAGCAATTCCGTGATGAACAGACCACCCTGCACTTCTTTGGCTCACGGCAGGAAGCGCTCAGCTTCGCCGCTTCACTGCGTTATGAATTCACCATCCGCCAGGCTAAACTGGAGGATGTTTTCGTTAAACTTACTGAGGAAAGAGTGGGCGCCTAAATGTCCGGGCTGAAAGCCGTATTATGGAGGGAGTACCTCTTTTTTAAACGCAGGTGGTGGACTATTACCACCGGCTCGATGGTAGCGCCGCTGCTGTACCTGGTGGCCTTCGGCTGGGGCCTGGGCAAAACTGTAAATTTGGGCGGGGTAGCTTACATTGACTTTATAGTGCCCGGCGTAATTGCTTTAAGTACAATGAACGCCAGCTTCAACGCCGTCGCCACCCCCCTTTCCATCGCCCGTCTTTACGACAAAACTCTGGAGGAATATCTTGTCGCGCCCATTACCGTTTACTCCCTGACGGCAGGCAAAATTCTGGCGGGAGCAGCCAGGGGGCTTTATGCCGCTGCTATTATACTGGTCATATCACTGCTTTTCGGGGCTAACTTCAACTTTAACTCCTGGTTTGTCACCGTTTTGTGCTTAAACTGCCTGGTCTTCTCCAGCCTGGGTTACCTGGCCGCGTTGAAAATCAAGTCCCACCCCGATATGACCAGGTTTAACAATTTCGTGATAACCCCGATGATTTTTGTCTGCGGCACTTTTTTTTCGGTTGACAGGTTGCCGTTCCCCTTTTCGCAGATTATTAAGCTGCTGCCCCTGACCCCGGCCAGCCAGGGACTCCGGGCAGTCGCCACGGGAGGTGAACTGCCGTGGCTATCACTGGCGGTTCAACTGGGATATTTAGCCGTTTTTATTTTTTGGGGGATCAGGGCCTGCTATAAAGTTGAATAATTATGCAATAAGAAAAGAGGTCTAAGCAGTCATGAACAGGCTTGTTATCGCCGGAACGCACAGCGGGGCGGGCAAGACCACGGTTGCCGCCGGCCTGCTGGCGGCTCTGCGTAAAAAGGGGCTCAGAGTGCAGCCTTTCAAAGTGGGGCCGGACTACATCGATACAGGCTACCATGCCGTCGCAGCCGGCAGGATGTCATATAACCTTGACTTCTGGATGATGCCGCCCCAGCATATCCTGCAGTTGTTCAGGCACGGTATGGAGGGCATGGATTTTGGCGTTATCGAGGGTGTAATGGGCCTTTACGACGGTATAGGCTCCACTCCCGAAGGCAGCACCGCCGCAATGGCCAAGCTGCTAAACACCCCGGTAATCCTGATTATTGACGCGGGAGGCATGTCTACCAGCGCCGCGGCCCAGGTGCTGGGCTACAAGTCTTTCGACCAGGACCTGCGCCTGGCCGGGGTGATAGTTAACAATGTCGGCAGCGAACACCATTATAAACTTGTAAAAGAAGCGGTACAGGCTTATACAGGTGTTCCGGCGCTGGGATTTTTGCCGCGCGACAAATCAGTCGTGCTGCCCAGCCGCCACCTGGGGCTGCTGCCGGCCGAAGAAATGGAAAGACACGCGGAGATTATAGAAAAAGCTGCCGGGCTGGTACAGGAATGGATCGATCTCGACCAGGTTATTAAGCTGGGTCACACAGCCGGCTCCCTGCCGCCTGCCAGTCCCCTGGCCTTTGCCAAAGGCAGGCCCGTCAAAATCGCGGTGGCACGGGATGAGTCTTTCAGCTTTTACTACCGCGGCACCCTGGAAATATTAGCGGCGCTGGGGGCGGAACTCCATCACTTCAGCCCCATGAAGGACGCCAGCTTGCCGGAAAATATCGGCGGGCTCTACCTGGGCGGCGGCTTTCCCGAGGTCTTTGCCGGGGCCCTGGCGGCAAACAAAAGCCTTCTGGAAGATATCACGCGCAGGCTTAAAGGAGGTCTGCACTGCTACGCCGAATGCGGGGGGTTCATGTACCTGACTGAGTCCATTACCGTGAAAAACGGGGAGAAGCACCCCATGGCCGGCTTTTTTGACGGGCATACCATTATGACCGACCGCCTGCAGCGATTCGGTTATGTTGATATAGAGTTTACCGGGGAGAATGTACTGGGTAAAGAGGGACAAACGGCGCGGGGACATGAGTTTCATCATTCCCTGATTGATGGCATTACCTACCCCACCACCTACCTGGTGAAATCGGCCTTCTCCGGGCGGCAGTGGCACTGCGGCTACCGCCGGGCGAACACGTTGGCCGCCTACGCCCACATCGACTTCTGGGGCTACCCCGGCCTGGCCCGCCATTTTCTCGACCGGTGCCTTGGCGCCACCGGCTGAAGGGAGTAATTGTACTATAAATCATTAAAAGAGCGGGTGCTGCTTACCTGCTCTTTTGTTTTTTAAATAGAGTATTATATTGTATTACGGTATCCAATATTATGCATACAATTGTTGAAATAATGGCAGTCCTTTTGTTTGGGTCTCTTGTTGTCATGGTGCTGGGCCGGGAAACAAGGAATAAAACGCTGGAAGAAATCAGCGGTGAAAAGTCTCATTAAGTCATTCAGAAGGTTAATAGATATACTAAATTCTTAAAAAAACTAAAGCCTGCATTGTTTTGTTAATGCGGGCTTTTTTTACATTATTTACAACTGACTGGCTTATGAAAATATCATCCTTCCAGCAATAGAAATATTTTTTTGGAGGCTTCTTTCAGTTTTGTTACGAGCTCCGGCAGCTGTTCGGGCTTAAACCTGAATTCGGGCAGGAAAATGCTGAGCGCCGCCACCTCTCCGTCTGTCAAATAATCCCGTATAGGGCAGGAGATACCTACCACACCCTTCATGGTTGGTATTCATGCAATCTATAAGTTTGAATTATGGTTTATGTTATACAAAAAACATCATAAAACTTACCGGCTCATTTTCCCCTGCTTTATTTACCCGCCTGTCTTGCGCCGGTGTTTATATTGCCCCTGGCCAGGGAGGCGAAAATACCGCCGACACAGGTGACAGCGAAAACAATAAACGCCACGTTGACACTTTTTTGCAGCAAATCGGCGGTAGCCGGACCCAATTGAGCGCTGCCGACATATAAGTCTATGATCAATGTGGCTATGGCGACACTGACCGCCTGGCCGATCAGCCGCATGGTGCCGCTGGTGGAGGAGGCCACACCGTAAAACCTTTTTTCAACCGATCCCATAATGGCGTTCATATTGGGAGAGGAGAACAGCGCGAAACCGGTGCCAAGCACCATCAGGTTAATTATCACCAGCCACAGCGGCGTGCTCCTGGCGATAAAGCCCAGGAAAAACAACCCCAGGGCGGTTAAACCCATCCCCCAGGAAGAAACTATCCTTGGTTCGACACGGTCGGAAAGCGACCCCGCGAAGGGTGACAGCAGCGCCATCATAACCGGCTGGGAGAGCAGGATCATTCCCGCGGACTGTGAGCTGTATTCCATAACCACCTGCAGGTACATGGACAGCAGAAAAGTTATAGCGAAGGTAGCGCTGTAATTAATCAACGCCGCCAGGTTCGATAAGGCAAAGGTGACATTTTCTTTAAAGAGGCTAATGTTTATTAGAGGGTGCCTGCATTTCATTTCCTGTCTGACAAACAGGACTAATAAAACCAGGCCGAAGAACAGGATATATTTGGCCCAGACAGATGTGGCGATTGATGAGAACGCGTACAGGAAGGCAACCAACCCGAACATATAAAGGACAGAGCCGGTTTTATCGAAGCTCTCTCCCCTGGCGTCAGCCCATTCTCCCTTGATCCTGGTGGCAAACAGATACGTGGCCAAACCAATGGCTGTGTTAAGAAAGAATATGGATTCCCAGCCCAAATGCTGGTTCATCGCGCCGCCCAGGACAGGCCCCAGCGAAAGGCCGGTATATACTGTGGCGACATTGAAACCCAATACCCTGCCCCTCTCCTGGGGGGGGAAAACTGAAGTTAAAATAGCCATACCTGTGCCAAAAGTCATGGAAGACCCGATCCCCTGCAGAACTCTGAAGCCGATCAGAGCCTGAACCGACCAGGCCGCCCCGCAGAGCAGGGATGAGAGGGTGAAAATTATCACACCTAAAATGAAGATTTTTTTTCTGCCGGCGATATCGGCCAGCCTGCCGAAGGGCAGCAGAAAGGCGGCAGTGGCCAGAAGGTAGCTGCTGACCACCCAGCTAAGCAACAACGCATTGCTGTTAAACTCCCGCCCAATGGTGGGAATGGCCAGGTTAATGGCGCTGCCCATGAAAGGGGTCGAAAAAGAGGCCACCATTACTGTAATCAAGGTGTACTTTTTAATCGCAGGGTCTTGGTTCATTGCTTTACCTCCAGAGCCAAAAGTAGTTGCTTGGATCTCTTCCCCAGGGTTGATAAACACCCTGTTTATACAAACTTCTTTAAAAAACAAGTATCTCCTTTTTATGTATGAACATTGTTTTGAAATCAAAGTTAATTTAAGATCCAAAAGATAATAAATGTTTAATAATTCTGAAATATAATTTTAATATATATGGATTATATTTAATATGTTGGTAATCTTTATATGAAAAGTGATGTAATGATTTTATAGAAAGGTAAAGGTGATAAAAATGACGCCAATCTCCTTGCCTTCAAATTATAATGACAACACACTTGTTTTGATGGTGCAGACACCGCGTACTCTCTATGTTTACTGGGATCTTTCGCCAAACCAGAGAGCGGCCCTGGCGGCCAAAAAAAAACTGCAGCTGAGGTTAAATGTGGTAAACCTGGGTGTTTACCGCTCCTTTGACATAAAACCTGCCTGGGACAGCTTTTACATCACCGGTGTGGAGCCGGGCCTCGATTATTATTGCGATATAGTTATAATAGACGGGGATGACGGGGTTTATCCCGTGATTTATTCAAATAAAGTATCGGCTCCGGCGGAGCGCCCCACCCTCGCGGTTGGCAGCCCCGTCACTTCCGGCTTCTGGGGCGCCGGCGGATACACCACCCGGGAAGGTGCATGGACAAGTTATAGCTCAGGAGAGTTTTACAAAAAATAGATTGTTTATTGCATGCGGCTTACATAAGAAAGCATAAAAAGAACGGCCGATAGAATAAATGCTATAGCCGCTATTACTTTCATTGAAGTAGACAATATAATGCCCCCTCGTACATTATTCATTATTCAACCGGTTGATGTTTCATTGAAATTAGTATAAAAGTGGTTTATTGTATTCAATGTCGGTAATCTCGCATTGAAACCAGGTGAAATCTCCTGTCTCCAACTTCCAGATTACATCCGTTTGGGAAGAAATCCTGACGCCGTTAAACTCATTATAACCTTTTGTGACCCCTCCCCAGTCAGTCAGGATATACCGGCCATTTTCTTCCCTGTACCGCCTGGCGAAAAAGCTGACAATATCACCATTGTCGTCAAAAGTGTAAATCCCGGAATCTGTCACGCCCTGGTAGCTCATAGTCACCCTGGCCGAATTGGCGTCTATTTCTTCCCATTTGAGATAGCTGTTTAAAGCCGCACTTGGAAACCAGGCCATTTCCGCAAGATATCTCAGCAGGGCGCCCTGATCCATTTCATTTCCCCTGGCATTTACCACAGGTATTAGGGAAAGCACCTTTATATTCATTTCCCCTTTGCCCTGATCATACTTGTCTTTTCCCGCAAAGTAAATAAGTGGATTCATCCTGACTCTGGCTTTCCAGATAAATCCCGGCTCATCTACGGTAAAATACTGTTCTGCCTCAACAGGCATCCAGGGCTGATCTTCTTTAAGCCTCATCAACCCCCTTTGTTTCAGGCGCACAGTATTTGCTCTTTCCTTGCCTATAACCTGTGACCGTTCCAGCCATTTTTGCACGCACTGCGGCAGCCCTGCCAGATCCGCTTTTGTAACAATCTCCTTTTTATGCTCCGGGTTATTTTCGAAGAGCTCTTTTACTTCTTTTTTCACCTGCCGGTTGAACAGGCTGCTTGCCGCAGCTGACACTACAAAAAACAAAATTATTAAAACAGCAAGAATACCAACGATTATCACAGCTACCCTGGACATAGATCAACCTCTCTATCATTTGTATTCACCATATATAGGGAAACAACCTGTACCTTACTTTCTTCTTATAATCCTCGTACCCTTCCAGTTCATCTACCAGCATTTTTTCCTCACCTAAAATCCTGCCCGCTAAAAGAAAAAACATGGCCAGGCCGATAATCAAACCATACAGCGAACCCAGCAGCAGCGGCGCTCCGATAAAAAGCAGTATCCCCCCTAGATACATGGGATGCCGTACTATACTGTAAACTCCTGTCGACACCACTCGCTGCTTGCGCTCAGCCTGGATCCTGACCAGTGCCGACACAAAGGTATTGTCGGCATACGACCGGTAGAAAAAGAAAAATGAAAGTAATAATGCAATAAACCCTAAAACTTTGACCCACAGCGGGAGGTACACTGTCCACCCGTATCTTTTCGCATCCAGCGGCATGATCACAATCCAGGCTATAAAACCTAATAAAAGGCCGGCAACAACATACCTGTCCCATCCTTTCTGGTTGCCTGTTCCGGGTTTTTTGTACCTTTCCGCCAGCAGGGCGGGGTCGTGGCGGTACAGGTGGATGATAGTTGAAAAACAAAGTACCGCAAACCAGACGCTGAAAATCCAGCCCTCCACCCAGAGCCAGTCCCCGGAAAGCAAAAGCAGCAGCGCCGGGAAAAGCAGGATATAGACAAGGGTGAAAATTATTCTGCCTAAAGTCATGCTGTTGGTTTCAGCCATAATGAGTCCCCCGCTTTTTTAACTCATAAGCTTCCACTCATTACTAAGTTATATTCATTGAAAAGAAGCAAAAATCATAGGGACATTCCTGACTGTACCCTATGCTTTCATGCAGATTAAAAAGTTTCCTGGTCCACATTTTATCCACCCCCGGATGATTATTTTCAGAGCAGGGGAAAAGCTGCTTCTGTGTCCCCTTGTCTCCTTGTTTGCGCTAAATTTTTACCTTGGGCTTTACTCTAATATTTATTAGACTTTCAACATCATTCAGCACAGCCTTCTCTTTAACGTCAATCATCAGCCAGCGGCCCCCGCAGGAAAAAGGTGTGCGCCGGTATAAGCCGGCTACATAAGGTGTAAACATTGAGAGCGACAATTCCACCTCTTTTTCCTCTTTCGCACCTACAACTACAAGCGCGATAAAGTAGTCTTCCATTGGATAAAGTGTGCAAAGCGACTTGCCGCTTTTTTGGTATTTAATATTCCAGCCAGGCTGAGCGGCGCATTTGCTGTAATTCATTTTGGGCCGGACCTGATATGCGTTTTCAATATATGAAAGTAGTTCCCGCCACAGCGGCGCTCCTTTGCCGACATAGCGCTCAATATCCTCAAAGGAAGGCATTTTATCGCTGTGATACAACTCACTCCACTGCACAGGCATTCTCCTCTCGTTATACGGTTCAAAATCCCAATTACCGTAAAAGGTGGCGTTCAATTTCGTTTGTTCCATAATCTTTTCCCAATCGGACATCATTCTCAGCCATATTTTAAATTCACTGTGTCTAAAATCATATTGATTTTCCTTATGAAGAAAATCAAAAATATTTACTGTCATGATCTTTTCTTCATATGACATAGTGAATAATCTGGAAAAATCCCTGTCGTTTACTTCGGGAAAGTATTTCGGGGGATTTTTCATGGTGAAATCGGTTTGGCCCTGATCAAAGATGATTATACCATTGTTATTCAGCACTCTCTGCATACTGTTCAGTGCTTCCACGGGGTCAACTTCTTCCTCGTTAATAGCATTACTCAAGCATACAATCGCATCAAATTTTCTGTTAAAAGCTTTTTCCAAAAAATGAAATTATTGTCCCACTCTATTACCTTTACTTTACTTCCCAGGCTGTTGGCGGTTCTTTGTCTATTCCTCGTCACAACGAACACCTGATACCCGCTGGCAAGCAGTTCTTCAGTCAGGTTTCTCCCGATAAAACCAGTCCCGCCAAAAATTAAAACATTCATCTCTCCCACCTCCGGAAAGGCGTCTAACGTTCCGTGTATTCATGCGTCCCGACCACTTCCATCTTGGCTAAGTGTTGGGAATAATCTGTTATTTTATGGTCGGAGCGATATTTTTTTATTTGTCTTTAAGCTATTGCTTTTTTACGTAATTACGTATATACTGTAAGCACAATATGCTTGAGGTGGTTTTTATGTCTGAAACTCAAACTTTTTCACATAAGATTTTTGTTCAAAAGCGTAATCTGATTAGTATTCCAAGAGATATCCGTGATTCCTTAAACATTAATGAAGGCGATGTTCTTGATATCAGTTTGGTCGACAATAAGATTATCATTGAACCAATGAAACTTGTGCCTTCCAGTCAGGCTTATTTTTGGGCTGATAGAACACAAAGGGATTTATTGGATGCCAAGGAAGATATTAAATCGGGAAATACCAGGGAATTTAAGACTGTTAAAGAATTTCTGGACGGTATTGAGCAATGACCAAACGGTTCCGTTCAACCCGTAAATTTGATAAACAATTTAAGTCTCTTGATAATAATTCTTTTAAGCAGGCTGTAAAAGCTATTGAATTATTTATGTCAGAACCCGGCCACCCTTCACTCCGTTATAAGAAAATCCAGGGTACAAATAGCTTTTTCGAGATAAGTGTTAATATGTCGATACGCATAATTATTGAGATTACTTCAGATGGGCAAGACCAGATTAATACTTTCTATATCATTGGTACTCACAATGAAGTATTTCCTCCAAAGTAGCAGAGATGCTACTTTTTCTTTTTTAGGCTCCGACTGTCATATAACGTTTACGTGCATTACTAGCATTTCCTTCAGCTATTTTAATGCCTGTCTTTCCACCAAGTTGACTTTTTTGTGACTCAATAAAGTTATTAAGGGAAAGTCACGAGTAATTCGTGGGCAGCTACGGTGGAAGTATAGACCATGTGTGGGGGAGTATGGTATGGATTTTTTACAATGCTTCACCGGCCTGCTCCACCGTTTTAATCCGTACCGCTGCCGGCGGGTGGCTGTATCCAAACCACTGCACAAAGGGAGCCGGCGCCACGTCGGTCAGGTTGCTGACAGCCAGGTCTACCTCCAGGCGCACAGCGGCCGGTACGTCTCTGGTCAGCGCCACGGAGGTGCGGTCGGCTTCTGTTTCCATACGCCGGGAGATATAGTTCTGCAGGGGGCTGCCGGCGAAAGAAGTGAGCAAAAAGAACAGCAGGATCACCGCCCAGGCTGCCGGGTTGCGTGTCAGGAGCGGCACAGTCTCCCGCAGCAGCCAGAACAAAAATACCCAGAGGATGAAATTGCCCAGGATACCCAGGATCAAGCCTTTAATAATGTGGCCTTTCAGCCAGTGCGCCATTTCATGGGCGACCACCGCTTTCACTTCATCCAGCGGGTATGTTTTTAACAGAGTGTCATACAGCACGATCCTTTTGGTGCTGCCCAAACCCGCGTAATAAGCGTTGGTTCTGGTGGTGCGGCTGCTGGCGTCCATAATCAGCACCTCATCCACAGGCAGCCTTGCTTTATCAGCCAGATCCCTTACCATGGAAGTCACGGCGGGATCAGTGGCCGGGGTAAAGCGGTTGAATAGCGGAGCGACAACCACAGGCCAGAGAAAAGTCTGAATTAAAATCCAGACTGAAAGAAAGGCGGCGGCGGCCAGCCACCAGGTGTTGGGCCAGCGGCCCATCAGCCGGAAAAGGATAAGCACACCTGCAGCGGACAGAACCAGGCTGATAACGCTTTCCTTAACATAATCGACCCACCAGGCTCCCATGGTCTGGGTGGAAAAGCCCCACCAGTGCTGCCAAAAGTAGCTGCTGAAAAGTGTGAAGGGCAGGTTTACAAGCTGCAGAAACAGCCAGAGCATCAGAAAAAACAGCAAAAGGCCGGTCCAGAACCCCCCGGCGGTTTGTTCCGACCAGCGGGCAAGAGAAGAAGCCCGGCCTGAGTAAATAAACCAGACCAGGAACGCGGCCTGCGCGAAAACAGAGAAGATATAGACAAGGCGAATGGCCCTGCTGTACTGCCTGCCGCGCTCAACCTGCTCCGCGCTGAAATACAGCAAGGTGTCGGCAGCAACCCGGCCGGGGAAAAGAGTGTACCAGAGATACAGCAAGCCAAGCACACCTGCCCCGGTAATCAGAATCAACCAGATAATATTGAAGCGCGGCTGCAATTGTATGACCTCCAATTCCTTTTTTTAAAAATATAACAAAAAGTTAAAGATTGAGCTATCTAATAATTTGCTTATCAACAGAACAAAATATTAACGCAGCAAAAATAAAATGAAAGGGTGAAATAAAGTTGATGAATCAACAGCACATTCACTGTATCGTCAACGACTGCCATTACTGGATCCAGGGCAACAAGTGTCAAGCCAACGAAATACTTGTATCTACGGACGAGTTCGGCAGCCAACATCTTGACCATATTGACGCGACCATGGCTAAACAGCTGACTCCCGCCACAGCCGGTTCCTGTATGGCAACCTGCTGCAAAACTTACGTTGCCAAGGGGTCAAAAGATATTAACGCTGACAGTGTCAAAAAAATGTCTTAAACCTTCCTGGACCCGGCCGGCCTACAGCCGGGTCCTGATCTTGATATATCCAGCGGAGCTTACGCCGGCCTGCCCCGGGAATCAGCCATGTTTTCTTTCCAGAGGGCATTCTTCTTCGTCGTCATAGTACTGACAGCTCTGGTTGACACAGAGGCGGGTAATATCCAGCCAAACCCTGCCCGGCTCTTTTACAGGCCTTCTCCTGGTGTACACATTAACCATGCGCTCCACCCTCCCGCAGAAAATTTCCTCAACCTCTATGCTGATGTGAAACACCCCCCTACTTTTTACTGGAAGTATTCAGTAAAAAAGGGGTTATTCCTTGACAAATATTATAGTTTATTTCGACAGGAAAGGAGGGGAGAGTTTACATTAAAAAGAGACATCCCCACAGGAATGTCCCAGTTTTACACTTACAGTTTCAGTCGTAGGTAGTAGGCCGTAAGCCGTAGGTTTATCCTGAATTCCTCATGGGTCTTTGACCCATGACACAATCATGCATACCTACGACCTACGTCTTATTGCCTATGTCAATTTTTTCTAGGGGGAGCATTTGGCGCAGATTGACCTGAACAGGGTTGTGCTCAGATAGCGGTCACCGCGGTCCGGCAGGATGGCCACTATGGTGCCGGAAACCATCTTCTTGGCTTCGCGCAATGCCGCGGCCACTGCCGCGCCGCTGGACATGCCCACGAAAATACCTTCTTTGGTAGCCAGCAGCCTGGCCGTCTCATAAGCCTCGTCATCCTCTATGTTGACCTTCTCATCCATCTGCTCCGGGTGGTAGATTTTCGGGACTATCGCTTCCTCCATATTTTTCAGCCCCTGGATGGCATGTCCTCTGCAAGGCTCGACCCCGATGATTTTTATCTGCGGTTTTTTTTCTTTCAGGAAGAGGCCTGTCCCCATCAGCGTCCCGGTTGTGCCCATTCCCGCGACAAAAACGTCGATCTCCCCTTCGGTCTGCGCAAAGATCTCCGGACCGGTGGTCTCGTAGTGAGAAAGGGTGTTGTTTATATTCGTAAACTGGTTGGGCATATAATACTTTTCCGGCTCTTCTTCAATAATCCGGTGCGCTTCCCTGATCGAGCCGTCTGTCCCTTCACACGCAGGAGTGAGGACTACCTCCGCTCCGAAAGCTTCCAGAATGCGGCTTCTCTCCGTGCTTACACAGCCCGGCATAACCAGTTTCACAGCATACCCTTTGGCCGCGCCTATCATCGCTATGGCAATCCCGGTGTTGCCGGAGGTCGGCTCCAGTATGACCTTGCCTTTAACCAGCTCGCCGGACTCCTCGGCTTTTTTAATCATATAGTAGGCGGGACGGTCCTTGATTGAGCCACCCGGGTTATTTCCTTCAAGCTTGCCGAAAACCCTTACCTTGCTCCCGTTGGTGAGATTCTTTAATTCCACGAGCGGTGTGTTGCCAATGGCAGAAAATATATCCATGTTTTCTCCTCCAGTAGTCTGGTCAGTTAATACGGTTATTATATCGTATTTTTTCACCAGGCTCCAGAAAAATTAACCTAAACCCCTTTAAAAGCCGGTTTGCGCTTGGCCAAAAAAGCGCTCAATCCCTCCTGATAGTCACCGGAACGCGCAGCTTCCAGCACACCCTGGCGCTCGACCTCAAGCTGGCGCTCCAATAATGTGAGCAGCGCGTGGTTCAATCCGGCCTTGGCTACGGCATAAGAGCGCGTAGCCCCTGCAGCCAGACGCTCAGCCCACTGGCGCGTCTCCTCCGCCAGGGCTTCCGGCTCCACAACTTTGTGCACAAGGTTCATAGCCATGGCCTGCCCGGCGTCATAAACCGGGTCGAGGAAAATCATCTCACAGGCCTTACTGAAACCCGCCAGCAAACCTGTCCAGAGGCACCAGCCGACGTCAGGCGCCAGGCCCAGGCTGGTATAAGCCTGTTTAAACTTGACCTGGGAGGAACAGATGCGCAGGTCGCAGGAAAGCGCCAGCGACATGCCGGCGCCGCCGACCGCTCCGTTGATGCTGGCCAGCACCGGCTTGGGCATCTGGCGGATGTTCAGAACGACGCGGTGCAGGGGGTCCAGCAGGCGGTAGACAGGCTCGTCCGGCTGCGAGCCGGCAAACTGCTCAAAATACTTGATATCACCGCCGGAGCAGAAAGCTTTGCCGCTGCCGGTAAGCACAACCACCCTGATCTCATGGTCCCTGCCGCACATTTCCAGCGCAGCGTTCAGTTCCTCGGACAGGCTGAGATTCAGAGCGTTGAAATTGGCCGGACGGTTCATGGTAATAGTAGCGACAGCGTCCTGCCTGGTAAAAAGAATATCTTTAAAAGACAACTGATCACCCTCTCCCTTTTTATAATCTCTGCTCTACCTGGCTTTGCGCAGGTTGTTTAATATGCCCTGGCACTCCCCTATCCTTTCGGCTCCGGCAACTTTTCCATACGCGCCTTTTGCTTTTACTTCCTGGATCCGGTCGTGCAGCCTTTTCACCTGGAGGCAGAATATCTCCAGTTTGGCTTCAATAACCTGGGGAAAAGCGTTGCCGTCTGTTTCAACGGCCAGAAACGGCAGTGACGGGCAGCGCTGCATCACCCTGGCCACCAGCTCTCTGTCTCCGGCAGTGGCTATTTTTGTTTCGCTCATTTTAGCGTTAAGCACTGCTTCAGCGATTCTGCTGGGCATACAGCCAAACGGGCCGATTGAAATAACCCCGGCTACCTCTTCGACCACTTCCGTGACTGCCGCGCCGGCGGTCAGTATTGTTTCCACCGTTAGCTTCGGCGAGATCAGGGCTGAAACATTATCGATCATTTTCTCCACATCAACCATGTGCGCCTCATACAGGCCGGAGTGCGAGAATATCCCTTTTATAGTCCTTTCATACATATTTTTGAAAAATTGTTCAATGTAGCTGCCGATAAAACCTTTTTTATTGCTGCCGGCATTAAGATTATTTTTCATCAGGTAATCACAAAAGTACACCCACTCCGCTATAGGCGCGGTCTTGACCATGATGCCCCTGCCAGCCAGTCTTTCAACCAGGTACTGTCTGGAAAACCCGTCCCTGCGCACGTAGATCTCTCCGACCAGAGCCGCCTTGGGTGTTTGTGCCAGAGGCCGTTCCTTTTTGATGGTCTGCAAAGTACGCGCGGCTTCCCTGAGGTTTTCCTTGAGTCCTTTCCAATCGTCTTTTTCCACACTGCGGATGATCCTGGCGCAAACATCATTGAAAACACCGAGGGCACTGTCTTTATCCCTGGCGATTGTGAGGATGGCGCTGTAGATTTCCTCAAGCACATCACCGATAATCACAGCCTGCCAGGCTCTTATGGTAAAGCCTGTGCCCAGTCCCGCATAGCTGTTCTCACAGGTCAGCGAGATTTGGGTCACATCCTTCAGCTTCATCTTCTCAATCAGGCTTTTAATAAGCACGTTGTACTGCCCAAACCTGCAGGGCCCGGAGGATGTGGGCATAAAGTAGACCAGAAGCTCATCCCCGTTCTCCCTCTTTTCAAGGTAGTCAAACAGGCTGCCCACGGTTAGAATCAGCGGCAGGCATTCCTTGCAGGAAGCGTAGCCTTTACCGATTTTCAGCTCCCTGGACGCGGGGGCGGGCACTGCTGTGGTGTTGATGCCGAAATGTCTTAGGGAAGCGGCCAGCAGCTTTGAGCCGAGGTCCCCCATCGACGGCATGAGCACATGCACTCTGGGGTTATTTAAGGAGTACCTTTTCCCCCCAGAGTCCACCACCCAGGTTTTGTCGCCGTCAGTAACCACCGATGCCGGCTTAAATTTTTCCTGCCCGGCGGCCTTTTCTCTCCTGCCGGTTTCAATATAGCTTTTGACAACATCGAGGAAAGCCTCCACCCGTGTATCCAGGCCGGCATCCGCCGAGTGGCTGTCCAGTTCCAGGGTCAGAGAAGGCTTATCGCCCATAATGTCCCTGAAGAAGCTGACAATAAAGGAGTCCGGGCCACAGCTGAAATTTGTGATGTAGGTGGCAAAAAGCTGCGGGTGGCGGCTGACAAACCTGGCTGCTTTAAGGTTCATCTGACCCTGCGCCCAGAACATATTTTCAAAAGTATCCTCATCCCCGTAGGGTAAAAAATCATAGGGAATAATCCGGTAGCCCCTGGTAGCAAACTTCTGCGGGATGCCCATGTTGGCTTTCTTAGTAAAGGCGTTATACGGCCGCCCAAAAAGCGCCACAGCAGTTTCCTCCGGATGCTTGGCAAGATCCTCTAAAAACGCCAGGCCAATTCTTTTGCACTCGTCATGAAAATCCCTTTGGGCCTGTACGGCCAGGCTGAAAGCTTCTTTCGCCGCTTTCGCGCTAACCCCCAACTGCCTGCCGATATTAACAAAACTGCCCTGCTCCTGCTCGTAACCACCGGCGAAATTAAACACCGGCGTCAGCAGCAGCTTGCCTTTCAACTCATCAAAGGCCGTCTGCAGGTAGTATGGTTCAGACTGGACAAAAGGGCAGGTGACACTGGTGTCAATACCCTTCTCCACAGGGAGCGAGCCAACGTGCGGCAGGAAAAAGACATCGGGATTTTTCTTGAGTAAACCCATCAGCGAACCGTGCGCGATCTCGACGGGATAACAGAATTCCGCGCCTCTTCTCTCCACGCCGACCGCGTCAATATCCTCGCCCAGCAGCAGGTCAAAGCCCAGGGCGGTAAAAAAGTTATAGTAAAGGGGAAAAAGCGTGTTTGTCAGCAGGGAATTGTTCAGCGCCACAGTTTTGTGATTGGGCGGCAGCAGGCGCTTGCCCCTTTCAGTCCCGAATTTTTTAAACACCAGTCTTTCCCGCAGGTTGACCAGGTCAAACTTCTCAAGATCGGGCTCCTTTTGCTCCCTGACCAGGTTGACGTATTTGTTGCAGGCGCCGCCAAACGGGTAAAACTTCCCCAGTATTTTAATCCTGTTGATAGAGCATTTACGGTCGCACTTTTCTTTGCCCCCGGCGCAGGTAAAAGGCTCACCGTAAGAAATATCACGCGCCGCCAGCTCTTCCAGATCATACGACGCGGGCTTCAGCAGCCCCAGCGCGAGCTTGTTCTTCACTTCCAGCGCCACCCCGAAAGCACCCATAAGCCCCGGCTCCGGCGGCACAATGATGTCCTTGCCGGTCAGCGCGGCCATCGCCGCCGGTACGGCTTTGTTGTAGCAAACCCCTCCCTGCATGAAAACCTTCCGCCCCACTGCCCGGTTCCCCTTGACCCTGTTAATGTAATTCAGGCAGATAGAGTAGACCAGCCCCGCGGCCAGGTCACGCACTTCAGCCCCTTCCTGGATGGCGCTTTTAATATCGCTGCTGATAAAAGCTGCGCACTGGTCGCTGAAGTTAAGAGGCCTGTCGCTGGTCAGGGCGATGTCCCCTATTTCTTCAGTGCTGATATAAAGAGACTCCCGCGCGGCCTCTTCCAGAAAAGAACCTGTTCCCGCGGAGCAGGCCTCGTTCATGGCGTAGTCGGAGGCCACTCCGTTAGTTATATAAGTGTACTTGGCATCCTGCCCCCCAATTTCAAAAATGGTGTCCACCAGGGGATCGAAATAGACTGCGGCAGCCGCGTGGGCGATAATCTCATTTATCACCGCCGGAGTCAGGGCGTGCAGGCCGGCGATCTGCCTGCCGGACCCGGTCACACCCAGCCCCGTTATATGCACTTCTTCTTTTAACTGCCGGCTGACCTCGCGGTAGCACTGTCTTGAAGCTCCAATCGGGTCGCCGTTGGTGCGCAGGTAACAGCTGGCCAGGATGGCGTTGTCGCCGGCCCGCATCACCACTGCTTTAGTGGTAGTAGAGCCGACGTCCAAACCAATAATGCAGGTATCCCCTTTTTGCGCTTCCTGGCGAAAGGTTTCCTTGAAATCAACCTTGGAAGTGAAATCTTTAATAGCCGGCAGGTATGTAAAAGAGCCTTCTCCTGCTTTAAACAGGTTTTCCGGGCGGGCCACAGGGATCGTTTCCGTGTCCAGCGCCCATAAAGCGGCGCCCAGCGCCTCAAAATACCTGGCCTCCTCAGGTATGTAAAGCTTGTCAATCTCCTTTTTCAAAAAATTGATCATGGCCGTATTGGCGGAGGCCCCGCCTACAACCAATACCGTGTCATACTCAGTTTTTTTCAGCAGCTCCTGTACCTTCACAGCCATCATCTCGCAAAGCCCGGCGGCCACTCTTTCTTTGGGGGCGCCCTTGTTCAAGGCGTGCGTACAGTCGCTCTTACAAAAAACGGAGCAGCGCCCGGCCACCCTGTACGGGTTGTCCAGATCAGCAATGGATACCGCTTCTTCAATACCTAAATCCATTCTTTTAATCTGCTGCAGGAAAAATTCTCCCGTTCCGGAAGCGCACTTGTTTCCGGTAAAAACGTTGGTGATTTTGCCTTCCCGGTCCAGCTTATAGGCGATAAAAGTCTCGCCGCCCGCGCTGACGATCACATCGGCGCCGCGGTATTCTTCTTTTATAAATGCAAAAGCCTGCTCCACCGCCTCGGGCTCGGAAATGGCGGAAGCGTTCAATTTGCTTTTCAGCTTTCTTCCCGTCACGGCGACCCTGTCCACAGAGCGCAGCAGCGCCGCGTCAGCCATGTTCATGATGGCGCCGCGGGGGTTGCCCTCATGGGGCGCGGTCCTGGTCTCCAGCACGCTTATGTGATGATGCTGGTCCTTTTCCAACAAAACCAGGCTTATATTAGAAGCTCCTATACACAGGCCCAGTGCCTTCAATTAATTTCACCCCGGTATTAATCTATCTGTTGTTTTGAAGCTATCGCCGCGGCTATAGCCGCGCCAATACCCGAACCTTCTTTGGTAAGTTTTAGTGCCACCCGGTTGCCGCCTTCCGCCAAAACCTCGTCCAGGGCTGACCGGATGTTGCGCTCAAAACCGGGCATTTTCTCATACAGGCTGCCGTCAACGGCGATGGTATGCCTATCCCGCAAAGCGGGGTCAAGGTGTCTCAGGATACCTAGATAAGTAGCTGCAATCAGCCGGGCTGACCTTGACGCCACAAGCCCCGCTATATGCCGTATAGCCGCCAGTTCCCCGGGCAGCGGTTCCTTGACACCGAGATTTTCTGCCAGCCAGCCTCCCAGGCGGGCGATTCCTGGTGAGTCATCTGACAGCGCCAGAGCTACCAGCTCAGTGTCAATGCTGTATGGCCGGTGGAGCAGCCCATCCGGATCAGTCATGCTGCCTCTCAGCAGCAAGCCCTGCCGTGCCAGATTGCTGACAACCAGCCGTGTCAGTTCCCCCAGGTAACGGCCTGAAACCATTTTCTCCAGCCGCTGTTCACCCGGCTTTTCGCTGGCCTGGTCCAGCAGCTGATCATAAACATTAAAAGATAAAAGGTTAAAATTACCGGATTCCAGGTTGATAATCACCGGCCCGCGCCCGCAAGCAGGCCGGGGTTCAAGGTAACAGGTATTATGGCCGGTGCCGCAGATGGAGCCGATATCGGCGCCGGGGTCACTATAAGCCGCCGCCAGCAGTGTGCCCACTGTGTCGTTAATAACAGCCGCTGGAATAACTCCGGGCAGGCCCTGGCGCCGCAAAGCTTCAGCCAGCAGCTGGTTGATGTCCCGGCCTTCCACCTGTCCGGTTTTAATTTCCTTGGTCCAATTGATCAGAACGGCCTTGTTGATGTCATAAGAGCGGGATGGAAAAGAAAAAGTGTGGCCCAGCGCGCAAACCTCGCCTGGTACGGCCAGTCCCTTGATCTGCCCGGCCAGCAAATCAAAAAGCTCGCTGCCTGTCGCTGTCGCCTGAGTGAAGTCGTAGCTAGCGGCAGGGTCTTTCAGCGGCATAGACTTTCTTTTTAAAATGCTGGATCGCCCGTTCCCCAGCAGTTCCACCAGTAAAATCCGGACGTTGGTGCCGCCGAAATCAACCGCGAAGAACCTGCCCTTTTCCAGACCGGAAGGTGTACTTATAAATGAAGGGAGCATCTTCAGCGGCCCTATGGCGCCGGCCAGGCCGTCGAGCATAGCTTGGTGAAATCGCCCGGCAATCTCGCGTAAATCCTGACCCGTCACTTTAAACAATTGATCGAGTTTACACAGGGCGTCACCTAAACCAGTTTTTTCTGGTGTTTCTGCCTGCCTCAATATTATAGTCTCCAGCCAAAAGGTTTATGAAGAAATAATTGCCTTATTACTTATGTTATCACATATATTGTAAAATTAACAATTTGGCTTGTAAAATTTCAGACCCGCGGCTCCTGATCTTAGAGAGGAACCGCGGGTCATTTTATTAATGTTTTTAGCTTTACAGAAACGAATTGTCCCGCAAACCCGGCATTCACAAATTTGGCGGAACTCAAATGTTAATGAGAATTCCGTCCTGAAAAACTGGTATGGCATATATGGTTTTATTGAGACCGGCCTGAAGAAATATGATCACCTGCCTTTCACAGTATGTTTTATGGAAAAAACCGTGGAGGGTTGCGGGTAAAAACTATGATCAGTGAATTGCCCTCTTCTTGAACCGTCCGCCCATGACTTCGTGAACATCACTAATGGTGATAAAAGCATTTTCATCTATTTCGTCTACGATAGATTTCAATTTGGCAATTTCCAGGCGTGTAATCACTGAGTACAAGACGCTTTTTACTTCACCTGTGTAGCCGCCTTTGCCGTCCAAAAAGGTAACGCCCCTCCCCAAACGGGCCATTAACACTTCAGCAATCTGCTCGGGTTTTTCAGATACAATCATCACCGCTTTTGATTCGTCCAGCCCTTCCACGGTGACATCGATAACCTTGAAGGCGATAAAATAGGCAAGCAGGGAGTACATCGCCTTGTCCCAGCCAAAAAACAGGCCGGCGCTGCTTAAAATGAAAATATTAAAAAACATTACGATTTCACCGATGGAAAAGCCCGTCCGCTTGTCAAGAATGATGGCCACTATTTCAGTGCCGTCCAAAGAGCCGCCGTAGCGAATAATCAGGCCCACACCAACCCCAAGGACGATCCCGCCGAAAACCGCCGCGAGCAAAACATCTTTAGTCAGCCCGGGAATAGGATGAAGAATCGTAACGCCTATGGAAAGTATGGTCACCGAGAACAATGTGGATAGGACGAAAGTTTTTCCTATCTGTTTGTACCCGACAAAAAGAAAGGGTAAATTCAGGATAAATATGAAAGCTCCCAGGGGAAGCCTGGTGAGAGTGCTGGAAATTATGGAAACGCCCACTATCCCGCCGTCAATAATATTATTGGGCACCATAAAAATTTCCAGCCCGACTGCTGCCAGGACAGCGCCAATCATTAGGAAAAAATACTTTTTAACGTACTTGAAAATAATGCTTTTCTTTTTTGGTGTCATTAATCAACTTCCTTTTATTTTTATTATAACATACCCAAAATAGCGACTACCCTCGCCGTTAAGCGGGGGTAGTTTGGTTTCTTACATATCAGACGGCTTAATTTTAAATAGCTTGTCTACTCTATCTTTACCGACTCCATCTTATCGCCTTTTTCAATCTGGTCAACAACGTCCATACCCTTGATCACCTTGCCAAAGACAGCATACTGTCCATCCAGATAACTCGCGTCTTTTTTCAAAATGTAAAACTGTGAGCCGGCAGAGTTGGGATCCTGGCTGCGGGCCATGGCCACAGCGCCGCGCACGTTCTTAAGGTCCTGGTTCGTTTCCAGCGGGATGGACCAACCAGGTCCGCCTGTACCGTTGCCCAGCGGGTCGCCGCCCTGGATCACCCAGTCCTCCACACGGTGGAAGGTAAGGCCGTCGTAAAAGTTAGAGCCGGCCAGTTTTTCAAAATTGGCCACTGTAACAGGCATCTTGTTGGGGTAAACCTCAAATACAATAGGTCCTTTAGCGGTTTGCACGGTAACGGTTTTTGCTGTTTCCACGCCTTTTTTGGTTGACCAGTAGGCGATGGAGACAGCCAGAATGATCATAATAACAGCTGCAGCGGCAAAAATGATGTTTCTTTTCTTTTTATCTGAAAACATGGATGCGCCGGACCTGGCTGAAGTCTTGGCGGCAGCGCTTTTACCCTTTTGGGCGCCTCCGGCATTCTTGATGTTTTTTGTGTTTTTGTCATTCTTAACATTTTTAACGCTTTTACTGTTTTTTGCAGACTGGTTGCTCTTTTTGTTTTTTGTTTTCTCAGCCAACTATCTCCCCCCTACAAATTCAAATATTTTGGCTTGCAATAACTTCGACGCAAAAAAAGAAAAACCCTGCTCGGGGAGCAGGGAATGGATAAAGTGGCATACAATAAGTATATTAACCGTTCGCAAACAACTTATACACAAAACTATTAAATTTTGTTTAATTTTAAATGAATGTTTACTGGGATATCAGGTCCGGCAGTAAGGTGGCAATCTGCGGAAAGGCCATCAGGATCGCCACACAAATCAATATGGCGATCAAAAAAGGCCACACTCCCTTAAATATTACTTCCAGGGGCACATCAGGCACAATGCCCTTAATGATATAGACGTTCATACCCACCGGTGGCGTGATCACACCCATGGCCACCACCATGACAATGATCACCCCGAACCAGATCGGGTCGTAGCCAAGCGTTGTGACCGCGACCGGGTAAAAAATAGGTATGGTCAGCAGGACCAGCGCCAGCGCGTCGATGAAGCAGCCCAGCACCAGGTATATCAATATTATTATGAACATGATGGCAAAAGAGGGCAGGTCCAGCCCGCCGGCCCAGTTGGCCAGCTCAAACGGCACCCTGCTCACGGCCATGAAGCGCCCAAAGATTACAGCCCCGGCAACCATGAACATGATCATGGCGCTGGTGCGGGTGGTGTCATAAAGTGATTTTTTGAAGCCCTCCCAGCTCAGCCGCCTCTCCACCAGACAAACCGCCAGGACTCCCGCGGCGCCTACCGCGCCCGCTTCCGTGGGAGTGAACCACCCGGCAAACAGGCCGCCGATAGAGATCACGAAGACGAACAACACTTCTCCCAGCCCGCCGCGCAGCGATTCGAGCCGCTCCCGCCAGCCCGACTTCGGTCCCGCGGGTCCCAGGGCGGGGTTGCGGAGGGTCAGGATATATATTGCCAGGATATAAAGCAGCATGAGCAATATACCAGGCAGTATCCCTGCCATAAACAGCTTACCTACCGACTGTTCAGTCGACATCCCGTAAACAATGAAAATCACGCTGGGCGGGATCAGCACGCCCAGGACACCACCGGCGGCAACACTGGCCGTGGCCATGGAAGTGTCATACTTGTATTTCTTCATTTCCGGCAGGGCAATCGCGCCCATGGTCGCCGCAGTGGCGGTGTTCGACCCGCAGATAGCGCCGAATACGGCGCAGGCAACCTGGGTGGCTATAGCCAGACCGCCCGGGTAATGGCCGATCAGCTTGTAAGCGAAAACATACAGCCTCGTGCCGATTCCCGAATAATAAGCAAGAAACCCCATCCAGACAAACATGGGAATGACGCTTAATGAATAAGAAGATAAATTGGAGTACATCTCCTTGGCCACCATGTTTAAGGCTGCCTGCGGCGAAACCATGAAGCTGAATCCTGCAAATCCAACCACAGCCATGGCGACCGCTATCGGCATTCGCAAAGCGATCAACACCAGAAAAGCCAGTATGCCGATTAAACCAATTGTGAGTGATGTCATTTGTTTGTAGCCGCCTTACATATAGATTCGATCGATCTTACCAGCAATACCAGGCAGTAGACCAGCATACCCAGGGCAATCAGGTAGACAAAGGGGTAGATCGGCATCTGGGTTGTGGATGAGACCAGGCCGCTGAGCATCATGCTCCTGGCATAAGCCCCGACATACCAGGCGGATACACCCATGAAACACATTGAAACAATATTTACTAACGCGCTGACAATTGCCCTCAGTCTGGCGGGAAGCCAGTCCACCACAAGGCTGATGTCAATATGAGCGTTCTGCACGCCGCAGAAGGCCAGCGACAGCCCGATCACCACGGCGGTCAGCAGGCCCACGTACTCATAGGCGCCAAAGACCGGCGTCTTAAAAATCACGCGCAACAATATGTTCACAACGATCAAAATCATCGTTGCGACCAGAAAAAAACCAGCCGCCTGGTCCAGCACCCGGCTGAGTCCCGTGACCAGGCCTGAAAACATTTTCATCTCAAGTACTTACCTCCACCAGCCTATTTATATTCCGCGTTATATTTGTCAGCCAGTTCCTTGACCTTGTCCAGTATCTGCCGGCCTTCGATTCCCTTGTCCTTCATGCTGGCGACATATTCATCCTGGATCGGCTTAATTGTGGTTATCCAGCGGTCTGCCTCCTCTTTCTGCAGGGTGAGCAGCTTCATGCCTTTCTCATCAACCGCGTATTTCAATGCAGCTTCGTTCTGCTTGTCCCACAATCCCATGGCCACTTTTTCAAAGTATTCCTCGTTGACCTTTTCAATGGCCTTCTGCGTTTCAGGAGACAGTGAGTTCCACTTGTCAAGGTTCATAGTCACAAAGAACAGGGTGTTGTAAAGGAAAGGCGTCTTGGTTATATACTGGGTGACTTCGGCCTGTTTCCAGCCCTGCAACACCTCAATCGGCCCAAGGTTGCCCTTTACAACTCCCTTGGACAGTGCCTCATAGGCGTCTGACTGCGGCATAGCCACGGGGTTGGCTCCCAATGCCTTCAGTGTTTTGGCGCTGAGGCCGGTAGCCCTTATTTCAAGCCCCTTCAAGTCTTCCATTTTCTGCACCGGAACTTTTGTAAACAAATCTCCGGAGCCGGTGGTCAGCACCATCATCAGCTTGGTGTCCTGCACTTCTTTGGGTTTGAGCTGTTTTATCCCCTCCCAGGCGACCTTGCTGGCTGCCTTGGAGTTGTTGTAAGTAACCCCGGGAAGTTCAAAAGCTTCAAGCGCGGGGAAACGTCCCCTGGTGTAAGAGAAACATGACAGTCCCATATCGGCGATACCGTTTACCACACCGTCATAAATGGCGTCTGCTTTAAGCAATGTCTCCTGGGGATAGCTGGTAACTTTAACCTGTCCATTGGTGGCTGCTTCGATAGCTTTGGCCCAGGGCTGAATTAATTCCTTCTCAGCTGGGTGAGTGCTCGGAAAAAAATGCGCCAGCTTAAGCTCAACCACCTTTTGGCTTTTTGCCGGTTCAGACGATTTCGATGAACACCCGGTCAGGGCAAGCAACGCTGTAACCGTCACTAACAACAAAACCATACCTGTTGCCCGTGCAAACTTCCACCTTACATTGCCTAGCCATAATCTTTTCACTCTTTTTCCTCCTTTAAAATATTTTTAAAATAAAAAAAACCCCTATAGGAGTTTTAGGCAGCAGTAAAAAATTCATTTTACTTGAACAGGGTAAATATTAAACAATACTCCCTTTGCCTGCCGTATTACCATCCTACGCTTGTTGCACTACTGTACTTCCCTAAACCTACCGTACTGCTGACGCAAAAAAAACTGTAAATTTAACCGAAGATGAAACCACCTTCCTTTCCGGACAACTGCTTTTTATACTTCGGCGGCAGTGTGAAATTTCCTGCAGCAAAGGGAAAAATTTTCGACATTTTTATTTACTGTTAGTTTTCTTCAGTTCTTCCGGCAGCCCCCAGCTGCCCTCTCTGACAATCGACGCTTTAACGCCGTGCAGCCTAATCTTCCGCAGATGCGAGCTCAAAGCCAGGCCGAGCGAATCATGACGCGCCAGGATTACCCTGGTTTTACCGCTTTTAGCACCGGGCGCGCAGCTCGCCCCTCCCGCCGCCTGGGCGCGCGCCAGCAATTCCACGGCTTCCGCGTGTTCCGCCGTAATTGACAGCTCATATTGCTTATGCCTGTGCAGACGCCCGCTGCTGTAGGAGATACTGCGATCTCCTATACCGCCGAAACTGTACAGGTTAAAGATAGTCATGCCGCCATGTTTAAAAATAGTGCGCTCGCGGGACATTTCCGATAAATCAAGCCTGCTTATTTTATACGCGTTGTACTCAAAGCCCTTTTCATACACTCTCATCACAGCGTAGGAGCAGGGGAACTGGACTGTGGCTGGCAGTTCAACATAGGGCAAACTGCCGGTCACAAAACGGCTGGTGCTTACCTTATGGTGGTGCATGTGCCCGTAAAAAACGCCCCTGACCTCAGGGAAGCGCCTGATGGTCTGCTGAAACCTCCTGTAGTCCTTGGCGCCCAGCCAAACATCGAAACCATTGCAGGGGTGGTGGAGAAATATGAAGGCCGGACGCCCCCCTCCCTCCCGCAGGCGCTCCTCCACCCAACTCAGCTGCTCCCCGCCAATCTGTCCCCAGTCTTTGTCCGGGACGCAGCTGTCCAGGAAAAGCAGCTGGCAGCCCATAATGCTGAAAATGCTCCGGGTTGCCGCCCGGTTGGCGATATATTGTAAAAATCCTTGCTCTCCCCGGCCCGCGTACTTAAGATATTTGTCATGGTTACCGATACAAACTACGTAGGGAATATCGCCAAAAGCAGGCAGCAGGGATCTTTTCAGCACCTGATACTGCAGCTCGCTGGCCGAGTCCGTCAGGTCGCCGGTGATTATGACCAGATTGACGTTTCTCTGTTTCATATCCCTGACGCACTGTTCAAAAAGGGCGCCTGAATAGTCAGTGAGTTTGCCGAAATATTTTTCGTTCACATCATTTACCGAATCGCCAAAGGCGGCATGGACATCGCTGATCAGCCCCAGACTGAACAGCAGTTTTCCCTCCGGCGCGGGCAAAGTCATAAAGGAATTGAGGGAGCCGCTGACCCCGCCGCTTTCAACAGTATACCAGTAGCGGGTGGACGGTTTCAGGCCGGATACTTCCACCTGGTGGTATTCGGTGTCAGGCAGGCCGGAATATTGGGACAAGATCTTTGGGTCCTCGCCCAGCAAAATATTAGTGTCAGTTTTTGCACCCGGCGTAACCCAGGTAATCACGGCATGGTCACTGCCTGCCGTGCACAACTCTTCGTTGTTGATAACAACCATAAAAACGCTGGCCCCGCTCTCATGCAACATTTTATTGCCAGCATATGAGTGCAAATAAAAATGTGTTATTAGCCTGGTACAATAAAGGAATATTGACATATTCCGACGAAGAAATTTTATAAGGGAAAAATTTTTATAACATGGTGGTAGAAAATGTACCAGCTCTTTTTTCAGCATCTCCTGCAGCAAAACAAGGATATAGTCCTGATCACCAGGAGTGACGGGAGAATCACTGACGCTAATGAAAACGCCATAAAGGCTTACGGTTATAGTATTGAAGAGCTTAAGAAAAAGAATATCCTGGACTTGCTGGCGCCGGATATGATCCTGGACGTAGCGGACCTGACAGCTAAATCCAGGGAGAAGCCCACTGAGATAGAAACACTGCAGCAAAACAAAAACGGGGACATCTTTCCGGTGGAAATAGTATCAAGAAGCGCCGGCAGCGGCAGTAAAGCGAGGCTATTATGTATGATTCGTGATTATGCGGAACCAGAACTGACTGAAAACGACAAAAAACAAAACCTGCGCTATAAAGAGCTCAAAATAGCCTATGAAGAAATAAAAGCCGCTTATGAAGAGCTGGCCAAAACTACTTATGAATCTTTTAATGACTACAGCAGCCTGCTGCTCTCCAAGCGCAGGGAGGAACAGGCGCGCAAGCGGGCCGAACTCCTCTCCAACACCGACTACCTGACCGGCGTGCTGAACCGCCGCGCCTTCGAAAAACAGCTTGACGCCGAGATCAACAGGGCCGGCCGGGAGAACTTGTCTTTGGGGGTAATCCTAACTGATATTGATTTCTTTAAAACAATCAATGACACCCACGGCCACCCGGTCGGTGACGAGGTTTTAAAGAATTTTGCCGACTTTCTCTCGCAGCAGTGCCGCTCCTATGACTTCGTTGGCCGTTTCGGCGGGGAAGAATTTATTCTCTGCCTGCCCGGCGTTGCTGAAAAACAGGCAGTCATGATCGCCCGGCGCCTTTGTTTGAGGGTACGGGAGCTGCAGTTGGGAGTAACCTCTCCCGATAATTTAAAAATAACGGCCAGCTTCGGGGTGGCCGTTTTGAAGAAAGATGAGAGAGAAACTATCGATTCAATTATAAAGAGGGCTGACGAAGCGCTGTACCTGGCCAAGACAGAGGGCAGGAACTGTGTCCGGCTGGCCTCTTAAGTAAAATTTAACGCGCTGTAAAAGTCTTTCCATCCAGCTTGCAGAGGATTTGTACTAAATTGCGGCCCGAATAAAGCGCCGGGGGTATGCCCCCGCCAGGTTCCACCCACTGGCCGGCCATATAAAAATTAGCCAAGCCCGGCAGCGTTTTCGGCACACGGGCCATTACCGCCTCCTTCGTCATCAGCCAACCCTCGTAGGAACCCCGGTAATTGTGGGTATAACGCCAAAAAGTATACGGCGTGGCCACATCAGCCACCTCCACCTGCGCTGCCAGGCCCGGATAATACCCCTCCAGCCTGGCCAGCACATCTGCCGCGGCTTTTGACTTTTCAGCCTGGTAGCGGCTGCTCTCCTGGCGCAGGTTGTACCAGTAGCCGTAGCCAGCCTCGAACATAACCTGAAGCACTGTGCCGCCCGGCGGCGCCAGCGTTGGGTCATAGTTGAAAACACGCAGCATGAAGGTTTTTACTTCCTGCCCGCCCACAGACAACGGCTCCCGCAGCCAGATCAGGCTGGAGGACGGTTCGCCCGGAAACTGGCGCGATACTCCGAAACTGACCAAAATCACCGGCTCAAACAAAGGCCAGCTGGCAAACCGGTGGCGGGTGGCCTGGTCCACGTAGCGCCCTCCGAGCATTTCGAAGATAGTACTGTGCCCGTCAGCGGCCGAAACCACCAGGTCAGCCCGGTGCTCCGAGCCGTCCGCCAAACAGACCCCCAGCGCCCGGTCATTTTCCACCAGTATTTTCTGCACACTTGCCCCGTAGCTGATCTCTCCGCCCAAAGCCTGGTAGCGCCTGGCTATGGCCTGGGAAAATCTTAGTGAGCCGCCTTCAACCAGGCCCAACTGGCCGCCTGCCAGCTGCCCCAGCACCACAAAAAGAAAATATGTGGGCATCTCAGGGACAAAAAGGTCGGTGACGCAGCGGCGCAGGAACGGGTCCTTAAAGCGCTGCGCGAAATCTTTAACAGACATGTTGTAGCGCAGCACATACTTCAGAAGCCCGCGTACCTGCCATATCTCTTTGAGGCTGTCCAGCTTTCCCTTTATTTCTGCCGGTTTAGGTATGCCAGTATCAAAGCCTGTTAAAGCCCGGCTGCCCTCCACCAGCTCGTCAATGGCACCCGCGTCTTCAGGCGACAGTGCCTTCATATCGGCGGACAGGCGGTCCAGGTCAGCGGTTACCGCCAGGCTCCTGCCGCTGGCCTCGTCGCGGCAGCAGACGATATTTTCCAGAGGCATCAGCCTGTTTCCTTCAAAAGCGCCCAGTTCATCATAAATCCTGCGAAATGAGTCGCCGGGCTTACAGGCCATCAACCAGTGGATGCAGCCGTCTATGGTATACCCCCTGCGCTGCCAGGCGGTGCAAAGCCCCCCCGGTAAAGTGTGGCTCTCAAAGATACGCGTGCTGTAGCCGTTCATCCTCGCGTAACAGCCTGTGGACAGACCGGCCAGCCCGGCGCCGATGATAATAATCGATTTACCAGCCAATATTCTTCCCCTCCCTCAACAGCTGAAGGTAATTCCGTTATTTCACAGGTCGGCTTTATTATATCTGTACTTAACAGCCTTTGCCAGCTATTTCAAATATATTCAGCCTACCAGTTTATTACAATTTTTGCTGCGGCGCGCGCAGGGTGAGAGAGCCAACGCCGCCCAGGAAGGCCACCGCCGCGGCCAGCAAAAAGGCCTGGCCAAAAGAGTGGGCCGAGTCTGCCAGGAAGCCGGCCACGGACGGAGCGGCGGCCTGGCCCAGGGCAAAGAAAAGCGTTACCATGCCCAGAGCCGCCGGGGCCAGCCGCGGGCCCATATAATCGCCGCAGGCGGCCGCAACGATGCCGGGGATGCTAAAAGCGGAAAGCCCGTATAGGAAGGCGGATATATACAGCGTAGAGGCTGCGCCGGCAACTGCGAACAAGAAGAAGCTGACCGCCTGCAGCCCGAAGACCAGGGCTAGGGCTTGCTTTCGTCCCAACCGGTCAGAGACGACACCCCAAAGGATACCGCCGACAATACCGAGGCCCCCTATGGCAGACCATACCGCGCCCGCCTGGGCCTGGCTGAAACCTTTGTCGCTGACCATGGCGGCTGAGAAAAAGGTGCCGTAAATAATATAGGAGAAACCAAAGAACAGGTAAACCAGGCCCAGGCGCCACAAGGCCGGTGACCCGTAAACCTTGTTCCAGGCAATAGCGCCTTGACTTGCGGGCCTATCCTGCCGCCCGCCGGCGGCGCCGGCGCCTGCCACGCCTTCCCCCGCGAGGCGGCCGGCAGGGGCTCCCGCGGGCTGCAGCCCTTTTTCCGAGGGGTTGTTCCGCAGTAAAATCCAGCCTATTACCCCCAATAATGCCACTACCCCGCCCAGGATAAACCAGCTCAGGCGCCAGCCGTTTTGCGGGTAGGCCGTAATTACACCGGGTACCAGAAACCCGGTAATCAGGAAGCCGAAACCAGACCCGCCGACCAGAAAACCGGCCGCCATGCCGCGGCGTTCAGGAGCGAACCAGGCCGAAATAAGTCCCATCACCGGGATATTGCTGCCCGCGCTGCCCATACCGGTCAAAAAGCGGTAGGCCACTACCCCGGCCAGCCCCCCCGCGGTCCCCGTCAGGAACATGCTGGCGCCGGTCAACAGCAGGCCGCAGCTGATCACAATCCGCGGCCCGAACCTGGAGGCGAGAAAACCGCCAACCACAGAAAAAACCGTGTAGCCCACCAGGTTTCCGGTAGCGATCAGGCCCATCTGGGTGTTGTTTAAAAACAGCCCTTCCCGCATGGAAGGCAGTATCATGGCATAGCCGAACCGGGCAAACCCCAAGGCGCCCATTACTGTCAAAACGCCTGTGATTAAAATCACCCAGCTGTAGTTAAAACGCGCCCTGCCGCCTGCCGGCTTGGTTTCCGGTTGTTTACGCTCCAAATTTATCACTCCCGAAAAAATTAGTATACGTGACCCGTAAATTAAAAAAACCAGCCCCTCTGGTAAGAGCCAGTTTTTTTCTCTAAATAGAAAAATCCGAACTCATCTCAGCTTAGCTCAATATGTGCTCATCTCAGCTAAAACAAAAACATCCCCGCAGGAATGTTCTGCGCAATATATTGCCGTATTACCGTCCTACCATCTTGGTTACCATTATATAGATCCCGTTTGCTGACGGCAAGCAAAATATTAACCTTAAACCTACTGATCTAGGATTTCCACAATTTGAGTTTGCTTCCTTCAAACATAGCTTCCAAATTTTAATCCCCTTTTCCATATAGAACAATCCGGCTTTTCTGTGAGTCGAATATCCTATCTTATCATAAATAGTAATGGGGGCATGAGAAGCGTCCCTTTGGCCTTGCCATTTTTTGATTAATTAATTAATTGACACAAACCAATTTCTGTGATATTTTTATGATATCAAATTGATATCATAAACAAAGGGGGTTTGCAAATGTCCAAGCTATCCGGCACAAGCGAAAGACAACTGCATTATGAAGAAATCAAGGCAAAAAGTATCAGCGGTATGCTGATGCTGGTACTGAACATCGCCCTGATGATCGGCGCCATACTTGGGTTCATTTACAGCGTTATTCTTGTCGAAAGAGGCGCGGCGCATGGTCTCTGGGTAAGCCTGGTCGTAGTTTGCGCTTTATATCTTTTCCTGATCGGACCCTTCCTGTTCATTGGGCTGAAAATCCTCCAGCCCAACGAAGCCCTGGTGCTCACCCTGTTTGGGAAATATTACGGTACATTAAGGGGAGAGGGCTTTTTCTTTGTCAATCCCTTTGTCGTCGCAGTGAATCCCGCTTCTGCCAGCGCTTCAGGATGTAACACCGTTTCGATTGAAAAAGCCTCATCCGGGGGAAAATCCCACGGGGTCAACGTGAAAATTCCCAATAAAAAAATTTCCCTGAAAAGCATGACCTTGCATAACGAGAAACAGAAGATCAACGACGAGCTGGGTAATCCGATTATCATCGGCATCGTAGTCATCTGGAAGGTGGTCAATACGGCCAAGGCGGTGTTTAACGTAGACAACTACATCGAATTTCTGTCCATCCAATGCGATTCGTCGCTTCGCAATATTGTGCGTCTCTACCCCTATGACGCCTCCTCGGAAGATGGCGAAAAATCCCTGCGGGGCAGCAGCCAGGAAGTTGCGGAGAGGATTAAAGAAGAAATCCAATCAAGAGTAGATATCGCCGGCCTTGAAATATTGGAGGCCCGGATCACCCATCTGGCCTACGCCCCGGAAATTGCCGCCGCCATGCTGCAGCGGCAGCAAGCCTCCGCTATCATCGCCGCAAGACAGATGATAGTTGAGGGCGCCGTTGGAATGGTGGAAATGGCCCTCTCCAAGCTGAGCGAAAACAATATCGTCCAACTGGATGAAGAGCGCAAGGCAGCCATGGTCAGCAATCTCCTGGTTGTCCTGTGCGGGAACAAGGATCCCCAGCCTATCGTCAACAGCGGTTCCATATACTAAGGCGAGGGCACAGAACGCGGGTGACCGATATATAATCGGAAGAATGCCCGCTCACTGGATTCAGACCGTATGTGTGGAGGGGTGATACCGATTGGAAAATGCGGCGCATAAAGAAAAGGATAAGAAGCAGATTCTGTTGAGAGTATCCCCCTCTCTCTGGAAGGAATTAGCCGCCTGGGCTGAAGAGGACTTCCGTTCCATCAACGGCCAGATCGAATACCTGCTGACAGAATGTGTCAGGCGGCGAAAAAAGACAAACAAAAATATATGAAAGGGCGAAATCTCTGATTTCGCCTTTTGATTTTAGTTATTGTCTGGCATTGCTTTTGTTAAACACCTGATCTGTGCTGATGTCAGGAAAACCTTCCCCCTGTGCCCCTGCTCCGGCGCCAATGGCATGTGTATCTGGCGAGGGCGGGGGATAACCCTGATCTCACCTAACCCTATCACCCTCCCGCAAGATATTACATAAAATGTTATTACAGGCAACCAGTGGGGAGAGTGGAATTTATGGAAAAGCTGCACTTGCTGATAATGTTGCTGCTGGCACTGTCAAGCAACCTGGACAACCTGCTCATCAGCATTTCTTGCGGCACCAGGAAAATTAATATTCCACCAGCCACCAACCTTCTGATCGCTGTTATCACCGGCGCCGTAACCCTGGCCGCCATGCTGGCCGGCAAATTCATACACGGTTTTATTCACCCGTGGTACGCCAACTATCTGGGATCTTTGCTTATTGTCTTTTCCGGGATCAGGATTTTTATCAACGAAATGTTAAAAACATGCGCATACACTGCCGGGTATAAACGGGATCCGATAAGCGCCAGCAAAAAACAGCCCGCGTTTTGCCAGCTGTTTAATTACCGGTCAGTTAATTTTTTTAACCGCTATCGGACTGTCAGCTTAAAAGAAGGTTTTTTTCTCGGCTTAGCCCTCGCCTTAAACAACCTGGCAAACGGCATCGGCGCCGGCCTGACCGGACTCAGCCACATTCTAACCCCTTTATTTGTAGCCGCCTTTAGCTTAATCTCAATCTGGCTTGGGCTGAAAATCGGCTACAACTGCCTCTCCCGCCTGCCGGTAGGCCTGGCCGGCCCGGCCTCGGGCGCATTATTGATCCTGATTGGGCTTTTTGAGATGTTTTATTAGTAGCTATAAACTTCTCTCATAATATTCACTAAGCTTTTTGTCACAATGTCTTATTATCCAGTTTATTTCTTGTTCAGACAATCTATTAAATACATGCTTGTTAAATTCAACATATTCGATCTCTCTGCATTTATTCATAAAACGCATATCCTCAAACCGTTTGAAAGGATTGGTAAAAATATTCCTCTTGACATCCTTTCTAGTAAAGCTTTCTTTGCAGAACAATAACAATATAGCCAAAATCATCGGATTTGAACTGGTTAAGATTTTGCGCCACACTCTGAACACTGCCGCATACCACATAGGCGTCTTTTTCCTTCTGCTCAGCAACATACATTCCAGCAGATATTTCTGGCCATATTTCTTCAAAGGTGTCTTTTGCTTGGCTGACCAGTTCCCTGGTGTGAGCTAGAAAGAGTGTTCTTTTGCCATAATTTCTGGCGTCGCTTACTGCAGTTACAGTTTTACCCGCACCTGTCGCATGATATAGCAGGGCAATGCTCTCCCCGCTGTCCCTCATCTTTTGTAGGCTTTCCAATGCGGAATGCTGGTGGCTTTTCAACTCGATGATTTTACCTTTTTGTTTCGGCAGGTAATCATCCAGCAACCTGAATATTGACATTTCACCTACAAAAGTTACCAGTTCATCCCTGACTTTTTCACGTTGGTTTTTCAGTTGATTATATGCCCAGCGGTACACTTTCCAGTTGTTGAAGATTAGACTGTTCTGTTTCAGAATATCATCATAATATTTATTAGCTGAAACTCTCTGCGGATTGTGAAATTTATCCCCATCAATCTCAATAGCAATGCGCATCTCCTCATTTTCAAGCGCAAAATCAATGAACCTTCTGTTTCCGTATATATCAACAAAAGGATACTGTATGAAAAGATACTTAGTTTTCTCAGGTCCAAAGGCATCACAGAAAATCTCTATAAACAAATCTTCAGCTGCGCTGGCTAAGCTGGCTTTGTATTTCACATCATTATCCAAATCTCGTAACACTCCTATTCTTCAATAACTTCCAGCAGCAAAAGCCTTTGATTAAAAGCGCCCCGTTCTTTGGCCTTCTTCTTCTGAATATCATAAAAATCCGGAATTTCAATTCTTTTATATTTCAGAATGGCATGAATAACCTCAACTAGGTCAGCCAACTCATTAACACTATCACTGTCCAGATACTCCTGTAACTCTTCGCTGAGCTTCTGATCCAGGAATTTTTTATAATTTTCGTTATCCAGCTTCTTAGTAATTGCCTTTTTACCGCTTTTCTCAATTATTTCGGGAATTTTGTCTCTAATAAGTTTGTTATATGTAATAACTTTCATTTGTCTAAACCTCGTTTCACGCTAACTACTTTATCTAAAAAATAATTAATCGATGACAATATTTTGTCGGTAATGAAATTGTTACTAGTTAGAATGTTTTTTAATTTCGACCTATTTTTAGAATGATCCTGCAATGCAATATTACTATTACTAATTGTAATCTCTCTAAATAAACAAAAACCGCTAAAAAGCGGCAAGTTGTTATAGATGAAATTTATATACTCAACTTTCGCAGGACAAAAGTTGGAGCCGTCCCTTTAAAAATGCTGGCAGACTGGATTAAAGGCATTAAAATAAAAACCCGCCCAAAATAGGCGAGCTGTTTAAGCAGTCATTTGCTTGACCTTTTGACTCGTATTTTCTGTCAGTTTATTTCTCAGCCTTAGCTACCTGGTCCTTTGCCTTTACCTCTTCCTGCTCTTCAATATCAGCCTGCGTGGAACGCTTAAATTCCCGTATGGTCTTGCCTACTGCCTTGCCTACATCCGGCAGTTTGCCCGGTCCGAAAATAATCAAAACCACTACCAGTATAAGAACTAAATGCAAGGGCTGAAACGCTCCGGAAAACATGCTTGTCCCCCCTTTAAAGGTCTTACGATGATTATACCAGATTAAGCGGTAAACGCAATTATTTATTTATACCCCGGCAGCTCTACCGGCAAATTTAATAACCTCATCTGTCCTCAGAAAGCCGCTTTTTTTTCAGCAAAGACAGGTATTCTTCCAGCGTTCCCGCCAGCTTTGTGTTTTTGTGACTGGTTAGGTATAAATAATGCAGTAAATAACTTTTTTATAATAACGCCTTTATGTAAAAATCGGAGCGCTTAGCATGTTAGTTTGTGCGATTAAAATCGCACCTACAGTTCTAAATGATACTGGTGATGCGCACGGTGCGGGTGGCTTCATCCCAGTCAACCCTGTCTCCCAGCGCCTCGCTTACAAAGCGGAGCGGCGCCAGGACCCTGTCGCCGATAATTTTGGGAGGCGCCTCCAAAATCACCTCATGCACGTCCTTGGGTCCGCTCCAGAGAGCTTTTTCGTTCCCCACTGTAAGTTCCACTGTGATGTCCTCTTTTTGGGCGGTGACCTTCCGTGTTTCAGGGTCCCAGGTCACGGCCGCGCCGGGCGCCTCAAACAGCGCCCGCAGGGGGACCAGGGTCCGCCCTTTTTCTATCACCGGCGGCACGTCAAAGGCCAGGGTTTTGCCGTCCAGCAGGACTGTAACCTGAGGAGTGACTATAACCTCAATTTTGAATGTATGCTCCGGCATACGGCTTTCCCAGGGGCGCATATAAGCGAGGGAAAGCGTAACCGTGCCGGCGCCGGCCGCCTGGAAAGTCCAGTATTCACGGCCTCCGGCGCCGGGCAGGGGGATTGACGCTCCCTGGAATTCATGTTTTGCCTCTTTCAAAATATTGCTGTCAGGCTGCGGGAAATACTGCCACTCATAACCGGTGGAAGGATTGCCGGGCAGGCTTAATTCAAGCGACTGTCCTTCAACCAGCACCACCACATCGCCATTGCTGCTTTCATCCAGGGCCTGAGCGGCGTAAGCTCCCGCCGGGATAAACAACAGTGTCACCACCAGCACTGCAAAATACAGGTAAAGCCTGGTTTTAGTCATCACCGGATCATCTCCTTATCAGGTTTCTACTCTTTTTGACGTCAGGGGCGGCATTCTGGTTCTGTTGACGGGCGTCAATAACTTACAAAACTTAGGCGCCCGGCGCCTAAGTTTAGGCAAATAGTACCTCTACAGCCTACAAATGCACGGTTAGGCCGTCAGAGGCGGCGGTCACGTCAACTCCCGTTTCGACCGTCAGCTGGCGCGCCAGTTCCCACGGTTTAGCTTTGAGCATGGTCATGCCGAAGTGAGTCAAAAAGACCTTTTCGGGCTTCAGCCCGGCAATAATAGTCCTGACATCGTCCATGGCCAGGTGCATAATTCTGGGGTTTTGATGCGCCATGTGCCGCACCACATTGATCACCAGCAGGTCCGTGCCTTTGTAGCTCTGCAGCAGTTCCGGAAAAAACCTGGTGTCTGCCATAAATGAGACCGTCAGACCATCTAAACCGAATTTGACTCCGTAGGTCTCCACAGCGTGCAGGTGCCTTGCCGAAGTTGAAAACGACAGGCTCCCCAGCCGGTATTCCTTGTTTTCCTCCAAAATTACAATATCTTCTAGAAAGCCCCGCAAATACTTTAAAATGACAGGGTCTTCCCCGTGGACGCACTCCCGCGGCGCAAAAAGCACACCGCGCCTGTTCAGCCCGCCGCCGGTCATGGAATCGATCAGCACATTAGCGTCATTGCTGTGGTCGATATGAGCATGGGTGAGGATTATTGCGTCCAGCTTTTCGACATCAATGCCCGGCCTTGAGGAGGCTAACCTGACCAGCGCGCCTGGACCGGGGTCCAGCATAATGTTTTGACCCTTCATTGAGATAAAAGTGCCGGCAGATGATCTAAGCTGCTTAGCCATTACAAACCTGGCTCCGGCCGTGCCTAAAAACTTAATAAAATTGCTATCGCCCACCTTACTCCTCCCCTGCTGTGAAGTGATAAAACAAAAGAGCTGTTTCCAGCTCTAGTGTGGGCCACCGCCACTCGGACCGGCAGGCATACCTGTTGTGCTTACCAGACTATCATACTCAATGAGTTCAGGCTTTTCATACTCTTTCATGCTGTCACCCCCTTGGAAACTATTGGGCTAGATTCATTTTACTTTAACAGTCTGGGTTTGTAAATAAGCACCAGGCAGATATCTTAATAGTACGACAATTACCTTACACAGTTTGTCTGAAACATGTTAAAATAGATGAGGTAATCCTTAAAAGGAGGCGCACTCAATGAACAAATTTTCTCTACCCAGTGAACAGGTAACTCAGGGTGTGGCCAGGGCGCCGCACAGGTCCCTCTTTTACGCCATGGGTTACACCCCGGACGATTTGAAGAAGCCGTTGATCGGTGTGGTCAACGCTTTTAATGAGATTATCCCCGGACACGTTCACCTGCGGGATCTGGCCCAGGCAGCCAAACTGGGCGTGGCCGCCGGAGGCGGCACACCGGTGGAATTCCCGGTAATAGGCATTTGTGACGGAATCGCCATGAACCACGACGGTATGAAGTACCCTCTGGCCAGCCGCGAGCTGATCGCCGACTCAATCGAAACCATGGCCATAGCCCACAAGTTTGACGGTTTGGTCCTTATCGGCAACTGTGACAAGATTGTGCCGGGCATGCTCATGGCGGCGGCCAGGCTTAATATACCGTCTGTTTACGTCGGCGGCGGGCCGATGCTGACCGGCGACCACGCCGGACAGGAGGCGGACCTGGTACGTCCCCTTTTTGAAGCCGTAGGAGCTTACGCCGCGGGCAAAATCAGCGAAGCGGAGATGACAGAGATGGAGATGAGCGCCTGCCCCACCTGCGGCAGCTGCGCCGGGCTTTTCACAGCCAACTCCATGAACTGCCTGGTCGAGGCGCTCGGCATCGGCCTGCCGGGCAACGGCACTATTCCGGCCCCGTACGGGCAGCGCAAGGCGCTGGCCAAGCTAGCCGGCCAGCAGGCGGTACAGATGGTCAGAGACAACACACGCCCGCGTGATATCATGACCTTAAACGCCTTTCACAACGCTATAGCCCTGGATATGGCCATCGGCGGCTCCAGCAACACGGTGCTGCACCTTCTGGCCATCGCAGACGAGGCCGGCGTACCGCTGAAGCTGGAAGACTTTGACGAAATCAGCGCCCGCGTTCCCAATATCACCAAGCTCAGCCCCGGCGGCACCCACCGGCTGTTTAACCTTTACGGAGCAGGCGGCATCTCCGCCGTGCTGAAACAGCTAAGCGAGCACGGCCTGCTCAAGCTGGATGAAAAAACGGTAACCGGAAAAACTCTTGGCGAAAACATCAGCCAGGCAGTTGTGCGAGATCCGGAAGTGATCCGTCCCATGGACAATCCATACGCCAAAGAAGGCGGCATTGCCATTTTAAGAGGCAACCTGGCGCCCGACGGGGCAGTGGTGAAGCAGTCCGCGGTAGCCAAGGAAATGCTGGCGCACAGCGGCCCGGCCAGGGTCTTTGATGATGAGGAAGAGGCTTTTACAGCTATTATGGCCGGCAAGATCAATAAAGGAGACGTTGTGGTAATACGCTACGAAGGTCCCAAGGGCGGCCCGGGCATGCGTGAAATGCTTAGCCCCACTTCATCAATCACCGGCATGGGGCTTGACAAGGATGTGGCGCTGATCACGGACGGACGTTTTTCCGGCGGCACCCGCGGCGCCAGTATCGGACACGTATCGCCGGAAGCTTCCGAGGGCGGCCCCATTGCCCTGGTGCGGGAAGGCGATATCATTGAGATCGACATCCCCAAACGTATTTTAAATGTTAAAGTATCTGATGAAGAGATGGCCGCCCGCCGGAGCAGCTGGCAGCCGCCCGCTCCGAAAGTGACCGGCAAAAGCTACCTGGCCCGCTACGCGGCGCTGGTTACCTCAGCCAGCACCGGAGCGGTGGTCAAGGCGCCGGGACAGAGCCGTTAAAAACAAACAAAAGTGGTTGAGAGATTTTTGCTTTCAACCACTTTTTATAATAAAATCTCAGGGCCAAACATTTGTTCTTGCTAAGCTATTAGCAGGAGATGGTGTCAATGGAAAAATTACTAACCACTCACCAGTTAGCTAAACTATTAAATGTTTGGCCTGAAACATTGCGACGGTGGGAAAGAGAAGGAAAATTAATACCTTTGCGTACACCCGGCGGACACAGGCGCTATAAAGAATCACAGGTATTGGCTTTAATTGGAAAAGAGATAACTGAGAAAGGAGCAAATCGTTGTGCTGTTTATGCCCGCGTATCTACTGCAAAACAGGCCGAAGCCGGGAATCTCCAGCGGCAAAAAGAGCGATTGATAGCCTATGCGGTGGAAAAAGGTTATCAGATTAAAGCAGTATATACCGAAATCGCATCCGGTCTGAACGAAAATAGGCGGGAGCTTGCTAAATTAGCCAAAACAGCCACAAAGGGTGAAATAGAAGTGATTGTCATCGAAAACAAAGAGCGGTTGGCCCGTTTTGGCTATAAATATTTGGAGCAATACTGCCGGTCATGCGGTGTTGAAATTGACATAGTGGAATTGGGCGAAGAGAAATCGCCGCAAGAAGAACTGGTAGAAGACATGATAGCCATAGTGACCAACCGGATCTCTGTTCTGATCTACCTGGCCCATAAGCCTTCCCAAAAGACCGGTCTGATCAACGGGCGCAACTACCGGCAGATGGTTTTGGACTACCTCAAAACAGGCGGAGCCTATCAGGTGGAGATTATTCGCGAAAACAGCCGTTATTACATTCACGTTACCATTGAAGAAGAAATACCTGTACCATATATCCCCCATAGCGGAGTTATTGGCGTTGACACCAACCCGGACGGGTTGGGCATAGCCCGCGCCGACTGTCTGGGGCAGTTCAAAGAAAGCCTGTGGCTACCGCAGGGCGAGTGGACATACGCCCGAAGTACCCGGCGGGATAACCTGATCGGCGAGGCCGCGGCCCTGGTGGTGGATATGGCGAAACAGTTAAATTGCGCCCTTGCTGTTGAAGACCTGAAGTTTAAAAACGACAAGTCCGTGACGGCAAAATTCAACCGGATGAGTCACAGTTTTGTGTGGTCAAGATTTCTGCAGGCTTTAGAGCGCAGGGCCGCCCGCGAGGGAGTTCCCCTGGCAAAAGTGCCGCCACCGTTCACGTCAATTATCGGCATACTGAAATATCAACAGCAGTACGGAATTTCAAACCACGAAGCGGCGGCATACACAATAGCCCGGCGTGGCCTGGGATATGGCAAGGAAAAGGTACCTAAACAATTGATACAACGATTTATCAAGGAAAGGGATGCCTTTATGTTTTTAGCCAACTGGAAGCAGTGGAGTTCAATCAAGAAAGCGGCTGTTGCCGCAGTTAAAAAACTAACTAAAAGGAAGGTGAAAAGCCTGGTTTCCTGGCAGCACTACAGAAAACAACTGTTAGCAGGGTAAGCCCCTTGCCATAGATTTTACGTGGCGACACAGTACACGTTGCGAAAGGCTGTTGTCGCAAATAACAATCAGGCGGTGGGTAACACCCCCTTCCGGGTAGGACCCAGCACTCAACCTAGCGTTTGATAGGTAAGAGAATTAAAGAAGGTTTTATCTTTCCGCTAGGGAGGTAATCTATCAAGCATTAGGTTGAGTGTTGGGGCGGCATAAGCCACCCGGAACACAGGCGAAAGCCTGTGGCTCAGCAGTTGAATCCTGTGACACTGCCTCCCGTTGGTCGGCGGGAGAGAAATCTAAATATATCTGGATTATCCTGTATAAATCAGATTTGTTTAGTTTTCAGAAACCAGGTGAACTGGATGCCCCCTTTTTTCCCGGATGACGTGGCCAAGGCCGCTTTCATCCGTTCAGACGGTGAGTGTGAGTGTTTGAATAACACCCATAAGCATTACGGCCGGTGCAACAACCATCTTACCTTTGTGATGAGAGGCCTTGACCTGCCCGGCGGCTGGGAGGCCGTCCCGATAGACGCCGCCGGCCCGCCTGTATTGAGCAACTGCCAGGCCATCTGCCGCGACTGCCTGGCAAACGGGAACGGTTCTTGATTTGCCATGGCAAATCAAGAACCGTTCCCGTTTTTGCATTTTTATGGCTGTAGCTTTAGCGGTTTCTACATTACCGCTGTATTATGATTCTGAGGTTGATAACTTCCTATCCATAAAGCATCTCGCATTTTTGCGCATCAATTCAGAGGAATATAAAAATATATTGTGCTACACTTGAACCAATGGAGGTGAAGTTATGGAATGGCTGCAACAATTAAATCAAGCAATCGAATATATAGAAGATAATCTTGCCGGGGATATTTCCTACGACAAAGCAGCACAAATTGCCTGCTGCTCTACGCACCAATTCAACGGATGTTTTCCTATATCGCGGGAATATCCCTGTCTGAATATATCCGGCACAGGCGGATGAGCGCCGCTGCCTTTGACCTTCAAGGCAAAAACGCAAAGGTATCGGAAATTGCCGCTAAATATGGCTATCAGTCACCGACAGCGTTCAACCGTGCATTTAAAAATGGTGTCCGGGCATTGAACGGCTTAAGTCTAAGTGTAAAGCAGGGGGAAATATTCTCATTGCTGGGGCCAAACGGCGCGGGAAAATCCTCACTGATCAACATTTTGACAACCTGTTATGCGCCTACGTCCGGCACGGTAACGATGCTGGGCAAGGATTTGTACAAGGAGCCTGCCTATATCCGCTCGAAAATTGCCTGTGTGGCACAGACAGTTTCAATTGACACGCATTTATCCCTGCTGGAAAATATGATGTTTCAAAGCAGGCTCTACAGGGTGGACAATGCTACGGCAAGAAAGAGGATTAACACCCTGATTGACAGCTTTGGGCTGTCGCAGTATTTGCACTACCCGGTTGCTTCTTATTCCGGCGGTGTAAAACGCCGGTTGGATATTGCCATGAACATGGTTTCGTATCCTCAAATACTTTTTTTAGACGAACCAACGGTTGGTATGGATATTAGTTCCCGAAAAGCCATGTGGGAAATCGTGCGGAAAGTTCGGGATGATTTTTATGAAATCCCAAGGCAGCTTTTATAGAATATTAATAGCGCCTGTAAAACGAAGCTCCATTGTTCTTGGGCAAATGCTGGAGGCGGTTTTGCTTTCGTTTATTGAAATAGCCATCCTGTTTGCATTATCTATGCTCTTGTCGGCGCGCATGGAATCGGGATTACCGGACTTTTTCTGATGCTTCCGCTTATTTTTCTTGCGGCATTTTTTATGTCGGGACTATCCTACACTATCAGCCTGTATCTACCCAATGAAGTGATTTATGAAACTCTGATGAATTTGATTGTACTTTCCATCTTCTTTACCAGCACAGCATTATTTCCGTTGGACAGTATATCGGGCACCTTGAAAATTGCGGTAATCATAAACCCTTTCACCCATGTTATAAACTGTCTGCGCAGTTTAATTTTAGAGACTTCTATTGATTGGAAAAACTTATTGCTTGTGACAGGCTTCTTTATATGTCTTTGTGGCGGTAGTTTTGCATTAGCCATTCGTAAGCTGCAAAAAGAATATCAGCAATAATATACTCCTGCATCATTATCTGATGCCTCAAAACCATAAGTTTAGCATCAAGTATCCAATAAACATCGGCAAACAGGGACTAGCAAACGGAGAACGGTCTCCATTTGCTAGTTATTCGGCTTAAAATGTATCTCCTATGACTTTCCAATCAGCGGGGTCTTCCATGCCGAGACGCCAGATGGCGATGCCGCCCAGGTCCAGATCTTCGACCACAGTGAGCTTATGGGAGAGGCTGGAGGCGTTTTCAAACCAGACCTGGTGCTCCTTCCGGGAGCTGTCCGTGTACTTAAAGTACGGCACTTTCCCCACGTTATCCCACATAATTCTCGCACCCTGGGCGGCAGCCAGTTCAGAGGCCTGCGCGAAAGAAATATACCTGGGCGGCTGCTGGGCTGCCCAGTCAAACCCGTAGCCGGGTATCCCCAGGAGTATCTTTTCCTTGGGGATATTGGCGGCGGCGTAAGCTGCCACCTTACTGACCCAGCCGTAAGAAGCTATCGGGCCCGGCCCGCTGTAGCTCCCGTGCTCATCGTAAGTCATGATGATCACATAATGGGCATAGCGTCCTATCTGCTTATAGTCAAAAGGGCCGGACCAGGTATTGGTAATGTCGTCACGTGTTTTAGCCGGGACACAGACGGCAACTTTGAACCCCTGCGGGTCAAGCCGCTGGTACAGCTCCTTCACCAGCAGTGAATACTTTTCTCTGTCGGCTAAACTGACCCTTTCTATATCAAGGTTTATACCGTCGTACCCGTATTCCTTGATCAAACTTTCCAACTGGTTAATGAACTTATTCCTTGTTTCAGAGGTGGCCAGCATCTGAGCGGCCAGGCCGGCGCCGTCTACCTGTCCGGGATAAAGCAGGTTATGCACCAAAGCCAGCACCTGAATATCGTTCTGGTGGGCTGCGCTTATGATATCTTTTAAATCAGCGGGTGAGGTAGCGTCAGCGTAATGCTGCTCCAGCACTTCAGTGGGGTTGTCCGGCGCCAGCCTGTACCAAAAAGGGGCGCAGGCATTGATCAGGCCGCTGTTCTCCAGCATCCGCTGATAAGAGCAGGGCAGGCTCCCCTCCCTGTCAACATAAAAGCCAAGTACAAACCTGCTGCTCAGGTTGCCTTTGCTGTCTGCGGAAGGATAAGGATTTGCGGCAAGGTTTGCAGGCGGGATCCAGAGCCCCTGCCCGGGCATAATTGTTTCGGAAAGCAAGTTATTGACTGTTTTAAGCTGCTCGACCGGGACTGAAAATTTTTGTCCCACAGTAAGCAGGGTGTCGCCTTTTTGGATTATGTAGATTTGGTACGGTACTATTGTATCAGCTGCCGCGGCAGAAAAGGCGGACAGCATAATTATTCCTATGATGGCTGCCAGAGCAATTTTTGGCCACTTCAAGGCAATCTCTCCTTTACGTGAGTTTCTTTGCATAAATTGCTATGGAAGACTTCTCTAAATCTCGGAAGAAACCTTTGCGTCCTGTGGTGGTAATTCCTTCCTGACAAAGTGCAAATTAAAGGACTGACCCCTGCAAAATTCCGGATCAGTCCTTAAGAGCCGTTGTATGAAGTTTGGAGCTCAACGTTATTCTTTTACTTCAATATAGATACCGCAGCAGCAGGCCGGGCAGATGAATTCATCATCCTCGAAGCATTCCGCGGCATTATCCCCACCCTGCCGGTCAGCTTCTTCTGAAGTTGCGTCATCCGCTTGCAGCGGCTTTGGCTTCTCAGTCATAAAAACCTCCATCTCGCGCCGCCGGTGCGGGCGACACAAATAGTAATGAAAACGGGTGCGCACCCCCCCCTGGTTGCTGTACAATTTGTCTGAGGAGAAGACACACTACAAAGCACGGTGAGG
>NZ_QFFZ01000100.1 GCF_004369225.1 Pelotomaculum propionicicum
ATCATTTCCTTTCCTCCTGTACGCCTGTTAATTTCCAGTTACAGTGTACAGGATTGGTTTGATCGGGTGGTCAACTTTTTGGTGATCAATGGGTTAAAATTGGTACACTTTTAGTTTAGCAAATACAATTTCTCTTGTTCATGTAAACTGCTTGCGGAGTTGTATTATCTTTTTCGATTATCTCCGGTACTTCCGCCAGGTAGCCATTGTATCCCGGATCCTCTGAAGCTGGGTCATAGGTAAACCAGGTTGGTGGCTCGGGCACTTCATAAGAGGATGGATCTTGCCAGCGGTAGCGCCTGCCGTTGGTGATATTGAAAAGCATCCAGGCAGGCGTGATGTAATATCGTCCCGTGTCCTCACCAACGGCTACAACACGGGGAGCTTCGCGATATTTGACAGTCTTGAGTTTGTTCTTGCCGCCGCATATCATTTTGGTCTTAACCGGCCGGGGCAGATTGGCCAGAATGCGCACGAATTCGTCCAGGCCCTTCATGGTGTTGTCAATTTGCCTGTTACTGTAATTTAACGCTCTTACCTTGTTCTCTAATCCGGTGCTGTGACCAGTAATTTGACCCTTTACGATATCCTTCTTCTTGCGGACTATTTTGTAGCAGGCCTTGGTTTCAGCCACAACGGGAACATCGGAATAGCCTGCATAAAGGTATTCATTGACGGGCTTCATCTTTTTTAGCTGTTCAAGTGGAGTCAATTCGGAAGGATGGAATACCTTGCTTCGCTGTGTCAGTAGGCGGTGACGATTGGAGAACTGATCAAAGTTGACAGAATAATGGGTATCGGATTCTATGTTGCCGGCGTGGTTTATCCGGCAGAGCCACTGTGTCTCGGAATAGTGTTTAATCACTTCGACAACACCGTAATAAGAATGCAGGTATAGTTCCCCCGCTGGTTGGTGGGTTTTCTTAAATCGATCGCAGGCTTCAAAGTCAAGTACGTGCTGGATTAGAGGCTTTCCACTCAGGGCAAGTTCGCGGAGCGGTACTACGTCTTTGTTTCCGTTTATTTCTTCAACCAGTGCCTGTCTGTAGTAAAGTTCGTCTGTAACAGGATCATCTGCCGGCCAGAATGGAGAGAGCCCAGACCTGATTGCGGCGCTGGGCTCACGAAGCGTTATCGGAAGTTCCTGCGGTAGGAGCCGTAATATTGTCACGTTACCCAGAGTCACGTGCTCAGCCGGAATGTTTAAATTGCCCTCTATCTCTGCGAAGTGAATGTCGTCGTCATCGTAAGCAACTCTATTATAATCCAGAGTAGTGATTTTGTTTTTGTCCTGTGCAGACATACTATCATGCCCCCTTTGATATTAACCTTTTGATGGAGTTGAAGTTAGATAATCATTGGTGCCTGAAGCAGCCTCGTAAAGGTTGTAGCAAATGCACCTGCTTGCCCGGTACCCGGGCTCACGCCTGCGGTCGAGGGTTTCAAAGGGTAGGATGACACTGGAGACACCCTTAGCTCCGCGACGACCACTTTTGTGGTAGGCACCCCGACCGGCTGCCTTTTTCTCTGCAGCGTCCTTGTTAAGCAGCATTTCGAATGAAAACATAGAACATCTCCCTTCGGCAGTTGTGGTTGCCAGCCATATTTATCGGTTTATAGGCACAGAAAAAGCCCGGCCAGTTGTTTATTTGCTGGTCGGGCTTACTTTGATTAACATTCTTTCAGATTAACATTCTTTCAGATGGTAATTTGCATCCTTAGCCTATGATTGTTCCAGCGGCCCTGATGCAGAAGTAAAACATGGTAACCACCACAAACAGTACGATTAAGTAGAAAGTTACCATCATTACTAATAATGCAACAGAAGTGGCCAGGAATTTAATAAGTGGCCATGCCAACGCTGTAAGCATTAAGCCGGCCACCATGCCAACCGCCACTGTAGTTGTGCTTTTGCAATTATTGGTATCAACCAGTTGAATATTATGGCAACCAGTGAAGGCATATACTACTTTGTGCCAGATATAGGCCAGGGAGTCCTTCAGTTTCTTTAACATCGTAACCACCTCCATTTTTCCTTACGGGAATCTAAGCTAACCTCATCTCCAACCTTCGTCGCTATTACTACTCTGCCCATGTCCGGTAATATGGCACAGAGTGCGCTCCCCTTTTGGGTGACCATCCATGGTATCATCGCGGGTTACAGGCCGTATGTATTAAGCCTGTAGGCTTAACCAAGTCTGGCGCGGCTCGGCTGCTTAAATCGCTTAATAAATACAAAAGCGGCCCTTAAAAGGCCGCAAAAGGATTACATTTATATGTAATTATACATTCCGACACTTTTTTCGATTAAGACAATCCATTTTATTTGTATGTCCTCCCAGTGTATTAATTTATAATGGCTTTTCCATATTATTACCACTAATTGTAGGCTGGTAAGTCGTTCGGAATACAGCCAGGTTATTTTACCCGGTGGGGCACCGAACAAGGCGGAGACTTTTAAATCAATGCCTAGGTACTAACGGAAAATATATCCTGGTTTTGTCTTAATAGGCCATCATTAAGAAACTCATCGCTCATAAAGCCCGTGTTTTAAACCCGTTTCAAAATATCCTTCTGATACACTACTAATTGTATCTAACAGGCTTTTGTTCGGCTTTCTCTCGGAAACCATATTGGAATATTTGTTTGCGAAATGCCATAGTAACGACAGCAGTCCCTTAACGGAACTTGAAGGGTATTTATTTGCGTACATAAAATATGCTAATCTTATATATTCACGGCTATTAATGTCTTTGAGAAACTCCTGATATTCAACCGGTAACTGATAAAACCAATCGAAATTATTGTTCTGATTGTCTTTTAGTAGTTTTGAAACAGGGATTCCTAAACCTTCTGCTATTGCCTTTAATGTTTCTAATGATGGATTTTCCGTACCTTTTTCGATTTTAGCTAGATATCCATGGGATAATCCAATCAAAGAAGCAAGCTTTCTTTGAGACAAGCCTTGCATTTCCCTGTACCTTGCTATTATATTTCCGATTTCGCTCAAGATTAGCACCCCTTTACATTTGTATAGTGTAACTATAGCAAGAATAATGCTTCCTGTCAAGCAACATATTAGTTGACAATATGTAAACTAAATGATACGATTTTGTCAATGGTAGTTTCCCTTATCAAATTATGAAAGGGGAATAAAACTGCCAGAAAGGGTGAAAACAATTGTTTGATTATGACAACAGTATTGAGCGGCCACTAGACTTAAACGGCTTAGTTAGAAAGCCTAATCCAAACAGGCATAGTCGAATAGACTTTGCTGTACCTGGATTACTTCCAAAAGGGCACGTTACTCTTATTGCCGGTGCTCCCAAAGGGGGGAAAACATGGTGTATTTGCTAAACTAAAAGTGTACCAATTTTAACCCATTGATCACCAAAAAGTTGACCACCCGATCAAACCAATCCTGTACACTGTAACTGGAAATTAACAGGCGTACAGGAGGAAAGGAAATGAT
>NZ_QFFZ01000101.1 GCF_004369225.1 Pelotomaculum propionicicum
ATGCAGGCAATCGGCGAAGCAATCGCCGGCCTGGTACAGGAAGGAAAGTGTATCCAAAACGGCGTCCAGCGAACCTTGCCCCCGTTCCGGGTGGCGGCAGAAGATAGCACTGTTAAGGTATTGTTCTACCTGACCGACGCCGACGTTGGCAAGTTTGAACAGTTTGAGGTCTACACGGCCGCCGGCAAGCGGTTATTTGAAAAGCCGGGGATAATTAATAAGACCGAGGCCGAGGGCCTGACCGTGGCGTTTATTTTAAAGCTGCAGGAGGTGACAAGCTAAATGTTTCAGCAAAAACAGTGGCTTGACCACATCGTTGAGTATCCCGGCCGGGTGCGGGTGGTACCCAATAGCGACGGGACATATCAGCTCACGAAGGATGAAGGCGAGCTGATCCAGCAAGGTACCCCGGTGACTGCCGGCAATATGAACCGCATTGAACAGGGCGTGGCTGATGCCCATTCAGGAGTCAGTGACCTGCGGCTGCTGACGGCTACACTGGCAGTGCAGGTGGCCACTCTCCAGGGCGCCACACTGGGCGGCGTTGGCAGTAACATCTTTATTGAGGATTTGTCTGATCTTTCAGATTGCGTAGTGACCCATGGCGTATATGACCAGGTGAACAGGAAAGTGTATTGCTAATGCTGACTATGCAGGAGTTTTGTACGCCGCAGTCATTTGCGTGCCTGGTCTGCCATTTGCTGGTGCAAATAATACAGCCCGACTGCCGTTATTGCGAAGCTGATGCTGACACAATCTTTATCCAGGGCAGCGATTCTGAAGGCAACATTTTGTCTCTCAAATATAATGTTCCCAGCATGGTGGTCATTATAGAAGGAGCGATTACACATAAACAGGTAATTCAAAGTGTTTTGCAAGGGAGCTGACAGGATGCCACCCAAGCAAGGGCAGCTTTTGGTATATCAGAAATACGTTGATCTGATTAATTACTCATACAACCTGCTACAGAAGTTTCCCAAGGCCGAAAAGTACGCAATGGTTGCCCATTTAAAAGACAGCATGTTCACTGCATTAAAGGTAATCCTGCAGGCCAATAAGGTGTATAACAACCAGGCATCCAGAATTGAAAGGTTAAATTCCTTGGACGCCGAGGTGCAGCTGCAGAAGGTCCTTGTCCGTCTGGCTCATCAAAACAGGTATATCTCAAATAGTAACTATATGGAATGGTCGCGCCGCCTGGACGAGATCGGCAGATTGCTGGGCGGGTGGATACGGCAGACAGTTGGCAAAAACATATAAGGGGATATTTGACCAGTCCCTAACTTTTTCAAAGTTACTGGAGGCCCATCTCAGAGCCAGGAAAGGAAAGCGTTTCAGGGAAGAAGTCATAAGATTTGAGATGGGCCTGGAGGGTAATTTGCTGGACCTGGCCAGGAAGCTGAAGAATGGCACTTACCAGCCGCAGGGATATCGCGAATTTACCATTTATGAGCCGAAGGAGCGGCTTATCAGGGCAGCTCCCTATTGTGACCGGGTTATTCATCAATGGTATGTAATCAACTTCATAAAGCCTATCTTTGGCAAGACCTTCATTTATGACAGCTATGCCTGCCTTGAGGGCAAGGGAATGCACCGGGCCACGGCCAGAGTGCAAGAATTTCTCCGCCGGATGCAGGCAAAATGGCCTGCTCCATATATCGTGAAAGGTGACATAAAAAAGTATTTCTTCAGTATCGATCATGATATTTTGTTTGATTTAGTTAAAAAGAAAATATCTGACGATAAGGTTTTGTGGTTAACCAGAATAATCTTGGATTCCGTTGATAACCCGGGCGTTCCGGTAGGAAGCTATACTTCCCAGTTCTTCGCTAACGTATACCTGCATCAGTTGGACATATTCGTCAAACACCAGCTGAGAATTAAAAACTATGTCAGGTATATGGATGACTTTATCCTTGTGGTAGAAAACAAAGAAACAGCCTGGCAATTGCTTCAGCAGATTCGGGAATTCCTGGCCAAGAATCTGAAACTTGAATTAAACGGCAAAACACAGATATTTCCCGTAAAAAACGGGGTGAATTTCTGCGGTTACAAAATTAAGAGCACTCACCTTAAAATTCGCACAGAAAGTAAGCGGAGAATAAAGCGCAAATTGAGGAAATTCAAGATTAAGTTTAAGGCAGGTGAAATGTGTGCGGAAGACATAAGAACAGTTCTGGTCAGTTGGATCGGCTATGCCAGGAAAGCCAACAGCTATCATTTAATCAATAAAATTCTCAGTCAGTTCACTTTTTAAATTTATAAGGGACAGGGCTGTGGCTACGAACTCCAACTTCCCGTACTCCTCCAATCCGGTGTTTATCCGTGGTGGCAACTATGGCAATTCCAACTCCGGCCTGGCCTATTTCAACAACACGAACGGCAATGCTAACAGCAACATCGGCTTTCGCGCCTGCTCTGGTTAATAAGCGAGATTATAGGTGTTTACGGACACCTATACGGTGCCCCAGAACCAAAGGAGTCCTGTTCCTTCCTTGAAAGAGGTAAAAACAAAAGAGGTGTGGTGTATTTAGTAGGAATCGAAAGATACACCTCACCAATAAATAATGATTCGGGGTGAAAAAATGTCTCTCATTTCTGGCACATCAAACCCGCCGGTACTGCCCGCCGGGTGGCAGGCGGTAAACTATGCGGGAACTAACCAAGATTTTTCAGCCGCACCAAGCACGGCGCAAGGATCTACCGGCTGGAAGTATAACTATGACCCGGTTAATACGGTAAATGGCGTCGGGCCAAAACAATGGGCCAACGCCAAAGACACCAAAGGAAACCTGTGGGTCTGGATACCAAGGTTCACTTATAAATTCGGCGCCGACCCGACAATGGACGTTAAGTTTTCCGCCGGGACAACAGATGACACATTAAACACCTTTAAGACGCACCCTGCTTTTAACTTTGGCGGCACCCAGTTGACCGGTTTTTGGGTGCAAAAGTACCAGGCCTACCAGGATACGACCAATGGTAATATACCTGGCTCTAAACCCGGCCTGGGGTCGTGGAGATCCATCAGCGTTAACGACATCTTTAACGCCTGCCGGAACATGCAATCAGCTATCACCAGCGCTTCCAGCGCCGTGGATAGCCATATGATGAAAAACGCCGAGTATGGCGCGGTTTCTGTACTGGCCTATGCCGTCGGGCAGGGCCGGCCTAAAATCAACGGTGACACTAGCTACCGGACAGGATATACCACCGGCGGCACTGTAAGTACTACCGGCTCCCTGGACACCGCCGGTGAAACATCCACCAGCGGGAACGTCACCGGCGTTTTCGATATGGTTGGCTGCGGTTATGTGTATGTGGCATCTTATGTAAATAACGGCAATGCTAACCTGACCACATATTGCGCCGCGCTGGTAAA
>NZ_QFFZ01000102.1 GCF_004369225.1 Pelotomaculum propionicicum
GGAAAACGAAAGCGCCAGTTTCTGGCTCGGCGTGTGTAATGACCTGAAAAACAGGGGGGTTCAAGATATCCTGATCGCCTGCAAAGACGGGCTTTCCGGGTTTTCAGAGGCTATTAGCACTGCTTTCCCGCGGACCGAGATACAATTGTGCATTATCCACCAAATACGTAACTCCATGAAATATGTAGCCTACAAATATCAAAAAGAATTAATCGCTGATTTAAAGAAAGTTTACCAGGCCTTGACCATAGAAGAAGCAGAGAGTTCTTTTACCGCCTTCAAAGAAAAATGGGGCAAAAAGCATCCCATCATTGTCCGGTCCTGGGAAAACAATTGGCTGGAATTAACGGCTTACTTCAAGTACCCATACGAGATCCGGCGGATGATCTACACAACTAATATTATCGAAGGTTATCACAGGCAACTAAGAAAAGTAACCAAGACCAAGACGGCCTATCCGACAGACGAAGCCCTGGTTAAAATAATATACCTGGCGACTATCGAGGCGTCTAAAAAATGGACCATGTCCATAAGGGATTGGAAAAACTGCATCTCACAGTTTGCCATCTACTTTGAAGACAGGTTAGATTCAGAAATAGCAATTTAAAACGAGTTTAACGCTTTGAGTTCTGGCAGGGATAGCCATAAAAGAATAAGGGGATGACTATAACAGTCACCCTCTCTATCCCCGGCAGAACCCCGCCAGGCGCTCGGGTTGCTCTCCAGCATCGCCCTAATATTACGATATCGGGATTTTAGGGCATATTCCGTTTTTTGATGTATTCCGATGATTTTTCAAACCTTACTGAGTATTTTGTAGATGCAACACCGTCACTATCCTTTCGCTTAAAAGAATCGGAATATTGTATTCTACTATTTTTTATTCCTCCATAATAGAGACGTCTGGTGGTCAACCAAGACGAATCTATTATGGAGGTTTTTCTATGCAAAAGATCATGGAAGCAATCGAGTGTGTTTTGGCATTTCTCCGAAAGATCCCTCTCAGTAATAGTAGCATTAAGCAGTATACGATTTATCTGCGGAGTAGCATTGTTCCTTACTGCGAAGCCAACTGCATTGAGAGCTTTTCTGATGACGAAATGCAGGCCTATGCAGAGGAACAGATGTCAAAGGCAAAGAACGGTGAGTTTAGCAAATCTACTATGATACACCGAAGGAAAGCGGCTGCACTACTGGCAGACTGCATGCAAGGCAGGGAGCTTGTATGGGAGCAAAAGAGTTTCAAACAGAGAAAGCTGTGCGATTACTTTGAAGAGATTCTGGCTGACTACAGCACCCACATCTCTAAATCCCTAGCACTCAGAACTATCCGGAGGCACATATGCATAATACGGCAGTTTCTTGTTTTCATTGAGCAAAATAGCATGCAGAATTTCAACAAACTAACGTCCGAGAATGTGAAGGATTTTATTGTGAACGCAGCTCCAAACCATAAAGCCAGCATATCAATGCTCACGGGTGCAACAAGAAAATTTCTTTCATACCTAGCTGATACCGGACTTGCATCTATCAACGCTGAATGGAACCTTATCAACCCGGCACCCAGACATCGAAAATTGCTACCTTGCTTTTCCGACAAAGAGACGGAAGCCATTCTTGACAGTGTGGACAGAACTACTCCTATCGGGAAACGAGATTATGCTATCCTAATGATCGCGCTTTGGACAGGGCTTCGAGGTGTGGACATTTTAGACCTAAAGAGATCGGACATTGACTGGAATCGTAAGGTGATTAATGTAGTCCAAGGCAAAACCGTTGTGGGTATTCAAACGGAATTATCGCCAGGAGTAGGCAACGCTATAGCAGACTATATTCTGAACGGTCGTCCCGAAACGGATTCTCCATACATATTTGTACGTCATAGAAGGCCTCATGACAGGTTAAGTGATTTCACAGGCAATGACATAATGGTCAGATCTCTTTGCAAAGCAGGCATTTCTCATGAAGCTTGGGATGGCAAGTCATTTCACGCATTAAGGAGAACTTTTGGGACAAGACTTGTTCGGGCAGGAGTTCCTATTCGATCCGTTGGTGAGATGCTTGGGCATGCAAATCCGAACTCCGCCAAACGTTATGTTGCCTTAGACAGAGAAGGTCTCCGCGTATGCTGTCTGGACATTTCCATGTTCAGAACCAAGAAAGTTGGTCTGTTATGACATATGAATTTAGAAGCGGATTTGCCAGGCAGATCCAAGAAATGCTGGAACATAGAGCCGCAATGGGGCATTCCGTGAAAGATTACAATAGTATCCTTGCGAACTTTGATCGGTTTTGTATGAATCATTTCCCGAACGAAACCATTCTTACGAAAAAAATCGCGTTCGCTTGGTGTAACGATGCCAAAGGTAATGGCAAAGGTGGTTTTAATAGAGCAAGTGCACTTCGAGGATTCGCTCGGTATATCTTCCTGGCAGGCGAAGAAGCATATGTCATGCCACCGTCTTTCTTTCCTATGCCAAAGGCCAAACAACCTATCATCATGAATCATGTTGAACTAACGAACTTTTTTAAGGCGACGGATTGCTACTCTAGCAGCAGAAAAAACGTTCTGCATGAGTTTACGGTGCCGGTCATTTTTCGTTTACAGTATGCCTGCGGAATGCGTCCACAAGAGGTGCGGTGTCTGCGGTGTGTAGATTTCAACTTCACCGATAATACCATTTATATCGCCGATGGAAAGCGCCACAAGGATCGGTGCCTGCCTGCTAACGCAGAAGTTATGGAGATGTGCAAGAGGTACAACCGAATAGCGAAAAAAATGATCCCCCACAGAACATATTTCTTTCAAGCTCAATCGGGAAATGCCTACACAACCGATTGGCTCTGCAATGCTTTCCGTATGTGCTGGGAGATAAGCGGGAATGAAAACAGCCGTGGTTCCTGTACTCCCTATGCTCTCCGACACAATTTCGCTACACAAATACTAATGCGCTGGATTGAAGAGGGAAGGGATCTGGACGCGATGATCCCATACCTCAGTACCTATATGGGGCACGAAAGCTTTTCTGCCACATACTACTACATTCATTTACTGCCAGAGCGGTTAGCTCTTATGGACTTCACTCGCTCAGACGGTATCATACCGGAGGTTTATGATTTTGAAGAAGAGTAAAGATAACCTGTTCTCACATCTGCGAGAGTTTTTTACCATTTTCCTACCTAAACAGGCTCGGCGCAGCTCGCATACGAT
>NZ_QFFZ01000103.1 GCF_004369225.1 Pelotomaculum propionicicum
GTAATTGTTATTCCTTTGAAACCACCTTTGCGCATTAACGACCTTGCCATGTCAATATTTGTCATTCAATTGTAAGATGAATTTTTTAATTTCCCCATAGAAACTAGCCGTCAGCGGTTTAGTCCAATGAAATTATCCAAAGTCAGCTCACGTTTTCGTAGAGCTATTTTTTGTTTTATTGACTTTGGATAATTTACTATTCATTATGTGAAGTTCGATCTTGCTTTCCACACACATAGTACTGGTCTAACCCGAAGCTCAAAGAGCATTTTAAATTTCGGGAATGCTCATTTTATGTATCTGGAATGAAATTAACTGCTTCCCAAGCACAGATAGGTAGCCGACTCTAGGATAGAGCTCATGTATTATTTATATGATCAGTATTCGTTGCCATCACGGGAATGGCTTTAACTTGTCCTTCATATTTGGAGTTCATGAAAGCAACCACCGTTTTACAGGCAGCTACAAGGATCTCGGCTGAGAATGATTGCTGAATGCGAATTCCTCCATGCGATAAATCCTGACAGAGTGTGAAAATACATGAGTCTTGCGAGAGAATGCTGTTCTCTGCAATGTATTTTTCTATACTTCTTTCAGGGTATTCAAAACGGCTTACTGTTTCAAGAACATGCCGAATAGAGTTAGCTGTTGTATGTGACGGTTGCTGACTGCCATTTGCGGTCTCAACAATATCTTTCAAATGGCTTTCATACGGCATAAGCAGTTGGTGTTTTAATACTTCAATACTTCCGGGCTTCATCACATACGCTTTACTGATTATGTAGTTCCGAGCGATAATGCTCAGGAACTCCATGTTGTGCGTGAATACCCAAATCCGCTCATGTGTTGTAATGCCAAAGAATGCCTTGATGTCTCTAAGCGATTGGGCAACAGCATAAACGTAGTGAAAATCCATGCTTGATATTGGATCGTCAATTACAAAAAACAGTTTGTTATAATCATCCTCGCGTTCCATGAGAATGTGCGTAGACGAAAGGTAAAAGCAGAAAGCGACAATGCTCTTTTCTCCGTCACTTAGTATGCTGGATGCTTTATCGCCGACGTTACTCCCCAAAAACCGAATTTGAAAAGTATCTTTGTCTATACTATATTTATCCGTAAAAAAGCGATTAAGAAAGAAAGTCATCGTTTCATAGACTTTATCTCGCTTGCTGATCCGCACTTTTTGCTCTTTCTCCACGATACTTGCTTGCAGTTCTCGAAGAGCTTTACTCTCGTCATCGTACTCCGAAAAACGCGGCTTGAGTTTTGCGCGATACTTCAAGAATTGCGCTTTGCATAGATTTCGGCGAAGAGAAAGACGCTCGCCCGTACTATCTTGTTTGGTTTTGTTTACTGCTTTGATAGTCTGTGTATTGTGTGTTATCGCATCCTCAACAACCTTGATAGCTGTTTTGCACGTTGAAATAGTATCGTTTATCGTTGGGAATGTCTTAGATAGATCGGCAGCTTTATCGTCAAGCATTTCAATTATTGCTTTGAAGCTCAGTATTCCGTCATCGCTGACTTCGGGGATTTCAAGTTCGACCTCGGCAAGGGATGGAAAATACTTTTTTAAGCTTGTAATATCAGCAACAGCCGTTTTAGTTGATTGGGTGCTTCCTTTTAGAGAATCAACTATGCCACTTATCCCTTTTCCGCAAAGCTCGATCTTTCGTAGAAGTTCTGCTTCTTTATCAGCTAAGTAAGCTTTGTAATCACGAATCAGAGCCAATGCATCGGTTCCATATGGTTGCTTGCAGAACGGGCAGACGTTCTCATCACCGGATAAAGCAAGACCTTTTTCAATAAAGGCTCGGTTTGCTTTTATTCCCGCAACAAATTCTTCATCCCATTCTGTTTTGGGGTACTTCGTTGTCAGCAAAGTGATTATTTCGCCGAACACAGATTGATCAACTTTCAGCGTAGGCGACTGAACATCATCAAGCTTTTCAGGAACTTTAGATAAGGCGTCAAGCTGCGCTACTATCTCATCAAATGACGCAACTGAACCAACCTGTTCGTCCCCGCGCAGTCGACCTTCTTCGATAAGGCTAAATTCTTTGGTAGAAGGGAGAACCCCCTGATCTCTCAACTCCCGCTTTGCTTTGTTAACCTCTGCGTCAATTTCTTTACCAATACTTCCAAGCTCTTCTTTAAGTTTTTTTTCGCGCTCTCGTTCTGCGGTCAGGTCAATTTGCGTTTTCCCCAAGATGTAGCCTTCAATGTTTCCATCAGGAGTGTAGTGCCTCGGCTTGATGTTCTCTTCCACGAAATCGCTATTAAACACATGGAAGAGTAAACCGGTATTGTTCTGAATCGAAGGGGTTTTGCCTTTTTCGACAGAAACGGACAGCTTTCTCTCAATACCCGCGTTTATGATGCGAAATGACAAGCTCCCCGATGCCTGTCCTAATGTGAGCAAATCATCGGCAAGCTCAGTCTGCTTCTCAGTAGAAGTGAGACGAAATGCACGACTAATAAACGACTTCCCAGTACCATTGGTAGCAAAGAAGATCGCCTTATTGGAATCAACTTCATCAGAAAACGCAATTTTCTTATCACCGTAATGCGGACCGAAGTTATTGACATCAAGCTTGACGGTGAATCCTACAGCCACTTCAATCAGCCCCTTTTGTACACAAAAACAAATTACATCTTATTTCGAATAGAATCCAAATGCTCAGCTATATTTGTTAGTGCGTTATCGGTAGCAGATAGATTCACATTCTAACGCAAGTTGTATATCTTAATCTTCTTGGAAATTTCATTGAATCGCTTGTCTGGCTTCATAATGTACTTCTCAAGATATGTACTTCTCAAGATCCTCCATGAAATCATCCGATTTGACTAAGATGCAATAGCGTTCGTCAGCACTCCATACACAGCCGTCATGAGGCTTGATATGTCCTCAAACTTGTCGATAGTCTTGATTTCCTGTATAAACTTTGGCTAGATTTCAGCATAAGTCTTCGGCGCTTCAAGCTGCAGATAAAGCCTAAAACTCATTACATAGGTACGAATTGCCTGGTCTCTGAACCGCCTGAACTAGCAATTATGTGCAAACTGTATTTGCTAAACTAAAAGTGTACCAATTTTAACCCATTGATCACCAAAAAGTTGACCACCCGATCAAACCAATCCTGTACACTGTAACTGGAAATTAACAGGCGTACAGGAGGAAAGGAAATGAT
>NZ_QFFZ01000104.1 GCF_004369225.1 Pelotomaculum propionicicum
ATTGCCCGGGCGATTATAACGAAGGTTGACTTAGGCCAGGGAATGCCAGGGGAACTAGTGGCGGTATATCCTGAGGTAGAAAGAGCAGGTATTTTGGCTGAAGTATACCGGCTGAGGCCAGACTTGGAATCAGCGTAACTTACCGGAGGTGATACCATGTATGATTGGGTGCTATTCATTGTGATAGTACTGCTGTCCGGCTGGTTTATTATAAAGTTTTGGCCGGAGTAGCTTCGCCCCATGCGGCTGGTTAAAACAGGATGCCGGGGGAGGTGATCTGCTGTGAATTTAACTAAAATCGAAGATCGATTCAACGCGCCGTATAGCTTTTCATTTAAAGACGTGCTGGCTATAACGTTTTCCGGTACATTTTTGTTTTTTTGCTGTAAGGCACTAAGTAGTAAGGACGCACTCCCTGTTGTACAAGCCTTGGTGCCTCTCATAGGAATTATTTTGGGTGGTTATTTTGTGTCCGAAGCTGGCGCTATGTGGTTTGGTCGTAGCCAGGGTATGATGCAGCAGCAATATGGGGTGTACGGTGGTTACAGTGGTTATATGTATCCGACGACTAATATGCCGATTACTGCTTCTGAAGCTACCACCCAAGGATCAAAACCAACTATATAGGAGGTGGGAAACCTTGGAAATTATTGAGGTGCAGTATAACTGGGCTAACGGGTTCATCCCCAGGGCAACCACAGACGCGATCGTCCTGCACCATGCCGAATCCCCCAGGTGCACGGCACAGGATGTGCACCGGTGGCATCTAGATAATGGTTGGGCAGGGATCGGGTACCACTACTTTGTCGCAAAAGACGGCACTGTTTATCGTGGGAGGCCCCGTGATGTTGTGGGGGCTCACGTGGAGAACCACAACTGGCATACAATTGGTATCTGCGCCGAGGGGAATTACCATCCTAGTGACCGGATTCCCGTTGATACACAAATGCCGGTGGTACAGAAGAACTCCATCGTGGGCCTGTGTCACGAGCTTTTGACTGTTTACTCTGGAGCACAGATCCTCGGGCATAGGGACTTGCTGGCCACAGCCTGTCCGGGGGAATATTTCCCTTTAGTAGAAATTCAACAAGCCGTTAGAAACGGACAAAATATTCAGGAGGTGCTTTCAATGTTCCCAGATACAAACGGTCACTGGGCTGCACAGGACATCGAATGGCTACGTCAGAAAGGTATCATCAAGGGTGATGAACAAGGTAACTTCCGGCCGGACCAACCTATTACACGGGCTGAAGTTGTATCGCTACTGGCCAGGACTTTAAGAACACTGGGAGTACAGTAACTATTATAACAATAAAAGCAGGCGACCAGGCCTGCCCGCATTTTTTTCAGATGCCCAGGCTTTGTAAAGGAACTTAAACCAACTATAAGGGGGTAAAATATCATGGACGATATGCTTTTTAAGCTACTAAAAGGTGCGATAACGGTTTTTGCACCTGCAGTGCTGGCCCTGGCGATAGAATACCTGCGTCGGCGACTGGGCACCGAGCGACTGCAAAAAATTCAGCAGGAGCTGGCCGCAAAGCAGAGCCTGGCCAGGTTGGCCGTGCTCTTTGTCGAGCAGGCCTACCGCGATTTAGATGGCCCTGAAAAGTATGCCAAGGCCGCGGAGTGGCTGTCAGGAAGGGCGAAAGAGTACGGAATAGCGCTGACCCCTGAACAGATTAAGGGTCTAATTGAATCCGCCGTAAGAACGTTTAAAGACCTTTATGGTCCCGACTGGGCCAATGAGGGCAAGGAAGCCGCATAAAATCAAAGAGCAGCCGGTCCTAATTGATGGGCCGGCCGCTCTGAATATTTATGCAATCATGTAAGCGGTTTCTGTAAGTGATTTTCTCAAAAAATGTGAGACAATTTCTCAAAATATTTGGGCCGCTACAAAATCGTCCATTGGTGATGAAATACTTGAAGGTGAATTAGAGTGGGAGATTTGGGTGGCAGAGACAACTGGAGATTTGCTTGCGGCTGCGCCATCATTATCTTCCATACCAAAGAAAGAAAACATTGCCAGAGCCATGTTGGCATGTGCAGATAAAGTTGCAAGCTGTAATATGGCCGCATTCGCTCGCGCACTTGGTGTGCCGAAGAATACAATGCATCTGTGGTGCAATGGGAATAGTATTCCACAACTTGACATGTATCTGCGAATCTGTTATTCGTTCGGATTGAAGTTATCAACTTTATTTACAAGTGCGTCCCTAATCTCTGAAGTCGCTGAAATCAAGCATTGTTCGCCGCCAATAATAAAAAAACCGAAGTCAAGCAGTAGGCCATTCCCCAAAGAGCAAATTCTTCACTCATTAAATGTGGCACTCGCAAGTAACGAGAACCCTCCTCCGGCTATGACAGAAGTCGCCCAACGCCTGGGATACGACCTTAGAACTATACGCAACCATTTTCCGGATTTGTGTGGACGCATTTCAGCGAGATACATCGAATACAAAAACCAACAAGGCCGGTTAAAAATTGAACATCTATGCGATGAAATCCGCCAGGTTACCTTTGAACTATACGCTCAAGGAATAAACCCCACTCGGCGTAATGTCAGTTTGCGATTGTCCAAGCCAGCTTCGTGTTTAGAAGAAGCGGTACGAACAGCCCACAAAAATGCTCTACGGGAACTGGGTTTAATCAAAAAGGAGTGTAAAGCATAACTTGGCCAGAATAAATTTAAAGCATAACCTGGCCAATGCGGCCAAATTATGCTTTAAGTTACATTGATATTCAAGGCTTTCAGGATTTTCTCTGGTGCGCCTGGCAGGAATCGAACCTGCGCACCCGGCTCCGGAGGCCGGCGCTCTATCCCCTGAGCTACAGGCGCATTTTAACTTGGTCTGGGAGGGTTACTATTCTATTATATCCGAATTAAACTTTATTGCAAGAGTGGTTTAAAAAGGTCAAAAGCCTCCGATTAAAGTCCAATCTCCCGCATGGCCGCGTTAGTTTGACAGCATAGTTGCATAGAGAAAACCAGAATTCCTTGTGGCAGAAGGCTTCAGGGGAAATTTTTTTGTGATTTTTAATCATTTTTATGTGGCATAAAATGGCACAATATGATATAATAGAGATAGAACTATTACATACAGC
>NZ_QFFZ01000105.1 GCF_004369225.1 Pelotomaculum propionicicum
ATTTTGCAATACCACAAATAAGGTCTGAATATACAACATTAATATACCAAAAAGTTAAGCTCTGAAGTCCGCATAAATGCTGTACTTGCAGAGCTTTATAACTTGTTTTTACTGCAAAACTCAGGATCAAAAGCATAACACCTGAACGTGATCACTCTTTGTCATTTAAAGGAGAAAAAATCAGATTTTTTCTAATTAATACGGTTTATGCTTTATTTTATTATAATACCATTATTTACATATATCTACAAGAAAGGACAAAATAAATAATACATCCCAAATAGACTAAAGATTATATAAAAGAAAGCATCAACAATTTGAATAATATTTATCCCCAAGGATTAACGTTAATTCTTGAAAATTTCAAATATACTTCATACTTGAAGGATAATGTCAGTTCCTGGTGAAATTAGTTAACTATTCATGAACTATCACCTTATGGAGGCAAACCATGGTTGTTACTGCTTTGGATTACAGGCACATCTTTGACACTTCACCCCTTTCGGTGTTTATCCACCAGGATGGGACGTTGCAGACTGCCAACCCAAGGATGGTTAGTTTGATCGGTTATAGTGAAGAGGAACTGCGCGGCAAGTTTTTTGAGCAAATATACCCGGAAGACCGAACAATAGTAGCGGACAGCGCCAGGCGCCGCCTTGCCGGGGAAGACATGCCGGATTCTTACGAGTTCAGGGCATTTAATAGTGACGGCGAGCTGCTCTATTTAAAGGGCTTTTTTTCACTCATAGAGTATAATGGCCGCACGGCTATCCTTGGTCAACTGCTCGACATAACTGGTCATAAACTTGCGGAGGAACTTTTGGAAAGGGAGAGAAGCAGCTTCTCAACCATAATTGAGAACCTCCCATGCGGTGTATTCTTTTTGGACAGAAACTGGAATATCATCCATCAGAACACGGCATCGATTAATATGTTGGGCTACACTCTGGAGGAAATTCACACATTTAATGATAGTCAGCTGAAGTTTTACCCGGACCCGGCATACAGAAAGAAAGTTATAGAGGACTGGCTGGAAAATATTAAAAATCCGGTTATGTCCAGGACTTTTACTGTGACCTGCAAGGACGGGTCTGCAAAAGAAATAGAGTTTTGGCCGACTTTCCTGGAAGACGGGCGGATAGTCCTGGCCATGTTTGACGTAACTGAGCGCAGGAAGGCTGAGGAACAAATCAGAACCAGCGAAGAAAAATACCGTGAGCTGGCAGATTCGCTGCCGGAAGTCGTTTATGAAATGGACGAAAAAGGGATAATCAAATATGGCAACAATAATTGTTACGAATTCTTCGGCTGCACTAAAGATGATTTTGATAAGGGTATCAAGGCGTTAGACTACTTAGTTCCTGAAGATCGAGTGCGGGCGACACAGAATATTTTGAGACTGATGAACGGTGAGAAGTTAGGCATCATTGAATACACAGTACGCAGGAAGGACGGCTCGACTTTCCCCGTTATTATACATTCAAGTCCTGTTATCAAAGACGGCAAGCCGGCAGGCTTGCGGGGGGTCATTATGGACATATCCGAACGCAAGCAGATGGAGGAGCGCCTGAAAACCCTCAGCCTGCGCGATTCACTCACAGGTCTATATAACCGCAGCTACTTTGAGAACGAAATAGAACGTTTAGAAAGCGGAGGTTTTAACAAGGTAAGCGTAATCATATGTGATGTGGACGGGCTTAAAATTATTAACGACTCTTTCGGACACGGCAGCGGTGACGCGCTGCTGATAGCTGCTGCCGATGTCCTGAGAAGTTCCCTGCGGGACAGCGATATAATAGCCCGGATTGGCGGCGACGAATTTGCCGTTATTCTGCCAAACTGCGGCCACACAGCCGCCCAAAGGGCTTTCAACAGGATACTTAAGGCCGTGGAGAATTACAATGCTGCAAACCCGGCATTGCCACTGAGCCTTTCCGCGGGTTTTGCCACGACTAATGATCCGCTCGGCCTGGGGGATCTATACAGAGAAGCCGACAATAACATGTACCGTGAAAAATTGCACCAGAGCAAGAGTACACGGAGCGCCGTCGTGCAAACACTGGTAAAAGCAATGGAAGCAAGGGACTATAATACGGAGGGCCATGCTGAACGCCTGCTGGTTTTAGTATCAAGCCTGGGCAAGGCTGAAGGTTTTCCGAAGCAAAGGTTGGATGACCTGTCCCTGTTGGCTAAGTTCCACGACATCGGCAAGGTAGGCATACCAGACAGTATTCTATTTAAACCTGGCGATCTTACCCATTTAGAATTAATTGAAATGCAGCGGCACTGCGAGATCGGGCACCGTATAGCGCAGTCGGCGCCCGAACTGGCTTTAATCGCGGACTGGATTCTCAAACACCACGAGTGGTGGAACGGCGAGGGCTACCCGCTTGGCCTGAAAGGGGAGGAAATCCCTCTGGAGTGCCGTATACTTAGCATTGCCGACGCTTACGACGCCATGACCAGCGACCGGCCTTACCGTAAGGCTTTATCTCAGCCGGAAGCTGTAGCTGAGCTAAACAGGTGTGCCGGGACTCAGTTTGATCCTAAATTGGTTCAAAAATTTATAAAAATACTTAATATGGGGTAGGGAAATTTTTTATTTAAGAAGGTATGGCCCTGCACAATATAGATAATTAAATAAAGATATTGATGCAAAAAACACAGTTCAGCATACCCTACTTGATCCTTGAAAAGCGCATAAGACATTTTTTGAGGGAGTGTAAATAATTCCGTGTAAATGGAAATTTCCATCTTTAATTTGGTTAAGCTATAAATGGCTCTTTTCCGCCAGGAGGATAGGGCGATGCCTTTTATGGCTATCCCTGCCAGAACTGGAGAGCAACCCGAGCGACTGGCGGGGTTCTGCCGGGGATAGAGAGAGGGTGACTGTTATAGTCATCCCCTTATTCCTCAAAGCGTTAAACTCGTTTCAACTGGTAATAACTGGGCAACCAAGAAGGCGGTCACTTATAGGAGGCGATCAACCACCCCTCTTTCTAGGAATATATAGCTGGTTCGTGCGCAGCAAAGCATAAACCAGCCGGACCAGTTTTCTG
>NZ_QFFZ01000106.1 GCF_004369225.1 Pelotomaculum propionicicum
TTTTTCAATAGTAGTGTAAGTGTCGCTGTGCACCAGGATTACCGGGACACCCTTCTCCGCCGCGCGGGAGATAACCTTGACATCCGGGTACAGCCCGCCCGTCAGGATTAAGGCCGAGGTGCTGGTCTCCAGGGTGGCCAGGGCCATGTCCGCCCGGTCGCCGCCCATGATTACCGCCTTGTTGGCGGAGCGGCGCATGTATTTTAAAGCGCTTTCCATGGTCATGGCGCCGACGATCACTTCCTCCACCAGCAGGTCCAGCTTATCTTCACCGGCCAGCAGTTCGCCGCCCAGCGCCTCGTAATACTCGGCCACGGTGGGCGAGGCTATTTCCGGGCGGATGGGTATGATCCCGAGCGTAGCGCAGCCCATGGTCTCCATAACCGGCACAAACACACCCTCTGTTTTGGAAAGCAGCTGTCTGGGCACGTTGTTAAAGATATGGCCGATCACAGTAAGCCCTCTGGAGGCTAAATTGTTGTTTAAAAAGATGGCCTGGTCCACACTGAGGTCATTTTCCAGTTTGATGATGTTTAAGACGGAGGCGTTAAAAAGCCCGGCCAGGCTGGCCGCGTCCAGGCCGTAAGCCGCCCCGGCGTGGGGAAAGGCGGCGCCGTCGATGATCACCACGCCTGTGTCCCGGGATATTAACTGGTAGGCTTCTTTGATGCCGGCCACGGCTGTTTCCCTGTTCTTCAAGCCGGACAGGTAAGAGGTGCCGGCGGTAAAGGGCACAATGGTCCTGGTATCGATATCCATTTTAAGCACTTCGCGCATCAGCAGGGCGTCGTTGTCCTCACCGCCGTTAAATCTCGCCCGGTTGCCGACGGGCTTGAAGTAGGTTACGTTGTACCCTTCGTTTTTAAGCTTCAGGGCGACGCCCAGGGCGACGGCTGTTTTTCCGCTGCCGGCCATTCCTGTTATGAACAGATTTTTCATGTTGTTTCACCTCACGATAGTGTTATCTTGACATCAAGGGCGGCTACACCTTTTTCGTAGGCAAAGACGGGGTTGACGTCGATTTCCATAATCTCGGGGAAGTCTACGGCCAGCATGGCCACCCTGCGGATAACCTCACTGACGGCGTCTATGTCGACCGGCTTATCGCCGCGGTAGCCTTTCATCATGGTATAGGCTTTGGTCTCGGCGATCATTTCGGATATCTCCCCGGGGCTGATGTTGTGGGCCAGCCGGAAGGAAACGTCTTTTAAAAGGTTGACGTAGATCCCCCCCAGCCCGAAGCCGATCATGGGCCCGAACTGCACGTCGCGGCTCATGCCGACGATAAGTTCAATGCCCTTGGGCAGCATCTTTTGTATTTCAACGCCGTGCGGCACTACTTTAGGCAGGTACCGGTGCACGTTCTCCATGATGCCGACGTAAGCGCTTTTAACTTGCTCGGGAGTGCTGACGCCAATTTTCACGCCGCCCACGTCGGTCTTATGCAAGATCTTAGGCGAAGCTACTTTCAGCACCACGGGGTAGCCCATTTTGTCGGCCATGGCGGCGGCCTCGTCGGGGCTCTGGGACAGGCTGGTGGCGGCGGCTGTGATGCCGTAGGCGTCGATGACTTCGGCGGCCTCGCTGCCAAGCAGGACCAGGCGGTGGTCTCTTTTGACGTCGTAGAAGACTGCTTTGACTGTCTTCAGGTCCGGCTTGAAATCGTTTTTCTTTTCTGCCGCCGGGGCTGGCTCTATAAAGCCGGCGTAGGTGGACATGCCGGCCAGGGCGGCGATGGCGGGCTCGGGCATGGTAAAGCAGGGAATGCCGTTTTGGGAAAGCAGCTTGGCGCCTTCCGCCAAAGCCGGGCCGCCCATGTAAGCGGCGACAAGCGGCTTGGCGGGGTAGGCTTGGTTTAATTCGATAACCGCCCGGGCGGTTTCAAGCGGCTGGGTGACGGCTACGGGGCACAGCAGTACGGCCACGCTGTCGACGTTTTGATCACTCAGCACTTTTTCGAGGGCAAATTTAAAGCGGTCGGCCTTGGCGTCTCCCAGCACGTCGACCGGGTTGTAGATGCCGGCCTCGGGCGGCAGGTTTAAACGCAAATCTTCGATGGTTTCTTTTTCGAAGCGGGCCATGGCCAGGCCGTTGGCTTCCACTTTATCTGTGGCGATAATGCCGGGCCCGCCTGAGTTGGTGACAATGGCCACTTTTTTTCCTTTGGGAACTGGTTGGTTGACAAAGGCTATGGCCAGGTCAAACAGCTCGGACATGCTGTAGGCGCGCAGCACGCCGCAGCGCTTGAAGGCTATGTTATAGGCCAGGTCGCTGCCGGCCAGCGCCCCGGTATGGGAGGAGGCGGCCTGGGCGCCGGCTTGGCTGGTGCCGGATTTTAAGATCACGACCGGTTTCTTTTTGGTGACTTCGGAAACTACTCTTAAAAAGTCGGGGCCGCAGGCGACGTCTTCTATATAGCAGAGTATGACTTTGGTGTTGGGGTCTGCGGCGGCTTCGGCGATGCAGTCGACTTCGTTGAGGTCGGCCTTATTGCCGAGGCTGTATATTTTACTGTAGCCGATGCCCGCGGTCTGGCTCCAGTCCAGGATGGCGGCGAGCATGGCGCCGCTCTGGGAGATAAAGGCTATTTCTCCTTGGCCGGGAAATCCTTTGAGAAAGGTGGCGTTGACCGGGGTATGGGTGTCAAGAAAGCCGACGCAGTTGGGGCCAAGCATGCGCATGCCGTATTCCCGGCAGATGGACATAAATTTTTTCTCTAGTTCCAGTCCTTCCCGGCCCATTTCTTTAAAGCCGGCGGTCAGCACCACGAGGTTTTTGACTCCTTTTTGGCCGCACTCCGCGGCTGCTTCTAAAACTTTTTTGGCGGGCACGGCGAATATGGCTGTCTCTGCACTTTCGGGTATGGCGGCAACTGACGCAAAGCTGGGCAGGCCGAGGATTTCTTTCTCTTTGGGGTTGACGGGATATATTTTGCCTTTATACCCGCTTTGGATCAGGTTGTTGACTACTGAGTAGCCTATTTTGCCGGGTGTCTTTGAAGCGCCGACCACTGCTATGGACGCGGGACTGGTTAAACTGTTTGTCACGTTCA
>NZ_QFFZ01000107.1 GCF_004369225.1 Pelotomaculum propionicicum
GGTTGATCGCCTCCTATAAGTGACCGCCTTCTTGGTTGCCCAGTTATTACCAGTTGAGTATCTGGGATCAGTTTTTTATTGCCTTTTTTGCTTTCCCAGGACAAAATATTTTCCAGTTTTCTCGAAAATGGTGCTTGACATTTTACCGCTGGGCTTTTTTATATGGCATTCTATTCCTCTTGTGTCGCAAAACTCCATAACTATGTAGCTCAATTTGTTGTAGTATTCCTTATATCCCTTATATGCCGAAACAAGCGGGTTATAATTCAACCTGCCAAAAATGATCTTATCCACAAAACCGACCGCCTGCAATATTTCCATGAAATCCTGTTTGATAATATTAGGTGTTGGGTAAGGTTCGATGCTAACCCATGTTTTACAACCATTTTCATGTAAATATTTTAAACTGGCAATCCTCTTTTCGTATTCTGCTGAATAAGGTTCATATTTTCCCCTAAAAGCTTCGTTCAAGGATATCAAAGTTATACCATATTCATTTTTTGGGGACAGGTTTCTCAAACCTTTCGGCAGTACGCCTTTTGTCAGCGCTGTACATTTTATTCTTTCCGTATTCAACACGGCCATTATCTTCAAACTCAAGTCACATATATCACGATGCTTATACATGAATGGGTCCGTACTAAAACATAAATGAACCGATTCAATTTTATTCCTATATTTTGGTATTTCTCTTTGCAAAAGGACAATTGCATTGGAAACAATTCTAGGAGTGATCCATTCTTCATAATTTTTAACTTTCCCAAACCTTTTCGCCATCATAAAAGCATAACACGGGTATAAACACCCGTGCGAACAACCCTGCACATGATTGATCGTATAGTCGCCATATTCAACTCCTGTCTTATATAATAGTGTTTTTCTGACAACCAACTCACATGTTTCAATCACAGCTTAACCCGCACCTTTATCACATATTTGTCATAGTCAAACGAAGTTGCCTGTTTGCCTGTGCGAGTCACCGGGGGGCTCCTGTCTATTTCAATTAACCCCATCTCGCCCAGTCTCCTTAACTCTCTTATAGCAACTTTTTTGGCCATCGGCAAACCATATTTCTCTATAAGCAGGCATATTAAAGTCTTTAATGTAATTAACTACAAATTTTTTCATCATTGCACTTGTGTTTAAAATTTTGACCCAATTTTTTTACGTATTTTACTTATACGGACTGCGGCTGGTGATACCCCACCAATAGCTGCAAAAATTCGATCTTCAAGTTTACCCAGAGAGGTCTTGTCTAGTTTTCCCAGGAGAGGTTTAAGTATCAGTCCCAGAAGTGAAGTAACTCCAGGGACTGAAACACCAGTTGGGAATAAAGCACAGTCCAACCCTATACCTAAAAAATCTATAGTATTACTTACCCACTGAACTTTCGATTTTCGCCATTTCACTACCTCTTGATTAAATCGTTCAATTTCTTCTATCAGTTTTTCAGGAGACCCCTGGGCATCGGTTATTACATCGGTAATAATACCACGAAGCCTTTCGGCCTCAGAAGAATGGATTACTTCCAGGTAATCCGTCAGTGAAACCTGTTCCGGGCATACTATACTACACCCCTTCAGTATAGCTTCCATTTCATTGATTGAGGGAGTTAATAAATCGGTTTTTGTTCCGGTTTGTAAACGTGCCACCAAATCCAGCACCATATGATTCAAAACATGTGTAGCATCATACACTGCCCCGAATGCCCTTGCCATTGCCATATTCATACTATACACGTGAGCTTCTATGTTGACGGTGTCCAGAATGGCCTTTTGATCGGCGCTCCTGGAACTAATAATACGTGAATAATTAATGAGAGAATTAATAGTTCCTCCTGCTGTAAGGTTCCCCGCGGCAATATGCCCCTTATCTAAAAACCATTGCTCCCCCATTTCTGCAACTGTTAGATGCATGTTAAACGTCTCAGTAAGTACATAGCCCTGAAGTTCTCCAACTGGCCCCAACTTTTTCAAATCCTGTGCAACATTTTGTATTATGTGATGGACTTCTGCTGCTGTCTGAGGATCTTCCCTGAACTTTTTCCAAAAGGGAAATTGTTTTGCCAGTGTAAGGACAGTTAAACCGTCTAACTGCCTGGGCAGAATTACCTTTATGTTCGGGTCCTCCATAAAGGACAACACAGTTTTGACATCATATTGATGTAACGGTGCATGAAAAACCGGTATGATTCTCCCCATTCTAGACAAAGATAATAAGGTGTCTGTGGAGATGGTTTGGACAACCGGTGAGTTTAAAAATGCTTTTCCATCCTGCCGAATAGGTAAATACACTCGGGAATAAAGGGTTAACAAAAGTTTGAGACGTTCCTCAGTAATTTGTAAGTCAGTATATACCGCCCCACCTTTTGGAAGTCGAAACTTGAGGACGTCTCTTTCTTTTCCAGAACCGTTAATAAGATTGCTCAGGATATCAGAAAAATGTTCTTCATCTTCTCTGGCTAAAACTTGCAGTGAGCGATCTTGAAAAAGCGCCGGATCAAAGCGGCTATTTTCTATTAGGTGTACTGGCCTCTTATTGGGCATTTTGGCTGCCGGACTCCTGTTAAAATCATATATATGATTCCACTGCAAAAACCCCGTAGAATACCCAAAATTAGTTCCTGGTGCAGCAGGAGAAACAAGGCTGAATATCGAAGTATACTGTAGAAATCAAGAGATATCTACTGATAAACCAACAAAATGC
>NZ_QFFZ01000108.1 GCF_004369225.1 Pelotomaculum propionicicum
AAGGGGATCAGCTCATTTGGAATGGTAATTATGGAATATTATTACTGGCGGTCTTTTAGCAATATTATTTTTGTCTCTACCGTCGCAGGGGTTGTGGGTATGTGAATAACGCAGAGCGTTATTCAAGCGATTGTGGACCCTGTGGACAGGCAAGAAATTAAGAATCGTAACATGGCTAAACCATATGATCAGGGATCATAAAGTAACATCTCAAAAAGGCAAGCTGCCTGTCCACAAGTCCACATGAGCGGCATATCCATAACCCTAAGATTTATCGGGATGTTTTTCCACCTCCTTTTCCTGGCGGCTGATACTTTGCCGGAAGCGGTAACTATCACCGTTCATCAACAATATGTGGCACTGGTGGGTTAATCGATCAAGCAGCGCATCCGTAAGCCGTTCTTCACCAAAAACAGATGACCACTGGGAAAACTCAAGGTTTGAAGTAACTATGATGCTTCCGCGCTCATAACGGGAGGCCATAAACCGGAAGAACAACTGTGCCCCTTCGGGCGTGTAAGGGACAAAACCAACTTCGTCCACCACCACCAGGTCTTGTTTCAACCATTGCTTCTCCATCTGAAGCAGGCGGTGTTCCCGCTGGGCCAGTAGCAGGTGTGTGACCAGTCCGGACGCGTTCCAGTAACGCACCCGGTATCCGTGGCGGCAAGCACATAGGGCCAACGCTATTGATAGATGAGTCTTGCCCGTACCGCTATTGCCAAGTAGAGCCACATTCTCTTTTTGTTTGACGAAATTGCACTGGCTTAACTGAAGTACTTTTTGTTTGTTCAAAGCAGGTATAACAGCAAAGTCGAATCCTTCTAATGTCTTTATATATGGTAGATTGGCCCTGCTGATCCTGTTTTTGCGGGTGCTTTCTTCCCTTGAGATCACTTCTTGTTCTAAAAGGGCGCTTAAGTATTCTTCATATGGCCGATTGCAATCTGCAGCCTCGCGGGCAAGGTCCTGGTAGTGCCGAGCTATTGCCGGCAGTTTCAATCTTTTTAGGTAGTCGCGGATGATGATATCGTTTACGCTCAATGCACAATCACCCCCGGCTGATTGAGCAATTGGTTGAACTTGCTCACTTTTGGCAGGTCCACCTTGAAACTGGCCAGGTGGGGATATCGTCCGGGCACAGACCCTGAGGTCGCCAGGCGCTTGCAGGTTATCTTTTCAAGGATTTGTCTTACTCCGTCCGATTGATATATACCACCTGAGAACGCTTGTTCTAAGGCGCTCTCCAGGGCATCCCAGCCGGTTTCACGGTGCAGCATGAGGATTTTGACGAACTCACGCTCCGGCTGACGATGGTGTTCTTTTAAGGAGGCCAGGTATTTGTTAAATATGTCCGGTAATTTTGCCCGTTTAAATGGTTTGGAATCTTCCAGCGCCCGTGGTTTGGTGTAAAGTGTCTCCAGGTAGTGGTCGAGGTCGTAAATCTCGTCGCCACAGGCATAAGACCGCTTGTGGCTTGCAATCAGCAGGTGGCTGCCGGTGATCTCTACTTTGTGTACGTACGCTTTTAGGGTCAAGTGATGGTTTACCCAGCCCTGGGGCACTGAGTAGAAGTTGTTTTCAAAGCGGACTAACTGGTTTTTAGCGGCATTAACTTCAATATGCCGGCAGCAGTCGAACTGTCTTACGGGAAGAGGCAGCAGGTGTTTCTTTTCTACCTGCCAAGCTTCTTCTACGGTTAGATTCGTGCCCGGCGCCTTGTGGGTTCTGGCGTATTTCAGACACCTTTCTACAAGTAGAGTGTTTATTTCTGCCCAGGTCTTGGCCTCTGGCTCGGGAGTGAAGAAGTTGCGTTCGGTAAAGCCGGCCAGGTTTTCTACAGAGCCTTTTTCATTACCTCTGCCGGGGTTGCAGTACCTGCTCTCAAACAAATGGTGGCTGCGAAAGTTTATGAAATTGTTTTGCTCTACGCGGTTTCTACCTCTTAAGACTTTGTAAACGGCGGTTTTTAAGTTGTCGTAGGTAACACTTTTAGGCACTCCCCCCCAGAAACCAAAAGCGTAAACCATACCTTCGAAAAATGCTTCCTGCCGCTGATGGGGGAATACCATGACGAAGGGCATCCGGCTGTTGCCCAACCTTATGAGAAATACCTGAGCTAATTTTTTTTCGCCGGCGATAATGATGGTTGCTTCACACCAGTCGCACTGGGCGTTGCTGCCGGGGATAAACTCTAAAGGAACAAAGGTTTCTTTTTCTTTGCGGCGCAGTTGTCCCAACAACCGGCGTATGCCTGATTCACTGCCCTGGTAATCATATTCTTCTACTAAACGCTCGTAAATGCGGTGGCCGGTGTGGTGTTGTTTTGGGGGCCTGTCTTTATCTTCTTTGAGCCATTGTTCTACGATACTTTTGATTGGACTGATCACCGGCTTTGGTTTTGGTTTAACCAGGTTATATTTTGGAGGCGACGAGTCTTGTATTGCTTTTTTTACTGTTTGTCTGGCAAAACCAAGTTCTCTGGCAATCCAGCGGATGGATTTGCCTTGCACATGATAGAGTTTTCTGATAGTCTCTTTATCGACCACATCGATCATTTCCTTTCCTCCTGTACGCCTGTTAATTTCCAGTTACAGTGTACAGGATTGGTTTGATCGGGTGGTCAACTTTTTGGTGATCAATGGGTTAAAATTGGTACACTTTTAGTTTAGCAAATACA
>NZ_QFFZ01000109.1 GCF_004369225.1 Pelotomaculum propionicicum
TATACTAAGTGGCGCAAAATTTTTGATTGCCTGAGAAGATGGAAGTCGCAGAACTTTGTGATGGTTAAGTGAGAAGATATAAATAAAGTTTTTGTTACAGAATGTTCTACATTCAACTTGCGATTTCCTTCTTCTTTGTAACCGTCCCCTGGTTTGCCTGTGTCCCCCGTTTGCCGGTTAGATGTTTTTCAGCCTGGTGAGCAGGGACTGTTTTTTGTCCGGGTCCTGCAGCAGGACTTTAACTTCTTTCCAGACCTCATTGCACTTGTCTTCCTTTTTCATGGCAACCGCGTCCCTGACGGCCAAGTCGATCCGCTTGCGCTCCTCTTTGGTCACAAGGTCCAGGCCCGCCTCACTCAGGATGGGTTTAAGGTGTCTTAAATAACAGCTCACAATGCAGCCTCCTTTTGGGAAGTGAGAAGTGGGAAATGGGACGTGAGAAAAACAATGTTGTAAGACGTAGGGCGTAAGGCGTATGTATTGAAAGTATTTCTTTTGGTCAAAGACCTGTCAGGAATACAGGATATACCTACGGCCTACGCCTTACGGCTTACGACTTAATAGGAATGCAGGATATACTTACGTCCTACGGCTTACGGCCTACGACTAAATAGGTTTATTTCTCTCCTAAACTCAGAACGGCCATGAAGGCTTCCTGCGGGATTTCCACGCTGCCGACCTGTTTCATCCGCTTTTTGCCTTCCTTTTGTTTTTCCAGCAGCTTGCGCTTACGGGTGATGTCACCCCCGTAACACTTGGCGATAACGTCCTTGCGTACAGCTTTGACCGTTTCCCTGGCGATAACCTTGTTGCCGATGGCAGCCTGGATCGGCACCTCAAAAAGATGCCGCGGGATCAGGCCGCGCAGCTTTTCAACCAGCTGGCGCCCGCGGTAGTACGCCTTGTCTTTGTGTACAATAACCGACAGCGCGTCCAGCACTTCATTGGCAATAACCACATCAAGCTTGACCAGGTCGGATTCCTTATAACCCGACAATTCATAGTCCAGGGAAGCGTAGCCTTTGGTACGCGACTTCAACTGGTCAAAGAAATCATATATTATCTCACTCAGGGGCATATCGTACAACATCATGACCCTGTTCACACTCAAGTATTCCATGTTGCTGAATATGCCGCGGCGTTCCTGGCACAACTCCATCACCGCGCCGACATAATCCTTGGGCGCCATAATCGTGGCTTTGACAAAAGGCTCTTCAATCATAGCCATCTTCCCGGCCGGCGGCATCTTGCTGGGGTTTTCGATTTCGATTACCTCACCCGCGGTGGTGGTAACCCGGTAAACAACGTTGGGCGCGGTTGTGATAAGGTTGAGGCCGTACTCGCGCTCCAGCCTTTCCTGGATGATTTCCATGTGCAAAAGACCTAGAAAACCGCAGCGGAAGCCAAATCCAAGCGCCTCAGAAGTTTCAGGCTCATAGATCAGGGAGGCGTCATTCAAGCTGAGCTTTTCCAGAGCTTCCCTCAGGTCACCGTAGTCGACGGAGTCAACCATATATAATCCGCAGTAAACCATGGGGGTGGCCTTGCGGTAACCGGGCAGGGGCACTGGGGCCGGCTGCCGCGCGTCTGTGACCGTGTCGCCTACCCGGCAGTCCTTGACGTTTTTAATACTGGCGGCGATAAAGCCCACCTCGCCTGTATGCAGCGCCCCGACGGAGGTAAGGGAAGGTTTGAAGATACCCACTTCGTTTACCTCAAACTCCTTGCCCGTGGCCATCATTTTAACCTGCATGCCGCACAGCACGGAACCTTCCATCACCCGGACATAGGCTATTACACCCTTATAGGGGTCATAGTGCGAATCAAAAATCAGCGCCCGCAAAGGCGCCTGAGACTGCCCGCCGGGCGGCGGAACCAGGCTGACGATCTTTTCCAGAATCTCTTCTACCCCAAACCCGCTTTTGGCTGAAGCCAGGACAGCTTGGTCGGTGTCCAGGCCGATTACATCCTCGATCTCTTTTTTGACTGTCTCCGGCTGGGCGCTGGGCAGGTCTATCTTATTTATCACCGGGATGATTTCCAGGTTGTGCTCCAGCGCCAGGTAAACATTGGCCAGCGTCTGGGCTTCAATCCCCTGGGCGGCGTCCACAACCAGCAGCGCGCCCTCACAGGCTGCCAGGCTGCGTGACACCTCATATGAAAAATCCACATGCCCCGGTGTGTCAATCAGATTCAACTGGTACTCCAGGCCGTCCCTGGCCCGGTAATTCAGGCGCACCGCCTGCATTTTGATGGTAATACCGCGCTCCCGCTCCAGGTCCATCTGGTCCAGGACCTGATCGGTCATCTCCCGCCCGCTCAGCGAACCTGTATATTCCAAAAGCCTGTCGGCCAGGGTTGACTTGCCGTGGTCAATGTGAGCGATGATGCAAAAGTTGCGGATTCTGTCTTTCTCCCACTCCATATATGGCCTCCTGATGACGTAAAACAACTATATAATTATATCACCGACATAAATGGGTATCAATCTTTACATTTAGCAAGCAGAGCTGACGCATGAAAATGTTTTTTAAATCTTGCGGGGTCTGGAATTGACGTTTTCGCAACTATTGCCTATTCGGTTATTCCAAAAATCACCGGTTTATCCGTATCAACACATCCTTAACT
>NZ_QFFZ01000011.1 GCF_004369225.1 Pelotomaculum propionicicum
GTAATTGTTATTCCTTTGAAACCACCTTTGCGCATTAACGACCTTGCCATGTCAATATTTGTCATTCAATTGTAAGATGAATTTTTTAATTTCCCCATAGAAACTAGCCGTCAGCGGTTTAGTCCAAGGTGGCTTATGCGAAGCTTTGCATAAGCCACCTTGCGGTACCCCTTCCTCGGTGTATATGACTACCCCGTTCAGCATCACACCAGACTTGAGATAGAGCCGGATTAGTCTAAGAACTCGCTTGTCCTTTACTTTTCTTGCAACCAGGCTCATTAGTTTATCCTGGTTCACTGTATCAAAGTACTTAGCCAAGTCGATATCTACCACCCACTTGTATCCTCCCTCAATGTACTTCCGAGCTGCTTTGACCGCCTGTTTTGCATCTCTGCCAGGCCTGAATCCATAGCTGTTTTCGGAGAATTCCGGGTCGAATATGGGTGTCAATACCTGCGTTATCGCTTGCTGTATCATCCTGTCAAGAACTGTAGGTATACCTAGCTGTCTTTTGCCCCCATCGGGCTTATTTATTTCCACACGCCTGACGGGTTGGGGAGTATATCTCCCTTCCAGGATTGCCTGCCTGATAGCTTCCCCGTTTTGCTTCAGGAAGGGCAGAAGTTCATCTACCTAGCGTGCCTGCCAGACCTCCCCGGGTAAGAGCGACCGCTTTCATTCCGTATACTTGCCACATCTACTGTATAAGCCTCGGGTAGTATTGGGCTTCGCTTTGTGATGCAAACTCGCCCGACTTAATTCAGCCTATATGTGGTTCGTGTTCCTCAAGCCGGAACTTTGCTTACAGCTTCTTTCAGATTCCACCTCACGACGGACACCCTTGCTGTTCGGCTAGTGGTTGCTACTACCAAGCCCCACAGCGGACTTTCACCGCCAAGCTGTCGCCCATGCCAGGCACACATCTAAAAAGCAAAGCCGGAATCCAGCTTTGCTTTAAGATTCGTCCTAAACTATCAGCTTTCCTTTTCAAAATCCTTTTTGCCCGCGCCGCAGACAGGGCACACCCAGTCATCAGGCAGGTCTTCGAAAGGCGTCCCGGGTGCGATGCCGCTGTCCGGGTCACCAACTGCCGGGTCATATACATACCCGCACACACTGCACACGTATTTTCCCGAGGACGTTTTCTTCTCTTCCTCTTTCTTATTAAAGGTAGGCGCCGAGGGAGGCACGCTGCCCTTTTTCACCTGCTGATAGTATGCGTAAGTCATAGGGGCGCCCTCCCCTAAAACATCGGCTTCAGTGATCTGGCCGACAAAAACTGTATGTGTGCCGGCATCAAACTCGTAGACAACTTTTGCTTCGATATAAGCAAGAGTATTTTCGTCAATATACGGCACGCCGTTTGGGGTCAGTTTCTTGTTAATTCCCTGGAACTTGTCAATCTCCCGGCCGGATTTAAAGCCAAACTGGCCGATCAGCGAGAGCGGCGCGTCCTGGGCGATGACTGACACCGCGAAAAACTTGCTGTCCTTGATATACTCGTGGGTCAGGTTGTTCTTGTTAATGCTCACTGCTATCGTAGGAGGATCATTAGAAATCTGAAAGGCGGTGTTGGCAATCTGTCCGTTCAGCGAATCGCCCTTTTTTGATGTAATGATGTACAGGCCGTAGCTGATGTTATAAAGCGCTTTGGGGTTCAATACTGTCACCTCTTTCTGTAATTTCTTAATCATTCTCCTACAATTATCTTATGATTTCCTTACCATTTTCTTATTTTATTTTTAATTCTTCGATGCCCCAGAACTCTTCGGCTTCCTTCTCCATTTTCTCCAGCCTGTCGTAATAATCCGGAAACTCGTTAAGGTGAGCGAGAGCAATTTTGCCGGTTACCAGCGGGTCATCCTCCGTAACGTTGGTTAAAGCATCGCGGGAGCCGTGTTCCAGTTCCACATCCATTCCCCTTCTGAACTGGTCCACATCGAACTTGTCCCATTTGATCCCGAGCTTTTCACCGATTTCCCTGGCCTGATCCTCTGTAAATTTCTTCTTCACCTTTTACCATCCTCCCTAAAGAATAATTATTCTCTTAAGATGCCATGTTTAATCCTTTTTACTCACTCGTATTTTGGCATTTTGTTCTTCCAGACTTTACAAAACTCCTTATGGCCGGGGCTGGCAAAACGCTTTATCACCAGGGAGGCAACCACTACCGCCAGGGCCGGAGAGAGCCCTACATGGGTAACCAGCAGTGAGGCCAGCGCGGCAGCCACAGCAAGGTCATTTATATCAAAAGCGTTGATTAGTTCCTGCCGGTCTACCATGTCGTCAATATTATCACCACAGATAAATTTATATGTCTCCACATTCCAGCGGCGGAAAAGGCGCCGGCCAAAATCCCTGACATCCTCGACAAATTCCATTTCCGGTTCATTATATATGACTATCGGTTCAAAAAGACCAGCCTTGGCCGGGTCTGCCGCTATGGCTCTGGCAGTTTCCCCCAGCCTCTCGTACAGTTCATCCTCACTCAGCTTTAATAATTTGGCAACTACCGGTTCAGCAAGCTCAGCTAATACAGACATTAACATACCTCCTCCCCGCTCGCTTTCATTTTGATGTGCTGTAGTTGATTACTTTCCCGTCTGATTCAAATACTATAGTTCCCTGCTGATCAGTCCTGAGTGTCACCGCGCCTGACCTGGCCAGCCTGTCAAGGACAGCCGGATGGGGGTGGTTATAATCATTGCCGGCGCCGACTGATATAACCGCATAACTTGGGCTTACCGCCTGCAAAAACTTTGCAGTAGTGGAGGAACTGCTGCCGTGGTGGCTTACTTTCAGGACCTGTGCCTTAACGTCACAACCGGCGGCAAGCATCTCCTTTTCAGACTCACTCTCGGCATCACCGGTCAACAAAAAAGCCACATCCTGGTACTTGAGAAAAATAACCGCCGAATAATTATTCAAACTCTCGTATTCTGTTGCTTGCGGCGCCAGCAATTTTGCCGACAAACCGCTGTTCTCGAAGATACTTACCCCCGCCCTGGCTTTTTTAATAGACAGGCCCCGCTCTTTAATTACCTGCAAGAGATCATAGAAAACCCGTGTGTTGGTAGTAACTTCAGGCATGATCACCTCGCCGGTCTTAAAGTTCTTGATTACAGCGTCAAGTGAACCGATATGATCTTCATGCGGGTGAGTGCCCACGATAAAATCTATCCTGTCAACGCCCCTTTCCCTCAAATAACCCATAACAGTGCTTTCACTTTCTCTTGCAGCGGCATCTATAAGCATGTTCCTTCCATCGGGCAGCTGCACCAGAATAGCGTCGCCCTGTCCCACATCAATAAAGTGGACTTTGAGCACCGCGGGCTTTGCCGGGACATTTGGCTCGCTTTGCGTCTGGACCGGCAAGGGACTCTGCACATTGCTCTTATTGTTCGCCTGGTCTGACCAGATTTTGGCGCAGACTGTTAAAAAAATAAGAGCCAGAATAATTATGAACAGCTTTTTCATGGTGTTTCCCATCTAAAAAATCAGTCCTTAAAAAGTTTTCTGGCCAATGAATCTGTTTTGTTTTTTAATCTCGCCGTAGCAACTGGATCAACCCGCACATTAAGCCTGATCACATCGCCCTCCATAGCTTCAGGCGGCAGCAGTTCCCGCGGCAGTTTAAAAATAATTCTGTTTGCTTCCACTATAACCCAGTCACCCTCAAAACGGTCGATCACTAACATGTCGCCCTCCGGGTTAAATTAATTGCCGAATCCTGCCATATGTATTATTATATCAATGAATTCAGCCCGTAACAATCATGACCACCCGTAAAACGGGTGGTTTGCTCTAGCCCTATAAGGGCTTGGTACTAAGCTGAGTCTCAAGACTCGCTGAAAGTTCCTACCAACCGCATGCATGCCCCACTACCCTTAAAAGGGTATTTCACCTACTTTTTAGCTGATTCCATTTAATTTGTTTCGGTCTTAACTTTTTCCCACTTCCAAATTTTTAACACTTTTTCACTAACGTATTGCTTTCAAGCTATTGTCAACCTTTAATCTGAAAAGAACTGTTCATAGCTATAAGCTTTTTGGAACCACCTGCATAGCAGGTGGTTTTCGTTACACAACAAAAACGGCGCCTAAAGCGGCGCCGTTGCTTTTATAATGTTGAGATCCTTACTGTGTATAGATATACACTGTGTTGTCGGCATCGTTATACTTTACTGTGCAGCCGAATTCCTCCGCGACAAATCTCAGCGGCACCATAGTCTTTTGGTCAATCACATAGGGTACTGCGTCAAGCTGTTTTTCTTCTCCGTTTACATAGTAGGCGCGTTTTTTCAGGTACATAATTATGACTGTGTCATCGCGCAAAATATTAATCTGGTCCGGGCTGTATCAGTTTACCTCACAGCCCAGCGCTTCAGCCAGGTTTCTCAAAGGCACCATGACCCGCTTGCCGCTTTCCAGGTTTACTACCATCGGATCGGTGTCAAAGGTAAGGGTCTTGCCGTCAAGCACCACCTTCGGGGTATTTTTGATAAACTTCTCAAATTCAGCGCTGTTGAACTCAGTCAATACAGGGACATCGATCTGCACCTCCTGATCGGTCCTGACCTCTGACTTGCCTTTCATAGCGAAATCCAGGTAATTAATGTTCTCTTCAGTATCTTTAACACTGACTTTGATGTCGCAATTTGATTTTGCTTCGAGACCGGTCTGATATAAATCTCCCGTCACAATTATTTCGCCGTTTCCTTCGTCCGCGCTGACGTTCAGTTTTAAAGAATAGTTTCCGCTTAATTCAGTTTTACTGCTGGCAGATTTACTGTTGAAAAAAGCGGTCCCTTTAAAATCCTTATCGCCGAAATTCACAGTAACCGCGGCAGACCCCTGCCCGCCGGGCAGCAGGGACGTTTCTATTTTACATTCTTCCAGGGTCACCTTGTCGCCCAGCAATGTCCTTATCTTTTCCGGGGTATCCGGGTAACTGCCGTCCTTGACGCTTTTTTCGATACCATCTATAATGTCGCTTTTAATTTTAGTGATGTCCTCAGATTTAACTCCTGAGGCAGTTAGATAATCAGTCAGCAGGGTGGCGAACCGGTCTTTTTCAATGGCGATTTTCCGCATCTCCGCCGCCGCCACTTCTACCAGGCCGTCCTGGTCCAGTTCGAAAACCACTTTATGGTCGGATAAACATAAAGAGGGACAATAGTCCTGCCTTGTTTTGTGGCCGCAGGGCCGGAACAGAAACACAGCCTGAACCGACCCTGTGGCCTCTTTTAAAATGTTCGGAGCAGACAGCAGTTTTAACCGGCCGCCCTCTTCCCCCACGGTTTGATTACCGAAATAAACACCTGCGCTATAAGCAGCAGTATTTGGGCGATCCCGAAATTTAAAGCCATGCGGCTGTCATACAAGTAAGTGGGGTCGTGGAAAGCCAGGGCGCGCTGGGCATCCGCGATGGCGGTAGCCCCGTTGGTCCACGGTCCAAGCCAAAATGTGCCGAAAAGAATCTGGGCCACTGTGGCCACCCACTTAAATGTTACCCAATTGAACTTGAAAAAACCCCAGTTGGTAAATAAGGAAAATAAAAGGCCGGTTATCAGAGAGCCAAAAGCAGCCGGGATTATGATAAAATCATCCAGCAGTTTTATTGTGGCATTAAAGGCGTATAACTCATCCCCGTTGGCGGTATAGCCTTTCAGCAGGGCCAGGAGAGTCATTGAGAGGCCGGTGCCAATCCAGGCGCAGGAGAAGAATATGTGAAATCCTTTAAGCCATGACCTTCCTTGCAAACCAAGCTGTTTCAATTCTTCGAACACCCCCTGGTATGATTAATCTATATTTTCTAGGTAACAATGGGCACTTCGATGCTTAAAAGCGGCGCGTGCTGCTGAGCCCCGTAAACATCAGTCTCACCCTGACCGCCTGAAACAACAGGGCGGACAATGGTAGCCTTAATCGCGTTAGCCTGTTCAAACTCCACAAGGTCCAGCACTTGTTCCACACTTATATTATAAAGTCGCGCATACAACTCCTTTCTGAAAATTCCGGAATGCCGCGCCAGCTTAAAAAACTTTCGGTTCTTAAATATTATATCCAGGGTCAGCTCATAAGGGCCCGAATTCTTACTGCGTATAACTTCGGCCAGCTCAGTAATCTTAACTTTTTTCAAAATTCATCACCTTAAATATTGAATATTTCCAGCGGGAACAGCTCAAACGGGTCATTTACTTCCATGAGGTGGTAGATATTAAAACGGTAGACCTCACCGCCTTTAAAATCCGACGGTGAGTACGGGAAAGCCAGGTTTCCCGCTGTGGCTACCCGGCCGGGATAACTGCAGTGGAGCATGGTCGAGCGGGCAAAGCCGCAGATGGTGTCGGCAATTGCCTGAGACTCGCCTACCGCTTCAATGATGATGCCGAGTTCGTGGGGGACTATGCTGCGTTCCGGTTCCAGCAATCCCATCACACCATTTTTCCCGTAAAACTTAAAATCCAGTAAATATTTATAAGCGGCTGAAGCAAAATTATCCTTGACTCTTTCCCTGACTGTTTCCACAACCAGGTCTATTTCTTTAATCATGACAGGATCGCGGCAGCCTGCAATGGTTACAGCGCGGAAGCCGGCCTTTTTTACCCCTTCAAGTTTTACTGAATATTTTTGAGACGGTATAAGCTTGCTGCCGGTAACCCTTACCCGGCCCTCCGCCGCCTGCTCAAACTCAGCGTTTTTGAGCTCCAGGCAGCCGCCCGGCAGCGGCAGGTAGAGAGGGTCTGATTTTTCATATAGGGTATGCGCGGCAACAGAAGTCACAGTACAGCGGCGCATTGGATTAAGCGGCTCCACCTCAAAATAACCCGCTCCGATAGTGCCCAGCAGGCAGTCACTGCCGCTGCCGGGAGTGGCGGCTATAGCCCCGCACTCCAATATTTTCCCCAGGTGGATGGCCGGTCCGGGCCTGTAACCCTGCCTGACCAGCGGGGCGGCAAAAACCGAAGGGTCATAAGCCCGTCCGGCTAAAACAACCTGCGCTCCGGCCTCAAGAGCCCCGACCAGAGGCTCAATGCCCATTTGGCCGACAATTCTAACTGACTGGTCTATATCTTCTTCTGTTAACAGCGGCACCGGGCCAAGCGGCGTAATTTTCCCCGTTCCCAGCGCCGCTTTGACTTTTTCCCGGTCTATCTCAGCGTGGATCAAGGCCAGCCTGAAATGGAGGCCTTTTGCTGCGGCTATCTCTCTGACCAGTTCAGTGTCCCTTTTTAAATGAGGCTCCCCCCCACTGCCGCCGGCTGAGCCGATCAGCAGCGGGATGCCGTTAGCCACAGCCGCTTCCAGGAGGATCTCCAGGTCCCTTTTAACAGAGTTCCGGTCGGTAAAGGGAACACCGGCGCCAAGATAATAGGGACCGGGATCTGTTGAGCCCGCGTCTACCGCTATGGCGTGGGGTTTTCTTTTCATACCTTCCTTAAAAGAATCCAGGGGAAAACCATAGCCTAGAATAGCGGTTGGTGACAAAACGCGCATTTCGCCCATTGCCAGTGCCTCCTTTGTAAACGCCTGCGCTTCACTTACAATTTCATAATAGGTCTAATTACTACCCGGTTAAAACAACAGTGAATTTTGGCAGTTAGATGCAGGATAAATCTTTATAGCAGAAGAATACCATTTTTAAAAGATTATTTAAAGGGAGAAGACTATGAAATATTTAGTTTTATTGAGCGATGGCATGGCTGATTATAATATTGAAGAGCTCGGCGGCCAAACACCCCTTGCCTACGCCAAAACCCCCAATATGGACTTTTTGGCCGCAAAAGGTGAAATCGGCACTGCCGCTACAGTACCGGCAGGATTTCCGCCCGGCAGCGACGTGGCTAACCTTTCTGTAATGGGCTATGACCCTAGAAAGTACTACACTGGCCGCTCTCCCTTGGAAGCTGTCAGCATGGGCGTTAAGCTGGCTGACAGCGACGTGGCCTTTCGCTGCAACCTTGTGACTCTTTCCGGTGAGGAAAAATATGAAGACAAGTCTATGGTCGATTACAGCGCTGATGAAATAACCTCCCCCGAGGCTGCAGAACTGATTAATGCGGTAAATGAGCAGTGCGGCGGCAACGGCCTTGTTTTTCACCCGGGTTTCCGTTTCAGGCACCTCCTGGTCTGGCAGGGCGGACCGGATGGGATGAAACTGACACCTCCCCATGATATATCCGGGCGCACCATAGGTGATCACCTGCCAGACGGAGAGGGCGGCGGAGTTTTATTAGATCTGATGAAGAAAAGCAATGGCATTTTAACCGGCCACCCGGTGAATCTGTCCAGGATCAAGCAGGGTCTGAGGCCGGCTAATTCGGTCTGGTTCTGGGGCCAGGGCAGGAAACCCGCATTGCCTAGATTTATTGACAAGTATAATCTTACCGGCTCCATCATCTCAGCGGTTGACCTGATCAAGGGGATCGGTATCTGCGCGGGCCTTGACATAGTAGAGGTGAAAGATGTGACAGGCACGGTCGAAACCAACTACAAGGGCAAGGTCGCAGCTGCCCTGAAAGAGCTTGACAGCGGCAAGGATTTTGTTTACGTCCATGTAGAGGCGCCGGACGCCGCCTCCCACAGGGGGGAAACCGGGACCAAGGTCAGGGCCATCGAAATGGTAGACGAAATGCTCGGCCTGCTGTTGGCAGGTCTGGAGCGGCACGGCAGCTTCAAGGTCATGCTTCTGCCGGACCATTTTACCCCGCTCAGCACCATGACGCACTGGGACGGGCCCGTACCCTTTGCCATTTACAACAGGAAGGCCGAAAAAAACAACAAAAACGCAGCCTTTACTGAAGAGGCAGCAGCCGGTAGCGGGATCTCTTTCGAAGACGGTTATAAATTGATGGATTATTTCATAGGAGCCTGACTTTCTTGGCTCATCCCACATGATATAGAAAATAAAAGCCCCCTTTGTTTGGCCAAAGGGGGTGTCTCTATTTTACAATATGATTATTCCTTTTACTCAGTAACACCCTTAAGGTTGCCTTGTAAGTCTTCTGTCAATGAAACAAATTGACAGGATTTACAAGATTAAAAGGATTTACAGGATAATAGTTTAAGGAATTCAGAATTCAGTAGTCAGAAGTTTAAAGTCAAAAGTCTAAAATCAGAAATAAAAAAGATCTTATATATTCAGTCTCCTGACTCCTGTATTCTGACTCCTGTATTCTCTTTGTCCTTAAAAATCCTGTCAATTTGTTTTATCTTTACACTGAGCTAACGGTATAATCATTCTTTACAATATTTTTTCTTTTTAATTCCCATTCTGCTCAGCCAGGTTGAATTTCTTGTGCAGGGCGGCGACTGCCTTAACAGAGTCTTCCGCCCTGATAATACAGGACACCTTGATTTCAGAGGTGCTGATCATCTCCAAATTAATCCCTTCCCTGAACAAGGCTTCGAACATTTCAGCCGCCACACCGGGGTTGCTGACCATGCCGGCGCCTACAATGGAGACCTTGGCCACACCGTCACCGTAGGTGAAACCGTCAGCTCCCAATGCTGTCTGCAGTTTTTCAACAACCTCCAGCGCTTTTTTCAAATCTCCCTTCGAGCAGGTAAAAGATATATCATTCCTTTCATCGCGCATAGCGCTTTGAATAATCATGTCAACATTTATTTTCTCATCCGCCAGGGCTTTAAATAAGGTATGGGCAATGCCCGGCTTGTCCATAACATTAAAAAGGCCTATTTTCGCAACATTATTGTCACAAACCACTCCGGTCACAACAAGCGATTTTTCCATTTCTTCCACCTCCCTTACCACAGTCCCGGGGTTATGGTTAAAACTTGAGCGTACATGCAGCGGCATCTTATACTTCATAGCCAGCTCCACAGCACGGGGGTGCAGCACCGCCGCGCCTAAATTAGCCAATTCCAGCATTTCCTCGTACGAAATCACAGCAAGCTTGCGGGCTTCCGGGACAACGCGGGGGTCAGTGGTATAGACCCCGTCGACATCGGTATATATCTCACATAAATCGGCTTTTAAGGCTATGGCCAACGCCACAGCGGTCGTATCGGAACCGCCCCGTCCCAATGTGGTAATGTTGTTGTTCACCTGGTCAATCCCCTGGAATCCTGCCACCACTACTATTTTACCCTGTTCAAGTTCTTCTTTGATCCGTACAGTATCTATACTGTTAATCCTGGCTTTAGTGTGGGCGCTGTCGGTATGGATCCCGGCCTGGGCGCCTGTCAAAGAAATAACTGATTCTCCAAGTTCTTTTATAGCCATGGCTAAGAGCGCTATGGAAACCTGTTCCCCTGTTGACAAAATCACGTCCATTTCCCTGTCTGTTGGAGAATCGGTTATTTCTTTAACCAGACTGACGAGGTCGTCAGTGGTATCACCCATGGCCGACACGGTCACCACGATTTGATGGCCCTTGCTCCTGACATCGGCAACCCTGCGGGCAACCCTGTGAATTCGTTCAGCGTTGGCAACAGAACTGCCGCCGTATTTCTGGACTACAAGCATCTTCTACAATCGCCTGCCTTTATACCTCAGTTTAACTATTAATCAACTGTTAAATTCTTTTATTCTGACTTCTGAATTCTGAATTCTGACTCCTTTGCCCTATTTAACCTCTAGCGCCCTGGCCCCGATCGGGCTGGGTTTTAGCACCATTACCCTGGATTTCACACCGTTTTGCCGGAAAGTCTCGCCCATAACCCTGGCAATTAATTCGAAATTTGAATCGGCAAAGGCTATCACCGAAGGACCCGCGCCGCTTAACGTTACACCGCGTGCACCGGCTAGTTTGGCTGCGGCAAGCACCTTTTTCAGCCCCGGAATTAAGGGTGAACGGAAAGACTGGTGGAGCCTGTCCTCCATAGCCACACCCAGAAGCCCCAAGTCCCCCTGCTGCAGGGCCGCCACCAGCAAAGCGGCCCGGCCGACATTAAAAGCAGCGTCCTGAAAGGGTACCTGGGCCGGTATAATTTCTCTCGAGGTTTTGGTAATCAGAGCAAAATCCGGTACCGCCACCACACCTTTCAGTCCATTGGGTGGTTCAATTTTTAAATATTTTATCTCTCCGTCAGACTGCACCGAAACAACAACGCCCCCCAGTACGGCAGGAACCACGTTATCCTGGTGACCTTCGATGGAACTGGCTATGTTGATCAGCTCTCTGATAGAAAGCTTGCCGCCGGTGAGCAGGTTGGCGGCTATTACGCCTCCTACTATGGCTGCCGTGCTGCTGCCCAAACCGCGGGCGACAGGTATTTGATTTAAAAGGCGCAGCCTTAAGCCTGACATCGCAAAACCCACTTGCCGGAAAAGACTGCGGGCGGCTTGAAATACCAGGTTGCTCTCATCCCTGGGAATGTCCGCCGCGCCCTCACCGCTTACTTCAATGGACAGCCCGCGGGAGGTCGGGACCATTTCTATCACGTTATGAAGCTCCAGCGCCATCCCAAGGCAGTCGAAACCCGGACCAAGGTTCGCCGTCGTAGCCGGCACCTGTACTCGGATTATCACAGGCAGTCCCCCTGCGTCTTAATAAAATGAAAGGTCAGTCCGCTATTCGCCTTCAACCCTGATCACGTTGGAAACTTCATTTACTACTGGCAGTTCTTTTATTTCTATAAGAGCATCCTGCAAGTTTTTTTCAAGAACATTATGGGTAATCAGAACCAGTTCAGCGCACTCCCCTGAGGTATGCTGAATCACAGAAGCGAGACTAACCTGGTACTTGCCAAAAATGAAGGCTATGCTTGCCAGCACGCCCGGCCTGTCAGCCACATTTATGCGTATGTAATACTTGGTTACAGTGAGCCCCATCGGCTTGACCCGCTTCTCCTCAAAACAGGTGCAGCCGATCATCCCGGGCACGTTATTAACCAGGTTGCGCGCGGCGCTCATCACATCAGCCGCAACAGCACTGGCGGTGGGAAGTTCACCCGCTCCACGGCCGAAAAACATCACATCCCCCACAGCGTCACCAGTGACAAAGATGGCGTTATACACATCATTCACTGCTGCCAGCGGGTGATTTTTCGGCAGAAGCGCCGGATGCACCCGTGCCTCGATACCGTCACTGCTCTCCCTGGCTATGGCAAGCAGTTTAACCGTATAGTTGAGATTGGCGGCGTATGCTATATCTTCGGCGGTAACGCGGGTAATTCCTTCTACAAAGACCTGGTCCAGGCGCAGCCTGGTGTTAAAAGCGATTGAGGCCAGGATGGTCAGCTTGCGCGCGGCGTCGTACCCCTCAACATCTGAGCTGGGGTCAGCTTCAGCGTAACCCAGGGACTGGGCTTCGCACAGCGCTTCCTGAAAACCAAGGCCTTCCTTGCTCATCCTGGACAGCATGTAATTGGTGGTGCCGTTGATGATGCCGATTAACTGCGTAATTCTGTTGGCTGCCAGGCATTCCTTGAGAGGCGTGATGATGGGGATCCCGCCCGCCACACTGGCTTCAAAAAACAAATCCCGGCTGTTGGCATCAGCCGCCGCAAAGAGCTTCTTACCATGCAGGGCGATCATGTCCTTGTTGGCGGTAACCAGGCTTTTCCCTTTTCCCAGCGCTGACAGGGCATACTCCAGCGCCTGGTCCACTCCGCCCAGCACCTCAACGATAATGTCTATTTCAGGGTCGTCAAGCAGCTCGTTGACATTGGTGGTCAGTAAACCCTCACTCAGCGCCAAACCGCGGTCCTTTGCCGGATCCCGCACCAGGATTTTTTTTATTTTGATGGGCACTCCAACTTTTTCTTCGATACCCGCTCTGTTGTCAGTCAGAATACGGTAGACACCGCGCCCGACGGTGCCCATGCCCAGTAAGCCAACACCGATTTCTTTTTTTGCAGCCACCCGGCTTTCCTCCTTTATAAACACAAAAACCTTAGTACATCTTGCTATACTCTTAAAGCCTCTGCTAGACATTATAGCATCGGCGCCGCACCCGGGCAACGTCAAAAACGCCGGCAGAGGTATCTATTAAAAATATCCTGGCATAATTGCTATTTTCTTGATCCAGATTGTCATTAAAAGGCGCCTTCTGGATAATAATAGAACCAGTGGGACAAGAAAGATTCTCTACAGGGTATATCTAAGAGGTGCTTTCAGTTGGACACCAACTCCTGTTTTGAACAAATTCAAGAACTGCAAAGCAAATCGATTGAAATGCAAATATATAGTTGGACCCATAATGAAATATTTTCATTTCAATGGTGGCTGCTCATGGTGATATTTATTGTCCCCTGGTTAATTTGGTGGAAATATGTGGATAGAAAGCGGCTTAAGGAAATCTTGTTATATGGATTTTTTGTGCTGACAGTTGTAACTATCATTGACGAGGTAGGTTGCCAGTTAAATCTATGGGAATATCCATTTGATATTGAGCCGTTATTTCCACGTTTAATTCCAGTTAATTTTACGGCATTGCCCATTATTTTCATGTTTATTTATCAATACTTTTCAGAATGGAAACCATTCATCATAGCCAGCGTCTTAGTGTCTGCCGTTTTATCTTTTATTGGAGAGAATATACTTGAATGGGTTGGTATTTATGTATTGTTTAAATGGGAAAATTATTACTCGCTACCTATATATGTTATTATCGGGGTGTCCTTAAAGTGGTTATTAGAAATTGTCCTGAAAAAGGAAGAGGATGCCCATAAGAACCATTAGAGAATAATCTTCTTTCCGGTTATTTATTTGCAAGAGGTGTTCGGGATTGTTTAAAACCATAAACAGAAAGAATCAGCGTTATCCCAGAGCCGTGATTTCTCCCTTCACAACAAACACCATCAACAGGACCAACCCCTGGGTGGCGGCGTGGTGGTCCGCCGCTTTTCCGGGGTTCGGGCATATGTTTTTGGGCAGGTACATCACAGGATTTGTTTTAACCATCTGGGAAATCATTTTAAACCTTAAAGCCAACATAAACCTGGCCATCATTTATAGTTTCACGGGGCAGTTTGACCAGGCCAGAGAGGTCCTGGACTACAAGCTGTTTATTGTTTATATTGGCGCCTTTGTCTTTGGAATTTGGGACAGCTACCGTATTTCAGTTGAAATGAATAAGCGTTCAGTTCTGGCAGATAGAACAGATCCCGTGGTTGACAATTTCTCAATGAGCCCTTTTAGCATTAATTGTTTCGAAAAAAGGAACCCCTGGGTCTCCGCCGCCTGGTCCTGCTTGGTGCCGGGCCTCGGGCACGTTTACATCCACAGGCTTGCCACCGGTTTTTTTGTTTTAATTATCTGGGCTCTGGCCGTTTATTTTTCACGCATGCTTGTGGCCATGCATTTAACTTTAACAGGTGCGTTCAGCGAGGCCGCGGCTGTAATCGATCCCGCCTATTTTCTCTTTCTGCCGTCTCTTTATGGTTTCTCTATTTATTGTTCCTACGTTTACACAGTGGAATACAACAAGGTTTTCAAGGCGGAACAGGCAGGATATTTAAAAGCCAATTACCAGTCGCCCGATTCTAAAATGCCCTGCTGATTGATGTAAGCCGTATCTACCTTTTTATATTTGCCGGGCAGAAAAGGGGTAAATAAATATAAATGCATATTGTGGCCTCTCTTGAACAGTCCCTCTTCCTGGAACTGGCCATCACAGAACTGGAAGAGAAGGGTATCGCAAAAAACAAAATAGTCGCTGTGCCGCTTAAAAAAAAAGCTGGGAACAGTAGAATATTTGACACTATCCACCGTGCCGACGGTATCAGCCTGTTTGACGGCGCCATGATCCTGGGCACCGTATTTGCGATTTTGGGAGCCATCTACGGAACGGTTTTAAAGTGGGGTCCTGTACTGTGGGGGATCATCGGTTTGTTTACCGGGTTTGCCGTGGGTCTTCTGCTCGACCTTTTAATAAACAAGAGACGTACCGCAGGTAAAAAGACAAAACCGATTCCAGCGGAAGTAGTACTGATCATTAACTGCGACAGGGAACAGGCAGAAATGGTTGAAAAAGTTCTCTGGGATAACCAGGCCCTGGGTGTGGGAAGAATCAACACATAAATTGTGTTAAATAATAACAGTAAGCGGACAGGCGGAGGGTTAATTAATTATGAACATAAGCGTGGAACCGGTAATTAGTCTAACAGCTTTTTTATTAGCTTTGCTCCTGTTAATTTTTGCTGTTGACTGGCGCTACTTCCGGGACTGGATAGTCATCTTTCTGTATAAAAGCCTCTTGGACAGTTTATGGGGTAGTGCGGTGGTGAATGCCGGCCGAATAGAATTTCCTTTCCGTCAGTTACCCCAGCTTTTTAAAATGGGTCTTCTGTTTGATTACTGGGTCTTTCCTATCCTCTGCGTCTGGTACAACCATATCACCAGGGAGCGCGGCCTCTGGCAAATTTTTTTCTACGCCGTGCTTTTCAGCGCCGGCATGACTGCAATAGAATTCCCCCTGGAGTTGTATACAAACCTCATAAAGTACATAAAATGGGACTGGTTTACGACTTTTTACACTTTAACCATAACATTTTTGTCATCCAGGGCTTTCATCGCTTTCTACCGCTGGGGCTGCGACTATTTCGGCCGCACAAAACCTTAAACTGGACTGTGCCGATAAAAAATAAAACCGGCCAGGCGACCGGTTAAGTTTATCAAATTATTATACAAATCAGCCCGCCGGAGCCTTCATTGACAATACGCTGAAGCGTTTCCTGAAGTTTGCCCTGGGCGTTCTCAGGCATGCGGTGCAGTTTGTTCTGAATTCCTTCCCGGACCAGGTCGTGCACCGACTTGCCGAAGATTTCCGACTTCCATATCTTCTGCGGGTTGTCTTCAAATTCTCTCAGCATATACTGCACAAGTTCCTCACACTGTTTTTCAGTCCCGATTATAGGTGTGATCTCAGTGGTAATGTCTGCTTTGATCATATGCAGGGAAGGCGCGCTGGCCTTGAGCTTAATGCCGAAGCGGCTGCCCTGGCGGATCAGTTCGGGTTCTTCCAGGATCAGTTCATCCAGGGTCGGCGTAACCACTCCATAACCGTTCTCCCGGACTTCTCCCAGAGCATCCGCCACCTTGTCGTATTCCCTTTTAGCCACGCTGAGATCCCTGACCAGGCGGAACAATTCTTTTTCACCGCCAATATCAAAGCCTGACTGCTCGCTCAGCACCTGGTAGAAAAGCTGCGGGCTGGAAGTTATATTTATCGCCGCGGACCCGGTCCCCATATCCATACTGCGCAGGCTGACCTGCTCTATAAAATCATAGTCTGCCAGGGATTCCACCGCACCGTCGACATCTCTAAGCCGCCGCACGTTTTTAACGGTTTCACGGATCGACTCCTCAAATTTTTGACGCAGCCAGTGTTTAAGCTCCAGTTCCTCCACCCAGGGCGGCAAATTAATATTTACTTCGTTCACAGGAAACTCAAAAAGCAGCTTTTCCAATATGTGCAGAATATCCGCCTGGGACATCTGGGCGCAGTCCACCGGGACTACCGGGGTGTCGTATTTCTCACTCAGCTCGGCGGCCAGTTTTAGAGCCTCCTCACCAGCGGCGTCGGTGCTGTTAAGAAGCACCAGGAAAGGACGGTTGATGCCCTTCAACTCCTCAATAACCCTTTCCTCGGCCTCAACATAATTCTCCCTCGCAATATCTGTTATGGAACCGTCAGTGGTGACCACCAGGCCCATGGTGGAGTGTTCAGAAATCACCTTTCTGGTCCCTACTTCAGCCGCTTCCTGGAACGGGATAGGCTCTTCAAACCACGGTGTCGACACCATCCGCGGCCCGTCATCTTCCTCATAGCCAAGAGCCCCTTCCACCCGGTAACCAACACAGTCGACCATCCGTATTTTTACGTTTAGATTCGGCGTCACCTGGATTTCAACAGCTTCGTTGGGCACAAACTTGGGCTCGGTAGTCATTACCGTCCGTCCCGCCGCGCTTTGAGGCAGTTCGTCCTTGGCCCGCTCCCGGTCATAAACGTTGGTCATATTGGGGAGTACCATCAGTTCCATCAGGCGTTTTATAAAAGTTGATTTGCCGGTGCGGACGCCGCCAACCACGCCCAGGTAAAGATCCCCCCCGGTACGTTCCGCGATATCGCGGAAGATATCGTTCATTTCCATATGCACACTCCCTCCCAAATAAATTTTTAGACGCATCTATCGTAAAAGATTGCATCCCTCCCCACATCTCAAAAAATCAAATATCGATCCTGCCGTGAAACCTAGTCCACGTCTATTTTTTTCCAGTGGCATACAATAACAGTATATATATATGAGCCTGTTGGACGAATATAACCTGGCAAATGAAAAATCCAAAAAAAAATCCAATATTTACCTGATACATTCCAAGTGCTCCTGAGAAAAGGGAAAGAGTATGTTTTGTTGAACTACCTTGGTGGGAGGTGTTTGAAAATGCTTGAGAAGGACAGGCATGTGCTGGAGGGCACTTTTTTAAGCGACCCCAAAAACTTCAGGCGAGTCCTGCTGAGTATCGCTGACGGGGTCTATATGACATTTATACGCTGAAGCCTCGGGCGATCAAGCAATTATTGGGGTAAAGGACAGCGGCATTGGCATAAACACCGCTGAACACGAAAAAATATTCGAGCAGTTCTATCGCACTGACAACATGGTTACGCGTAAAACCACAGGCACGGGCATAGGTCTTTCCATTGTCAAAAAAATTGTGGCGATGCACAACGGGGAGATTACCGTCCTTAGCGAGCCTGGTCAAGGCAGCACATTTGAAGTAAGCCTGCCTTTGTCCGCCGGTTAAACAATACGCCTGCCTATTCTGAAAATCTTATCTTTCCCATAGCCCCCGCGACACGCGCCACTTCTTCCATCTCGTGGGTTTTGCTCCGGGTCATCAGGTTGTTTACAGCAATGTCAGGCGAAAGCCCTTCTTCCAGCACCCTGTAAATCTGCTCGGTGATAGGCATTTCAACTCCATAGCGTCTGGCCAGGCTGTAGGCGGCACGCGTAGTGCGGACTCCTTCAACCACCATTTTCACTTCAGCCAGAGCTTCATCAATTGATTTGCCTTTGCCGATGGCGATGCCGGCCCGTCGGTTGCGGCTGTGCATGCTTGTACAGGTCACAATTAAGTCCCCCACACCGGCAAGCCCGGCGAAAGTAAGGGGGTTGGCGCCCATTGAGAAGCCAAGACGTGAAATCTCGGCCAGCCCCCTGGTCATTAAGGCTGCTTTGGTATTGTCCCCGTACCCCAGGCCGTCCGCAACACCGGTTCCCAGGGCGATAATGTTTTTTAAGGCGCCGCCCAGCTCGATACCTGTCACATCCGGGTTGGTGTACACCCTGAAATACTGGCACATAAACAAATCCTGCACGTATTCTGCGCTGCTCAGGCAGTATGACGATGCCACTACTGCTGTTGGCACCAGCCTGCCGACTTCCTCAGCGTGGCTGGGGCCGGAAAGCACCACGAAACGTTCCAGCATGTCCTGCCCGGCCTCCTGCGCCAGTGCCTGCGACAAGCGGCAGAGGCTGTCCTCTTCAATACCCTTGGCGACATTAACCAGCACTGCACTGCCTGGCAGGTAAGGCATGGACTGGCGGAAAACCTGCCTGAAAGCGTGAGAGGGAACGCCATAAATAACCACATCAACGTCCTCCAGGGTCCGTTCCATATCTACAAGAACTTCTACACCCGGTGGAATAGTTACACCAGGCAGGAAGCTGCTGTTTTCCCTTGTTTGCTTGATTTCATCCACCTGATCCGGCAGAATGGACCACATTCTTACTGAAAAACCCTTATGGGCCAGAAGCACGGCAATAGCTGTCGCCCAGCTGCCCGCGCCGAGGATTCCTATTTTTCTAAACACTGAAGCCAACCCCCTACCACTTTTTCAGGTTGATTTTAGGCTCGGTACCGTTTGCCAGCCTTTTCATATTTGGAATATGTTTATACACTGCAAATACCGCGGCAAAAACACCCAGCAAAATATACGGAAAATCAAGGTGAAAGGCCGCCATTAAGATTGGGATTGAGATAATGCCCAGGATGGATGCAAGTGAAATATACCGAAAGATACCAACTAAGACAAACCAGATTACAGCGGTGCAGGCCAGCACCGGAAAGGAAACAGCGGCAAAAACACCGGCCGCTGTGGCAATCAGCTTGCCCCCTTTGAAACCAAGGAACAACGGCCAGCTATGGCCGGCCAGCACAGCCGCCCCGGCCAAGGTTACCAGCCAGGGGCCGCCGAAGTGCCTGGCCAGTATAACAGCCAGCACACCTTTGCCAAGGTCACCGGCAAGAGCGATGATGCCGGCCACCGGCCCGGCCGTCCGCCAGACATTAGTTGTCCCCACATTACCGCTGCCGCACTGGCGGATGTCGATACCTTTCCACCACCGGCCCACCAGAAAACTGAACGGTATGGAACCGATTAAATACGCCACAAATATTACCCAGGAATTGTTCATACTTGTCTCCCCCTACAATTGGGAAGTGAGACGTGAGAATTGGGACGTGGGATACAGGTATTCCTCTTAAGCAAATTCTGTGTGAATGAATTCGCACCTACAATTAAGCAATCAGACATCAAACGTGGGTTATGCCGCATCCTTGAGGTTTTTATCCCTTAAGAATATCTTTCATTCTCACTTCTCACTTCCCACGTCTCACTTCTCACTTCTCATTTCTCAACTTCTTTTGTCCTTTTACGCAGCGCGAAGCGGATTGGAGTGCCTTCAAATCCATAAGCCGAGCGAATTTGATTCTCCAAAAAACGCAGGTAGGAAAAATGCATAAGCGCGGGATCATTCACAAACAAGATAAACTTGGGGGGTTTTACTCCACCCTGAGTGGCATAAAGAATTTTAAGCCTTTTGGTTTTTTCTGACGGGGGCGGAGTGCGCGTAACAGCTTCTTTTAACAGGTTGTTTAAATCCGGGGTGTTGATGCGGAATGAATGCTGCTCAGCCACAAAATCCACAAGCTCCAGCACATTAGAAACGCGCTTCCCTGTTATAGCTGAAGTAAATATCAGCGGCGCGTACTGCATAAATCCCAGTTCCTTGCGTACTTTTTCAGTGTAGCGGTTCATAGTTCGGTCGTCTTTTTTGAGCAAATCCCACTTGTTGACCACCAGTATGGACGCCCGGCCTGATTCGTGAGCGTATCCGGCTATGCGCTTGTCCTGGTCCGTTACACCGGCCACCGCGTCAATTATCATCAAGACAACGTCGCTACGTTCAACAGCCCTGAGCGACCTGATCACGCTGTATTTTTCAGTGGGATCTTCAATTCTGCTGCGGCGGCGAATTCCCGCGGTATCTATGATCACATAATGCCTGCCGTCACGTTCAAAAGCAGAGTCAATGGCATCCCTCGTAGTGCCCGGTATGTCACTGACTATAACTCTTTCCACACCGAGGATCGCGTTAACGATTGATGACTTGCCCACATTAGGCCTGCCGATAACAGCAATCTTTATTGTATCGGGAGGATAATCCTCCTCAGTATCAGCCGGCAGCAAGCTCACCAGCCTGTCCAACAAGTCGCCGGTATTCAACCCCTCGGCCGCGGAAACCGGTACCGGTTCGTCCAGTCCCAGCTTGTAAAACTCGTAAGTGTCAGTTTCAAATTTAAAATTTTCTACTTTATTGGCAGCAAGGACAGCAGGTTTTTTAGATTTGCGTATAATTAAAGCTACTTCCAGGTCATCCGGGTTCAAACCGGCCCTGGCATCCACAACAAAAAGGACAGCGTCCGCCTCATTAATGGCCAGCTCCACCTGACGCCTTACGCCCTCGTTTATTTCTCCGCTTTCCTGGAAATCCAGCCCCCCGGTATCAACCAGGGTAAAACTGCGGCCGGCCCACTCTGTATCCTGGTAAAGACGGTCTCTTGTAACTCCCGGCTCACTCTCCACTATGGCTACCCGGCCGCCGACGATGCGGTTGAAAAGAGTTGATTTGCCTACATTTGGCCTTCCCACAATGGCCACAACCGGCTTAGCCAAAAAACATCACCTCCGCAAACAAATTGACAGGATTAACAGGATTTAAAAAGATGATTTACAGGATTAAAATAAGAATATTAAAAATATAAATATACCATGAAATCAATAAAAGATATTAACTTATAATTTTAAAAATTAGTAACTTATTACCAAAACATTAAATCATATTTTAATTTATTAAATCTTAGTTTTAAAATCCTGTAAATCCAAATAATCCTGTAAATCCTGTCAATTTGTTTTAATAATTTATATTTTACCCCGGATTCAACTGAAATTAACTATTTTTAATAAAAACATCTGCTCTTTCAGGGCTGCCGGTCAGGACATCCACCAGTTGGCGCGGTCCCGCCACAGCCGCTGTATTTACCTGCAGGCGGGATGCCAGTTCGGCTAAACTTATATCGTCCAGGAAAACCGGCGCTTCCTTTTTCAGCATGACTGACGGTATTACCAGCAGGTCGCCGGCCTCACCAGGCGCCACCTGCTTTAATATGTCCCTGCCTGTTACCAGGCCGGCAACGGTTACCTGCCGCCCGAAAAAGTAGTTCTCAATTGTATGCAGCGAGACATTCAGACCGCTGATTTTATTCAGTCTTTCCGCCACAGGTGACAAAATTTGAGCCGCCAGTGACCCGGTTAAGATGGCAGCTTTCTTGGCGGCAATTTCTGGCGGCAGGGTTTTCTGCACTTTAGCCCATTCGTCCAGAAAAAGCCGGGTAAGGCCAACACCGTTTTCCAGCTGAGGGAAACTGCCGTATCTTACAGCCGGCGGTACCGTTTCTCCGGCCAGCAGGTAAAATTCGTCAGAGGCAAAAATAAAAGGGTCACCAAAATCATGCGTGTATTGTTTCTGCCTGGCGCCCACCCAGCGCACAAGGTCACTGGCTTCACCGGAGGCAACCCCCCGCAGCTGAAAAAGCTCCTGCCTGTAACGGGTAAGCCCTACGGGCACGACTGCCAGAGAACTGACTGACGGCCATAATCCGGCCAGGTCGGAGGTAGTCCGCTCCAGCTCCGCCCCGTCATTCAGGCCGGGGCAAAGCACCACCTGAGTGTGCATTTCAATGCCGGCTTCGGCCAGATAACCAAGCTGGTCCATGATTAGGGCCGCTTTGTCGCTGCCCAGCATTTCCCGCCTGAGCGCGGGGTTGGTTGTGTGTACTGAGATGTAGATCGGGCTCAGCCGCTGCCTCGCTATCCTGCGCAGTTCATTGTCTTTAAGATTAGTTAGTGTGATAAAATTGCCGCTCCAGAAGGACAGGCGGTAGTCGTCGTCTCTCACGTAAAGTGTCTTCCGCAGCCCCACGGGCATTTGATCGACAAAACAAAAAACACACTTGTTGGAGCATCTTCTGGTCCTGCCAAAGCCGCCGCCGCTGAATTCCAGACCCAGGCACTGGTCAAAGTCCTTCTCGACGTCCAGGATCCACAGCTCCCCGCCTGCTTTTTTCACATCTATACTTAATTTTTCTTCAGTCTCCCAAAAGCGATAATCAATCAGGTCATGCAGAGTCTCACCGTTTATAGAAAGGACCCGGTCTCCGGGCTCCAGACCGAGTTCCGCCGCGATGCTTTCCGGCTTCACCAGACAAACTTCCAGACCCCTGTTTTTCAATGGGGCATTACCTCCCGCGTTTACTCTAAACAATTATCTATAAATTCCATAATATAGTCAAGGAAGATTTGAACGTACGGTTTTTACATCATGCACCAACTCTGCAAGCCTGCCGTAAATCTTTTTAATCCCTGCCGCAGCCAGAGAGTAGCCCAGGGGGGCAAGGAACCTGGAGCCGCATAGCAATCTGCCTGCCAGAAGGTACAAGTTGTCCCTGACCCCGCTGTCAACCAGGTTCAGTTCGTCTTCCGGTATGTTGTAGATGCTCTGAAAGCTTTCAACCAGTCGGTGGACCATGCCCCTCTCACCCTTGACGGACAGGGCATATATTTTATCCCCCTGCTCATCAGAGCCAAGTGATACTACATTACCCTCCCCGTCTCTTATATTCAAAAACAGCTGGCCCCACAGCTGGCTTTTGCCCGGTACTCTCCCCGCGGGCAGGCGTCCTGTATGTATGGCTCCGGCCAGCGCGGCCAGAGGCAGTTTGCTGTCGCTGAAGTACAGAATCCTTTTCACTGTCTTTACCTACCTGGTCTTTTATTTTTCGCACCAGCTCGACCACCCGGAAATACGCGGCCTGGGTTCCCATTGTCACGATCGGGCGCCCAAACCTGATAAATCCCCAGCGCCGCGAGATGAAACCTCCAAATTTCATAGTTAAATTAACTTTTTCCATCACATTTACAAAAAGGTAGTCATCCTGCGGGATATCAAAAATACCGGCCAGGCCTGCAAACACCTTTTCTAAAACCAGTGGCCGGCTGCGCCGTGCTGTAAGGTATATTTCATGGCCGAATTCATCAATACCCATAAAATAAATATGCCCGTGCTCGTCGGCATCCTGCCGGTCAAAAAGCGGCAGCTGCCAGAATTCCTGCTTTTCGGGGACATGGTCCACGGGCAGCAGGCCCAGGTGAATCGCAGCGGCGGTTACTGAGGAATGGGCCCCACCGTAACAGTGATATATAATTTTCATCGGCTCACCTCAATGCCTAACTAAAATGTAGCTGCCGTTCTCCAAATCATGCGCCATGGCGTCAAAAATTCTGGCTAAATAATTGGCGGTGCGCTCCTGTTCCACCTTATCCCGGGCAAAAAAAATAGGCGCTCCCCCACTGACTTGCTCCTTATCAAGGGCAACTATCGCTAATATAATGCCTGAGGCGGTTTCGTTCATTGGTTGTTCACCTTCTCCTTCGCGGCGCGAATTGATGGGCCGGCCTTTAAGGGCTTGCTCCTGGCGCTCTCCAGTACGGGTGTCAGTTTTACAGCGGCAATAAGCTGTGCCGGATCCTTTTCCACCGGTAAAATATAAAGGCCCACTTCACCGGTATCAGGATTTTTTCTGGCCAGCGGCGTATATTCAGGAATGTCTATGTCCTTTTTGCTCCCAAGGATAACAGCGGCTGTAAAAGCCATGGCGTTACGCTGGCCGATATCATGTATGGTCGCCCTGGCGTTGCCGTCTTTAGGCTTGATTTTAACAGCCAGGCCGTCCTGCAAAATTTTTTCCCGCATAGACTGCAAACCAACGTTCATGATACCTATTTCATCCACCATCAGGACCGGACCTTTAAAACTAATAGTTGCTGGGACAACTTCGCAGATATCACCGACAATCTCGCCTGACATGAAATGGTGGCAGGCCAGCAGCGCCAGGACAGCCACCAAAACACCGGTAATCATGCCGCCGAACTGTACAGCCAGGCTGGTCGCGAAAGAGGCGCCCATCACCAGGTAGTTTCTGGCTTCAAAAGTCCTGGCGATCCCTTCGATGTAATCAAGCCCCCTTTTTACCAGTTCGGTTCTTTCCAGGCTTTCCAGCGTCCGGCGCTCCATGTTTCTGATTTCCCTGAACTGCTGTGCGGCCAGGGCCAGAAAGGTTACAGCCGCAAAATCAGGCTTCAGGATAGCGGGGACAGCCACGGCTCCCAGCGCGGAGGCGATCAGCCCCAGCAGGAAGTGCGCCAGGAAACCGTGCGGGTAACCGGGGTACTGCCGGTAGTCAATCCTGAGCAGGACTACACGGGCAAGTGTACCGGTCAGTACGCCGGATAATATGACAATAAGGTAGTCTGGTATATAGTTTAGCATCCCTGGCTCCTAGGGCTTACTCCTGGTCGTCACTGTCCTGCCCGCCCCTTTCCCGCGTACCCGGCTTGCGGGCGGCCCCGCGCAGGCTGAACAGCCCTGTAACCTCCCTGCCGAAGTTAGACATGTTCTTTTTCATATTGGCCGTGCTCCCAGAAGTTATTAAAAGATAACCCAGCCCTAAGACCAGGGTGATGCCCAAAATCCAGCCTACAGCTTTCCAGCCGCCCCCTCCGGTCGTTTTAACCGGCTTGGCGGCGGTAGGGGCTGCTCCAGCCGGCGCACCTGATATGCCTAGCACGGTTGGCACAGCGTCAGTAAACAGCGACACACCGCGTTCAGCTTCTTCTTTACTGTTGGTATGTGTGCCGGCCTCGATCAAAAGAGCTGTGGAAGAAAGGTCCTGGTTATAGTCACCCTTGCCGACAAAAATCTCTTTGACCACCTTCGCGTGCATTTCGTTGGCCGCGGCCATCATGCGCTTGGCAAAGTCCATATTGGCGTCCATTTTGGGATTTTCCCTGCCCACAACCAGGCGTACTTTTGCCACATTTTTTCCTTCAATATTTGAACGGTAATAACTTGGGTCAGGCACACCGTCCCGGTGCACGTCAAAGATAGCGGCCGGGTTGGTCTTCATTAAATTTGACGCTGTCCTGCGTGAGCGGACATAGGCGTTGTTGTCGTGCGGGTCATGGGCAGTCTGGTCGTAGTTGACAGTCATATTCTTACCCTGCAGCCTGTCAACCATAGCCTTGCCTACCTGGTAGATCCCTCCTTTAAATGGGATCGCTTCACTTCCGTCCGATGGCACATACGATTCATCAGTGTGGGAATGATAAATGGCAATATTCCCTTTTTTCTGTTCAGCCAGATTTGTACTGACCGGCACTTCCTGCCTGGCGTACAGTTCGCTGTACGCCACTATCTGGGGGTCAACCCCCAGAAACCTGGCCTCCGCCCTGTCACCGTCAACTTTATAGACCCGGTAGCTGTTTCCTTCTGAAGTGTAAAGCTCGTCTCCCACATAAGTGGTCCTGGCCATGATGCTCAAGGTATTACCCTGTTCGTCGAAGATTGTAGTGTACCTGCCGGAGAGGTGATCCGGGCTCTCCTTATTGAAGAACCCGGCTATGGTAATGGCGGGATACACATTTGAGTTCCTGGCAGCGCCATAATAAATCAGGGAGACTCCTGCCAGAAGCAAACATCCATATAAAAAGGGTTTCAGCCGTTTACTGCTCATCCTTTTCCATCTCCTTTACCCTTGCTGTTTCCCAGTCCGGGCCGGTCCCACTATCACTGTCCGGGCCTGGTTTTTTCAGCCCTTTCACCAGTTCTTCCGGCCGTCCTTTGGCACTGGGCCCGCCTGCCAGCCTCTCCAATGATTCACCTATAAGCTCTGCTAGGATAACCGCGACTATGCCGGCCAGTACAATGGTGTCAAACGCCCCGGCGCCCCCGATATTAACTCTGTAATTCGCCGGCGCTCCCTGGTAGACCAGCCAGACGTAGTGAAAAACATCGACCAGGAGCACACCCAGAGTAGCCGATATGAAAGCGCCTCTCCTCGATCTGCCGAAGAGGTAGGCAACAATACCACCTACAAGGGGATAAAGATAAATGGGGTCGAGGACTGCGTAACGCCCGGCAGGCTCCATAGTCGTCCCTCGGTTGACAAGAGACCCGATAAAATAAACTATAACCGCCGTCGCGGCAGTTCCCACCAGCGCCCTGACCCATTCCTTCCCGCTGCCGGCCCTGGCTAAAAGGTAAATTGCCAGCCCCAGCGGCACCAGAGCGCCGCCCACATTCAAAGAAGTGTTAAAAGGAAGAAAGGGAAGGGGGATATTTATATAACTTCCAATAATTATAGCCCCTATCACCACTAAGGCGCCCCTGTCCGACAGCCTCATCCGGTCCAATGCCCGCTGGGCCAGACCCAGGTAAATAACAATTGACGCCACTAGTAAAATGATGATACCGATGTTGTTCTGGTCCATATTTTAAGCCTCCTCATGCTTGGAAATATCATGAATTAGGCTGTCCATTCGGCTTTAAATTATACAAAAAAACCTCTGAATTAATTAATCAGAGGTTTATCATATAGAAAAAAAGCGGCTTTGCGCCGCTTTTTACTCAATATCCTTTTTCTCAAAAAGGTCGCCTACCATGTCTCCAATAGTAACCACATCGTTCTTTTCCTGAGTTTTGGTGTTGTTAAAATCGCGGACTTCGCGTTCCTGTTTTTCTTTGGCGACCTCCCTGATCGAGAGTCGAATACGCTTCTCAGCCGGGTCCACACTCAAAACTTTTACATTGACCTCTTCTCCCTCGCTTACAACCTCATCGGGCTTAGCGACATGCCGGTCCGCCAGGTGCGAAATATGGACCAGGCCTTCCACACCGGGCTCCAGCTGTACAAAGGCGCCAAACGGGGCCAACCTGACCACCTTGGCCTTGACCACACCGCCTACCGCGTACTTTTGTTCCACGGTATCCCAGGGGTTAGGCAGCACCTGCTTTAAGCCCAGGGAAATCTTTTCATTATCCCGGTCAATTCTTAAAACCTTGACTTCTATTTCGTCCCCTACCTTCACCACTTCCGAAGGATGATTGATCCGGTGCCAGGACATTTCTGAAATGTGCAGTAGCCCGTCAACGCCGCCAATATCCACAAATGACCCAAACTGAGTCAACCGGCGCACAACCCCTTTAACTACCTGGCCCTCTTCCAGGTTGTCCAGCATTTCCTGGCGTATCCTGGCATATTCTTCTTCCAGCACGGCCTTGCGTGAAAGAATCACTTTTTTCCTGCCCCGGTTTAGTTCAATGACTCTTGCGGTAATGGTCTGGTTAAGATATTTGGAGAGGTCTTCCACATATCCCCTTTCAACCAGTGAGGCAGGCAGAAAAGCACGCACACCGACATCCACCAGCAGCCCGCCTTTGACCACATCACGCACGACTCCTTCAACAGGTTCACCGGAGTTTAATATCTCCTCAAGCTTTTCCCAGGCTTTTTCAGCATCTGCTTTTTCTTTTGACAGAATCAGTTTCCCTTCGTTGTCCTCTGCTTTTAAAACATAAACTTCTATTTCATCCCCCACTTTGACAATGTCCTGTGGGGAAGTAACATCACAGCAGGACAGTTCCCTGATCGGAATGATCCCTTCTGATTTGGCCCCCACGTCGACCATCACCTCGTCCTGGCCGACATGCACTACCGTGCCGGTAACAATGTCTCCCGGCCGGACAGCCTTCACTTCAACAGCGTCTTTCATCTCTTCTTCCTGCTCAGGGCCGTTTTGTTCTTCAATCTCGCTCATTCGTCTCCTTACCTCCTCTATAATCCAGTCAGGTGTGGACGCACCCGCTGTTAATCCGGCCGTATTTACCCCGTTAAACCAGGCCGGATCCAACTCATCAGCCGTCTCTATAAGGTGTGTGGCAGTTCCCGAAGCAGCGCAGAGACCGGCCAATTTCCTGGTGTTAGCGCTATTTGCGCCTCCCACAACGACCATCATGCCGACCTTGCCGGCAAGTTCCCGGGCCGCCTGCTGCCGCTGGCTCGTGGCGTTGCAGATGGTGTTGCATACCTTAATCTTCGCGCCAGTGCCGCGCAGCACTTCAACAACAGAATTAAAGTTTTCCAGTGGCTGCGTTGTTTGGGCTATCACCCCGTATGCCGCTTCCTTGTTTAAAAGAGCCGCCTCCGCGGGGTTTTCCACCACAATCGCCTTGCCGCCTGTCCAACCTTTAATTCCCTGGACTTCAGGGTGATCCCTGTCCCCTACCACCACTACCTGATAGCCTTGCTCCGTCAGGTCATGGGCCAATTCCTGCGCCCTGCGCACAAACGTGCAGGTAGCATCAACTATATCTAAACCAAGCACCCGGGCTTCATTCACTATCTCCGGACTTACGCCATGGGACCTGATTACTATCGTACCATTGCTTATTTCTTTTAAATTGTCTATCTCCACAACGCCCATTTCAGCCAGGCTTGCCACTACCTGGGGGTTGTGAATTAAAGGACCCAGGGTATAAATAGGGCCTGGATTACCGCGCACAGTATCCTTTACTATTTCTATAGCCCTCTTAACACCGAAACAGAACCCGGCTTTCGCGGCTACCCGTACCTTCATTTTACCACCGCTTTACCCGTATCATAAAGTGTTTCGCTCAGATACCGTAAAAATCCTTCAAAAAATTAATTGTCCGGCACAGACTTTTAATTGCTTTTATTCTCTCCGAGCAGCACAGCCACCTGTTCCATAATGGTGTCGCTGGCCTTCTCCCAATCATCTTTACTGGCCTTTTTGCCGCTATGGCAAACCACCGGTTTACCAACAAAAACTTTTATTTTCCCCCACACGCCTCTGGTGCCGCTCACCGCTATGGGCAGCATGGGAACCCCCGCTTTGAAAGCCAGCATTGCCGCGCCGAGGTGGGGTTTTAACATATCATCGGTAGGGTTTCTGGTTCCCTCCGGAAACACACCTACCACCTGACCTTCTTTCAGCAGACTGACAGCGGTCCTGATGGCATTACGGTCAGACTTGTCCCGCCGTACCGGGAAAGCTCCCGACGATTTAATCACATACCCTACAGCCGGTATTTTAAAAAGCTCCGACTTGGCCATAAAGTGAACTTTTCGTTTAAAAGCACAGATTATTACTACGGGATCCCAGTAGCTGACATGGTTTGCCACCAGGATAATCCCGCCGCTGGCGGGGAGGTTCTCTCTCCCATAAACTTCCCAGCGCCTCAGCACCACCAAAACAATCCGGGCTAGATATTTAAGCACCCGGTAAACAATGTTCTCCATATTTCTACCCTGCCGGCTGAACTCTGGCAATAATCATATCTGCCACCTGTTCCGCTGTAAAGAAAGTACTGTCAATGACCTCCGCGTCAGGCGCCTTGGTTAACGGGTCTGCTTCTCTTGTTGAGTCGATCCCGTCTCTTCTGATGATTTCTTCTTCCATCTGTTCTTGACTGAAGATACTGCCCTTTACCGCTAGCTCATCCCTGCGCCTTTTTGCTCTTACAGGGGTGGTGGCTGTAAGAAATATTTTTACGGGCGCGTCCGGCAGGACAACCGTGCCGATATCGCGTCCCTCCATTACAACCCCGCCTTTTTCAGCCATGGCCTTTTGCAGTTCAACCATTCTCCGCCGCACTGCCGGGACCATAGCCACGTAAGAAACATTACCGGATACTTCCGGGCCGCGGATCTCTTCAGAAACGTCCTCATTGTTTAAGAAAACCCTGAGCCTGTCATCCTCACCATTCCGGAGACTTACCGGTGTGACCCCGGCCAAACGGCCGAGTGCTTCCGGGTCGTGCATGTCCACCCCGTCACGCAGCGCCTGCAGGGTTAAGGCCCTGTACATAGCGCCGGTGTCTATGTAAATGTAACCAAGTTTTTTCGCTACCAGCTTCGCCACGGTGCTCTTCCCGGCGCCAGCGGGTCCGTCTATGGCTATATTTGGATAAAGGTTCATCTGTCAACCCCGTATTGTTAAAAAGTGCGGAACACGGACAATTTCGACGTTTTTAACTTTTTTCCTTTTTTTTATTATTTTATTATAACCGGATTACCATCTATAAACTAATGCTTTCCAGTACATTTTTGAACCCCGGAAAAGATATATCAATACAATCAGAGCCTCTTACCAGGGTCTGGCCGGATGCCAGCAGCCCGGCCACGGCGGCGGCCATGGCGATACGGTGGTCCCCGCCGCTCTCACAGGCACAGCCGTTAAGAGATCGGACCCCTTTGATCGACAACCCGTCCGCCAGTTCTTCAACCGAAGCCCCGAAACCTGAAAGCAGCCTGGCCGTGCTGGCTATTCTGTTGCTTTCTTTAACTTTCAGCTCAGCGGCGTCCCGGATTTCGGTCTTGCCCTCCGCCAGCGCTGCAGCAACCGCCAGGACGGGCACCTCGTCAATAAGGCGGGGAATGATCTCTCCGCCCAGTTTTACTCCAGTAAGCTTGACGGCGGAGCGGACACGGATATCGCCCACAGGCTCGCCCCCCTCCTCGCGCAGGTTTTGCAGCGTTATGTCCGCGCCCATCTCTGAAAGCGCGTCAATAATGCCGCTCCTGGCAGGGTTTAAGCCCACACCGGTGATGGTAAGGTCCGAACCCGGAGAAACACAGGCGGCCACCAGCAGGAAAGCCGCCGAGGATATATCCCCGGGAACTTTTATAACCTGCCCGGTCAGCCGCGGCAGGCCTTTTACCCGCACACTTTTATCGTCAGCTTCCAGCTCAGCCCCAAAGTGCCTGAGCATTCTCTCGGTATGGTCCCTGGAACGGTGCGGTTCGCTGACCACAGTATCCCCTTGGGCAAAAAGTCCGGCAAAAAGTACAGCTGATTTAACCTGCGCGCTGGCTACCGGTGAATTATAGCAAATTGGCCGCAGTTTTCCACCATGCACTGCCAGGGGAGCCAGCCTGCCGCCCTGCCTGCCTTCAATATGAGCCCCCATCAGGCGCAGGGGTTCCGTCACCCTGGCCATGGGGCGCCGGCGCAGGGAATCGTCTCCGGTTATAACACTGAAGAATTTTTGCCCGGCCAGAATACCCAGGGCAAGACGCATGGTTGTTCCAGAATTTCCCGCATCCAGAACATCGCCGGGTTCCTGCAAACCTGCCAACCCGCGGCCAATCACCCTGACCATGCCCTCTGCCGGGCCTTCTATGACCACACCCAGTTTTCTAAAGCAGTTTATAGTGGAAAGACAGTCCTCGCCGGGCAGAAAGTTATAAATCAGCGTTTCCCCCTCCGCCAGAGCGCCGATCATCACTGCCCGGTGAGAAATGGATTTGTCGCCGGGCACGGTCACGGTACCGCGCAGCCCTCCGGTTGGCTGGATCACCATGTCCATAGCACTCACCTTCTACTCCTGTATGATTTAACTCAAGCTACAATTTCGAATAAATTCGAACCTAACAACAGGTCGCATTCAACAGTAAATGAGACAGGAGAACCGTCCCCTTGTCTCACCTTTTACGCACTTTATAGCCTTTTTCTCCAAGCACCTTTACGGCGCCTTCCTGCTCCTCAGCGGTGGCGAACCCCAAACGGATAGTGCCGCCTTCTCCTTCACGCACTCTTAAAATTTCGATGTCAAAAACGTTCAGGCCCTCCTGGGCCAGGAAGGAAGTAAAACGGGCAATAACACCCGGCTGGTCGGGCACATTGAGCAGTACTTCGAAAAGCGCCGGCAGGTACCCTTTGGTCTTAGCCGGCAGAGTGGAGCGGACTGCCCTGGCGCTTTCCAGCCTGGCCAGAATTAAATCTTCGTTTTCCTGTTCTATGGCGTTTTCAAAAAGATCAAGTTCTCCCCTGAAGCGGCGGATCATTTCCAACAGCTGTGTTTTGTTGGCTATAAAGATATCCCGCCACATTAAAGGGCTGCTCGCGGCGATCCTGGTGGTATCCCGGAACCCTCCCGCCGCCAGGGGCAAAACCCCCTCGCTGTCAGGTGTCAGCAAGGCGGTATTGACCAGTGAAGCGGCCAGCAGGTGGGGAAGGTGGCTGACTGCCGCCACCACCTGGTCATGCCGCTCCGGTGTCATCTCAATGACCTTGCCGCCGACGCCTCCAGCCAGTTGCCGCCCCGCCTCAAGAGCCGCGGGGGGTGTTTTGTCAGTGGGGGTGATGATATAAAAGGCGTTCTCAAACAGGTAGGGGTCGGCCCCTTTGACGCCGCCCTGCTCCGAACCCGCCATGGGGTGGCCGCCGATGAAATTGACGCCCGGGGGCAAAATGCTTTCCGCCCCACGCACTATCCCCGCTTTTGTGCTGCCCACATCTGTCACCACAACGCCGGGAGACAGGCGCGGCATTATTTGTGCCAGCACCGGGATGGTAGCGCTGACCGGGGTGGCGATAATTACCAGGTCCGCGCCTGCGACCCCTTCAGCCGGAGTTGCGGCAAAGCGCTGCACCGCGCCGAGTTCAACGGCAAGACGCAGGTTTTCAAGCCTGGACCCTGACCCGACCACTTCACCGGCCAGTTTCCTGGCGCAAAGAGACATGCCGAGTGAGCCGCCGATCAGGCCTACCCCTATTATAGCCACCCGGTTAAACACCGGTTTCAAGGCATTTTCCTCCCAGTTACCTCCACCATCCGCCTTAGATCCGCCATCATTCCAGCAAAGTTCTCAGGCGTCAGGGACTGCGGGCCGTCACAGAGCGCTTCAATTGGATTGGGGTGCACTTCAATCATCAGCCCGTCGGCGCCGGCGGCGATAGCCGCCCTGGCCATAGGCGTCACAAAACGCCATTTGCCTATGGCATGGCTGGGGTCAACAATAACCGGCAGGTGAGACAGGTGTTTTACCACCGGCACAGATGTCAGGTCCAGTGTGTTTCTGGTATAGGTCTCAAAACTGCGTATGCCTCTCTCACACAAAATTACATTGTAGTTGCCGCCGGACATGATGTATTCAGCCGCCATCAGCCACTCTTCAATTGTGGCGGAGGGCCCCCTTTTCAGCACAACAGGTTTATCAATCTTGGCCACTTCCCGCAGCAGAAAGAAATTTTGCATATTGCGGGCACCGATCTGCAGAATATCCGCATACTGCGCAACCACAGGCAGCGTTTTGGCATCCATAACTTCAGTCACGATCAGCAGGCCGGTGGCCGCGCGGGCTTCCGCCAGCAGTTCCAGGCCTTCTTCCTCCAGGCCCTGGAAGGAGTAAGGGGAAGTCCTCGGCTTGTAAGCGCCGCCCCGCAGGATAGTAGCCCCGGCCTCCTTGACAATGCGCGCGGCGCTGAGCAGTTGCTCCCTGCTTTCAACGGCACAGGGCCCGGCCATGACATGGACCGTTTCCCCTCCTATTTCCAGGTTGCCTACCCTGATCACCGTTCCCTCTTCATGAAAAGTCCTGCTGGCCAGTTTATAAGGCCGGAGGATGGGAACGACTTTTTCCACGCCTGGCATTGCCTCCAGGTCAAGCTCTATTAAATGGCCTTTATCACCGATAGCGCCGATAATTGTGCGTTCAACACCGCGTGAAAGGTGAATCTGGAAACCCAGTTTTTCCAGGCGAATTATTACCGCTTCTATCTCGTCATCACCGGCGCGGTGATTCATTACCAGAATCATTTTGCAGGTCCCCCCGTTCCGTATAATAATTAATAATCCTATTATTTCACAAATGCAAAAAACAAAAAGCACTCCCAAGAGGAGCACTTAATCAGACCATAAGCATATACTTACCGCCTCCCCTGCCGTTCTGCCGTACTTCTCGTGTTGTCTCCCCGGAGCGCCCGCAGGCTTAAGCCCCGGGGCCATAAACCGTCCTGCAATCCAACAAAAAACAATAGACCAGATTTATCTTAGCATACAAATGGCAAAAATGGCAATAAGCATCTCTGCCGGCTCCGGTGTTAAGCCGTGTCCAGCATGTTTTTCATACTCCTCACCAGCGCCCCCGCCGCCGGTCCGGCCGCGCCGGCATCCCTGCTGCCGGCAATGATCTTAACCAGGGCGCTGCCGACCACCACCGCGTCACAATACACCGCCGCACGCGCGGCCTGCTCCGGCCCGGCAATGCCGAAACCTACCGCCAGGGGCAGGTTTGCAAAGCGGCGCACCCGGCTGGTGAAAGCTGCCAGGTCCGTTTTTATTTCCTCCCTGACCCCGGTCACACCGGTCACGGAAACACAGTAGATGAAGCCCCGCGCGTCCGAGGCTATTTTAACAAGCCTGTGCTCAGTCGTAGTCGGCGCCACCAGGGGAATCAGGTCAAGGCCGGCCTTGGCCGCCTCCCGCCGCAGCGGGCCCGACTCTTCATGCGGCAGGTCGGGAATAATCAGCCCGTTTACCCCTGTCGCCGCGGCATTGCCGGCGAATTTGCCAACACCGTATTTGTAGACAGGGTTATAATAGCCCATCAGTACAATGGGGACACTGCAGTGCTGTCTTATCTCTCCAACCGCTCCGAATATTTTATCTATTGTTGTCCCTGCGGCTATGGCCCGGGCGGAGGCCTGCTGGATTACCGGGCCGTCGGCCAGGGGATCTGAATAAGGTATGCCCAGTTCAATAATATCCGCGCCGGCTGCTGCCAGGTGCTTTGCTATAACTACCGTACCGGCCAGGTCCGGGTCACCCGCTGTGATAAATGTAATGAGGCCCTTTTTCCCTGCCCGGCGCAGCTTCTCCAGGCATGCTGTAATCCTGCTTTCGCCTCTCATATGTTCACCCCCGCTGATCCCGCAATAGCCGGGATATCCTTATCACCACGCCCCGAAAGGTTCACCACGATCATACTCTCTGCCGGCAGGGAAGGCGCCATTTTGACGGCCTCGGCCAGGGCATGCGCGCTTTCCAGGGCCGGTATGATGCCGTCTGTCCGGCAGAGCAGGTGAAAGGCCGCCAGCGCCTCCTTATCGGTGGCGGTGGTGTAAACTACCCTGCCGGCGTCTTTTAGGTAAGCGTGTTCGGGGCCCACACTCGGGTAGTCCAGCCCGGCGGATATGGAGTGGGCGTTTTGGACCTGACCGTTTTCATCCTGCAGGATATAACTTAGCGACCCGTGCAGCACCCCGGCGCTGCCGCGGCTCAGAGTTGCCGCGTGCTCACCGGTGTCCAGGCCGCGCCCGGCGGCTTCGACCCCGATTAGCCTGACTCCTGTTTCGTTTAGGAACGGGTAAAAGATGCCCATAGCGTTGCTGCCGCCCCCCACGCAGGCAACGATAAAATCGGGCAGGCGGCCCGCTTCCCGCACAGTCTGGGCCTTTACCTCCACGCCTATGACCGACTGGAAATCCCTGACCATCTCAGGGTACGGGTGGGGTCCGGCCACTGAGCCGATCAGATAGTAGGTATCACGCACGCTGGTCACCCAGTCGCGGATGGCCTCGTTCATGGCGTCTTTCAGTGTTTTGCTGCCGTCGGAAACAGGTATCACCTCTGCTCCCAGCAGCCGCATCCTGAAAACATTCGGGCTCTGACGCCTGATATCTTCCTCACCCATGTAAACGGCGCATGACAAACTGAACAACGCGGCAGCCGTGGCCGCGGCGACGCCGTGCTGGCCCGCTCCTGTCTCGGCGATCACCCTCTTTTTGCCCATGCGGCGGGCTAAAAGAATCTGCCCGATAGTGTTATTGATCTTATGGGCGCCGGTATGGTTGAGATCTTCCCTTTTAAGGTAGATCCTGGCCCCGCCGCAGTGTTTTGTGAGACCCTCGGCGAAGTAAAGCGGTGAAGGCCTGCCGACGTAATGTTTCAGGTAATACTCCAGTTCCCCTATAAATTCAGGGTCGTTTTTTATGTTACGGTACGCCTGCTCCAGTTCCTCCAGCGCCGGCATTAAAGTCTCCGGCACGAAACGCCCCCCGTAACCACCGTAATAGCCCCTGTTGTCCGGGAAAGCATCTCCGGCATAATTCATAAGTTATCACATCCCCTTTGCCTATCGAAAGCGCGGCAGTATTTATCTTTCATTTGCCTGTGTCAACCGCCGGCCCGGAAATCTGTCAACTTGATTAAACCCTGTCCCGGTTCGGCACAGCGCACCAGTGCCTCACCCACCAGCGCGGCGTGCACCCCTCGTTCTTTCAGCCTCAAAATATCGCCCTTATTTTTAATCCCGCTTTCTGAAACAACTGTAATTTTGTTTAAATCGATAAGGTCAATCAAGTTGAAGGTCACGCTCAAATCAGTTACAAAATTGTGCAGATTACGGTTGTTAATCCCGATAATTTCCGCACCGTACGCCAGTGCCTGGCTGAGTTCCCGCTCCGTATGAACCTCCACCAGGCAGGACAGGCCCAGGTCGCCGGCTAATTTGGTCAATTCCGCCAGCAGAGCGGGAGAAAGTGCGGCCACGATCAAAAGCACGGCATCGGCACCCAGCGCACGGGATTCGTAAATCTGATAAGGATCTATGATGAAGTCCTTTCTTAAAACGGGTATACGCACCGCTCTTTTAACTAAAACAAGGTGACACGGGTGACCCAGAAAAAATTTCTCCTCGGTGAGGACCGATATGGCGGCAGCGCCGGCCTGTTCGTATGCTGCCACTATTTTTACCGGATTATAGTTTTTACACAGGATGCCTTTAGAAGGAGACGCTTTTTTGGTCTCGGCAATAACTGCAAGCTCTCCGGAGCGCCGTATGGACGGCGCCAGCGGCAGCGGCGCCGGCAGGCCCTGCGCCGCCTTTTCTAATTCATTAAGAGGCATTATTCTTTTGCGGCTGGCCAGTTCCGCTCTTTTATGGGCCAGGATACGGTCAAGGATCATTGGGAGACCGCTTCTTTAGGCGACAGGCGCCTGGTTGTTTCAATCAAATCTTTGAGTTTGCGCATGGCGGCCCCGGAATCAATACTTGACGCGGCCATTTCCAGGCCTTCTGAAATCCCCCGGGCCTTACCGCCCGCCACCAAACCCAGAGCCGAGTTTAACACCACCGCATCGCGGCGCGGGCCTTTCTCACCCTCCAGAACCGAGCGGGTAATATCAGCGTTTTCTTTCGGCGTCCCCCCGGCTAAATCAGCAACAGGGGCATATTTGAAACCAAACCGGGCAGGGTCCAGAGTACCTTTGCGCACGGACCCGTCTTTAACTTCACAGATCACGGAAGTACCGGCCAGGGAAACCTCATCCAGGCCTCCGGCCCCGTGCACCACAAAGGAACGGGACGAACCCAGCCTGGCCAGCACCCTGGCCAGCACCTCGGTAAGCGTCGGGCTGTAGACACCCAGCACCTGCGCTCTCGCTCCGGCGGGATTGGTCAGCGGGCCGAGAATATTAAAAATGGTCCTGATCCCTATTTCGCGGCGGGGTCCCGCGGCGTAACCCATCGCACGGTGCAGTACCGGCGCAAAAAGAAATGCGATGCCTGCCTCAGCCAGGCACTCCTCCATAGCGGCATGGTCCAGGTCGACCCTGACGCCCAGCTCTTCCAGCACATCGGCGCTGCCGCTGCGGCTGGACACCGACCGGTTGCCGTGCTTGGCGACAGGCACACCCGCCCCCGCCACTACAAAGGCAGCGGTTGTAGAAATGTTAAAAGTGCCTGAACCATCGCCTCCGGTACCACAGGTGTCCACCAAAACCGGGTAGCTGGATTTGACCGGCGTTGACATGCGCCTCATCACCCTGGCAAAACCGGTGATTTCCTCCACTGTTTCCCCTTTAAGGTGCATGGCTGTAAGCAGTGAAGCAATCTGGGCGGGGCTGGCCTCCCCTTTCATAATCTGTTCCATTACGGCAACGGCCTCTTCTTCCGCCAGGTGCCGCCCTGAAACAACCTTCCTGATAGCTGTCTTCATCTCAGCTTTCCTCCTCTCAACTTGCTCAGCTTTATTATGATTATTCCTTTTACTCAGCAACACCTTAAGATTGTCTTGTAAATCTTATGTCAATAAACAAATTGACAGGATTTACAAGATTATAAGGATTTACAGGATTTTATAAATAAATGAAGACATATATTGATTATTCCTTTAGCATTGAAACCTTTAATGTTATCCTGAAAAACTTTTGTAAATAAGAATTCTCAATAAAAATTTAATTTTATAATCCTGTTAATTTTCTAAAATCCTGTTAATCCTGTCCATTTGTTTTATCTTTACTGAGCCAACGAATCAATCATTTTTTTAGTATTCCAAAAAGTTGCGCAGCAGGCTGTGACCGTACTCGGTAAGGATTGATTCCGGGTGAAACTGCACCCCTTCCACACGGTACAGGCGGTGGCGCAGCCCCATAATCTCGCCTTCCCCGGTCCAGGCGGTAACTTCCAGGCAGTCGGGCAGGCTGTCTGTATCGACTATTAATGAATGGTACCTCGTGGCGTTAAACGGTGACGGTATGGCACGGAAGATAGTCCTGCCGTCATGCTGGATAGGAGAAGTTTTTCCGTGCATCAGCCTGGCCGCCCGCACCACCATGCCGCCGAAAGCCTGACCTATGGCCTGGTGGCCCAGGCAAACCCCGAGGATGGGGACACTGCCGGCAAAACGCGCAATCACCGCCAGAGAGATGCCGGCCTGGTCAGGTGAACAGGGCCCCGGCGAAATGACAATTGCTTCCGGCCGCAGTTCCTCTATCTGCTCGCAGGTAATCCTGTCATTGCGGACAATTTTTACCTCCCTGCCCAGTTCACCCAGGTACTGGACCAGATTGTAAGTGAAAGAATCGTAGTTGTCGATCATCAAGATCACTTATTTCGCCTCCTCCAGAGTCTTCAGCAGCACACGCGCTTTACTCATTGTTTCCTCGTACTCCCGCGCCGGGTCGGAGTCGGCCACGATGCCCGCCCCCGCCTGGACATAGGCGTTGCCCGCATGGAACAGCACAGTCCTGATCGCAATGGCGGTATCCAGGTTCCCCGAAAAACCCAGGTAGCCGATAGCCCCGCCGTAGACACCCCTCCGGTCCGGCTCCAGTTCCCCAATAATCTCCATAGCCCGCACTTTTGGGGCGCCTGACAGAGTACCTGCCGGAAAGCAGGACTTGAGGGCGTCAAAACAACTCCTTCCCTGCGCCAGCCTGCCGCGGACATTTGATACCAGGTGCATAACGTGTGAGTATTTCTCCACTTCCATAAACCTTTTCACCCTGACACTGCCTGTCTCGCACACCCTGCCCAGGTCGTTGCGCCCCAGGTCTACCAGCATCAGGTGCTCGGCCTTCTCTTTTTCGTCCGCCAGCAAATCCCCGGCCAAATTCTCATCAGCTGTCAGGTCCTTACCGCGCGGTCTGGTGCCGGCAATCGGGCAGGTCTCCACCGCACCGTCTTCTACTTTGACCAGCATTTCCGGGGAAGAACCCACTACCACCAATTCGCCGAAATCCAGGTAAAAGAGATAAGGGGAAGGGTTTAAGGCCCGCAGTCTCCGGTAAACGTTAAAAGGCTCACCGGTGAAGGGTACCCGTAGCCGCCGCGACAGTACCACCTGCAGGATATCACCGGCTGCGATGTATTCCTTGGCCCGCCGGACCTTTGCCATAAACTCGGCGCGGGTCATATTGGCCTCAGCCGCCCCGCCTGCCTCAGCCCTTTCCTTCCTTTCATGCTCAAGAATAATGTTGTTTTTCAGCGCCCCAATAACCTTTTCTATCTGTTCCACAGCCCGGTCATAGGAACTTGCCGGCTCAGCGCCGGGCCGGCTGTTGACAACAATGTTCAGCGCCTGCCGGACATGGTCGAAGATCAGGACAGTACCGGCAAAAATGAAGCAGCATTCAGGTATGCCGGGAATGCCTTCACCCGGCTGCATTTCTATATCCTCAATAAAGCGCACCAGGTCATAGCCGATGTACCCCACAGCGCCGCCAAAAAAGCGGGGCAAACCAGGTTTCAGGTAGACTTTAAAGGAAGAAACAATTTGCTCCAGGTTATCCAGCGGCATACCTGCACAGGTTTCCTGCCGCCCTTCTTGTTCAACCAGGGACCCGGATCCTCTGGAGACAAAGGTGAGGAAAGGGTCAAAACCTATAAATGAGTACCTGGCCAGGTTCTCACCGCCCTCGACACTCTCCAGCAGGTAAGCCGGGCTTTTGGGAGCAATTTTCTTGTAGATGCTGGTTGGTGTGTCAAGGTCGGCGTTGATCTCACAGCTGACCGGGATCAGGTTATACGCCCCGGCCAGGTCCAGGTACTCAGCCCTGCCTGGCGTAATCATGCTCTCCCCCCCTGAAAAAAGATAAACCGGCACTCAAATGAGTGCCGGCAATTTTCAAAAAATGAAAACCGAACTCACCTCAGCTATACTCGACTATTCCTCTGCTCAACTAACTCTGCTCTAATAAATTTGTACTTAAAATACCACAATGGACAAAATGCCGTCAAGCATTTTTTTCTTTTACAACCATGACCGGACAATCGAGGTTTGCCACCAGGTGGGTGGAAACACTCCCCATCAGGAAGCGCTTAACTGCGCCGCGGCCGCGGGCGCCGACAATAACCAGGTCAAACTTGTTCTCCAGGGCAAACCGCTCAAGAGTACTGGCCACAGTGCCCCTGAGCAGGTGGGTAACCACCCGCACGCCTGCCTGTTCCGCCATTGCCGCGGCACGGTCCAGGTCACCACGGTGGGAGGCGCTGTCCTGCAAGGCGCCGCCGCTCTCCGGCAGCTGCGGCAGGTTCACCGCCATGACCACGTTCAGCGCGGAACCGTACTTCCGGCAAAGATCTATGGCTATGCTTAAAGCCTTTACCGAGTGAATTGAACCGTCATAGGCGACCAGTATATTCTCAAACATATCGGGCCTCCGGATTCCCAGCGTACCACATTAATTATAATCCCGCCATCCAGATTATGTCAAAGAATAAATCTCTAACAAAATGATTAGCTTTAATCACCTGTATTTATTTCGTACTCCTTCATTTTTCTATACAGGGTGTTCCTGCCGATGCCGAGTGCCTGCGCCACTTTAGAGATATTATAGTCAAATTTACTCAGAGCCTCGGAGATGGCCTGCTCCTCCAGATGCCGCAGGTTTAAGTCCGCGACAGAATAATTTCCTGCCACAGGTTGTTTTCGCTTCAGATATTCAGGCAGATCTTCAAGCGTGATGGTTGTCCCCTCGCAAAAACTGATCGATCGTTCAATTATGTTTTCCAGTTCCCTGATATTTCCCGGCCAATCATAGCTCTGGAAGAGGAATTTAACCCCCGATGCGATATGATTGACCACCTTGCCGAGACGGTTGCTTATTTTTCTGACGAAGTAATTGGCCAGCTCCATAATGTCGCCTTCACGTTCACGCAGGCTGGGAATGTCGATACTGAGCACGTTTAAACGGTAGAACAGGTCTGGCCGGAAATTACCGCCGGCTGCTTCTTCCACCAGATTTTTATTGGTGGCGGCAATGATCCTGATATCAACCGCTACCGGCCGCTGCCCGCCGACGCGGACAACCTGCCGTTCTTCCAAGACACGGAGCAGACTGGCCTGAATGTCAAGGGGCATGTCCCCGATTTCGTCCAAAAAAATTGTGCCGCCATTGGCCTGCTCAAATACCCCCTGCCGGCCGCCGCGCTTGGCCCCGGTAAAAGCCCCTTCTTCATAGCCAAACAGCTCGCTCTCAATCAGGGTCTTAGGCAGGACCCCGCAGTTAACAGCCACAAAAGGCCCGTTTTTACGGTTGCTGGCATTGTGAATCGAATGGGCGAACATTTCTTTGCCGGTCCCCGTTTCTCCCTGCAGCAAAACGGTGGAATCGCTACGCGAGGCCAGTTCGGCCAGCCGTTTGGCGTTTTGCAGGCGCGGGCTGCGTCCGATTATGTCGGCAAAAGTGTAACGGGTAGAATTACCCGGAACGGTTGTTTGCCCGATTGGGTTTTTAATATTCTTTATCGAAGCCACAGCACCCATCCAGCGGCGTTTTTCACCCCAAATTGAACGGATGGAGTAGGTAAAACCATGCCTTATGGCTGCCTGCCGCAGCAATCTGTCAAGACGGCCGGGGCCGTCCAGCAGTTCCGTCCAGACAGAGCTATTATCGTTTAAAACCATGAATCGATTACAATTTCAGGTACGACGGCAGGGTTGACCTGCCTGTTCTCGACAAACTGCTGCCAGGCGGGAGGAGGAACTGTAAGGTTTGACCTGGTCATTTTGTTCCCTCCATAATGGACAACGTTCATCCTGGGATATAGATTGTTTTCTGTAATTATGTTTCATGATCGAACAAATTTCAACTATTTCTGTTTTCCTAATTGTAATCGCTACTTAAAGCGAGTGCAACATCTAACCTGTTGGATTTACAAGCGCTTTTTGGTTGTTTACTGTTCCATTCCGGAGCAAAATCTTGATGATTTTTGCCATATTGACACAATTCCTGTGAAGGAGGCAGCCGGACAGGAACCGGTCATAACACCGTTAACCCGCTAAACTGCTTCCCTCAAAGGAATTGTTTGTGATAAAAATATAGTCTGACCTTTGGCATGTATTTTGCTAAAAATATTTTAAATATTTTTCATCCGGTATCCCGCAGTATTGCCTGAACACTGAAAGGAGGGTCTGGCTGGAGTAACGGATTTTACAAAATATAGGTTTTGAAATTAAGGAGGTGAAGAACCTGGCCAGCAAAGGCCAGGTCCGGTATGACAAAAATATTATCTTTGGCGCCGGAGAAATGCACCGGCTGCCGCACCTGTGAATTAGCCTGCTCTTTCCAGCACAACCAGGAGTTTCGGCCTGCCGCGTCCCGGATCTCTGTTCTTACCTGGGAATCAGCCGGTGTTTCAGTGCCTATGATGTGCCTGCAGTGCGACAACGCGGCCTGTGTAAAGGTCTGCCCGGTAGGGGCTATCAGCAAATCTGTGACCGGAGCCATGGTTATCAATGAAAACCGCTGTATTAAGTGCAAGATGTGTGTGATTGCTTGTCCTTTCGGCAACACCACCTACGACGGGTCAAGCGGCAAAATAGTCAAGTGCGACTTATGTCAGGGAGATCCGGCCTGCGTGAAATTCTGCCCGTCGGGGGCGGTTACCTATAAAGAGGCCGCGGCGGCAACCGTAAGCAAGAAAAAAGCTTTCGCGGCTAAATTCAAGGATCTGGTTCAGGAGGTGAGCGAATAATGTTTGGTTGGGTAGGACAGGTTTTAAGAGTTAATCTTACCGCTGGAACTGTAAAAAAGGAAGCGCTCGATCCTGCTGAGGCACGGAATTACATCGGCGCGCGCGGTCTGGGGACCCGCCTGTGGATGAAAGAAGTCGACCCTAAGGTTGACCCGCTCAGCGATAAAAATAACCTGATCTTCATTACCGGCCCGCTGACCGGGACTCTGGGAACCAGCGGCGGCCGTTACAACGTGGTCTGCAAGGCGCCGCTGACGGGCGCGATGGCTGCTTCCAACTCAGGCGGCTACTGGGGACCGGAACTGAAATTCGCCGGTTATGACGCCCTTATATTTGAAGGCAAGGCTGAGAAGCCTGTTTATCTCTGGATTAATGATGATGAGGTGGAATTACGGAGCGCGGCAAAACTCTGGGGCAAAACGGTCAATGAAACCACCGATCTGATTAAAGAAGAAACCGATGAGGACGCCAAAGTAGCCTGTATCGGGCCGGCGGGTGAAAACCTGGTCAAGTTCGCCTGTATTCTAAATGATTATACCCGGGCCGCAGGGCGATCAGGCCTGGGCGCGGTAATGGGCGCAAAGAATTTGAAAGCTGTTGCCGTTAAAGGAAACGGCGGTATCCGGGTGGCCGATCCCGACGGGTTTATGGCTTCTGTCACCAAAGCCCGCCGGATGTTAAAGGAGCACCCGGTTACCGGCGAAGGGTTGAGAGCTTATGGAACCAATATCCTGATCAATATTCTGGACCAAACCGGCGGCCTGCCGGTGCGTAATTTCCGGGATTCCGGCACTTTCCCGAACGCCAATGCCACCGGCGGGGAAAGCCTGGCGGACAAATATCTGGTACGCAACAAGGGCTGCATGGGCTGTTCCATCGGCTGCGGGAGGATTTCAGAGGTAGCATCGGGCAAATTCAAAACTTTCGGTGAAGGACCTGAATACGAAGCTGCCTGGGCTTACGGCGCGGACTGCGGGATTGACAACCTGGAGCCGATCATCAAGGCCAACAACCTGTGCAATGAGCTGGGACTTGACTCCATTACCATGCCTACAACCATTGCCTGCGCCATGGAATTGTTCGAAAGCGGCTATATCACCAGTAAGGAAACTGGATGTTTTCTGAATTTCGGCAATATGGACGCCATTGTTGACCTGACGTATAAAACCGCGTACCGCCAGGGCTTCGGCAATCAATTAGCGGAAGGTTCATTCCGCCTGGCCAGCAAATACGGCCATCCCGAGCTGTCCATGAGCGTCAAAAAGCAGGAACTGCCCGCTTACGACCCGCGCGCCCTGCAGGGGATGGGCCTGAATTATGCCACCAGCAACCGGGGAGGCTGCCATGTGCGGGGTTATATGACTTCTCCGGAAATTCTGGGAATTCCCGAGAAGTTGGACAGCCTGGCCACGGAAGGCAAGGCGGGCTGGGTCAAGATCTTCCAGGACCTTACGGCGGCTGTGGATGCCGCGGGGATCTGTCTTTTCACCACCTTTGGCATAGGCGCTCCCGAACTGGCTGAGCAATTGGCTACAGCAACAGGTTTTGACTATACCGTGGAAGAGGTATTGCAAGCCGGCGAAAGGATCTGGAACCTGGAACGGTTGTTCAACTTAAAAAAACGGTTTCACCAAAGCAGATGATACGCTGCCGCCCCGGCTGCTTAAGGACCCGATGAAAGTGGGCCCCAATAAGGGACATGTCACCAGGCTGAGCCTAATGCTGCCGGAATATTACAAGGCGCGCGGCTGGGATGACAAGGGCGTGCCCACCAAAGAGAAACTGCAGGAACTGTCTCTGGAGGTCTAAGGCAAGTAACCTTCCGGACAGGTGCATAGTCAAGGGGGGGACATCTTCATCAGAGACATAACTCTGACGGGTGTCCCCTAATCCTTCCCGCAAGTGTTTAGCCTGCAAAATGAAAAGGAGAGTAACAGTGTTTACGTTGCTTTTAGTATTGCTGTTCATACCTTTCATCGGAGCGTTTGTTACTGCACCGTTACAACAAAGAAAGGCGGATGTCGCCGCCGTGATCATGGCAGGGGCAGTCATGCTGGCCGCAATTTCAGCCATCATTTGGGCGGGCGGCGGCCGTTTCGACTACTCTCTGGCCGGCCTGCCCTGGCTGACTGTACCTTTCCCGCTTTTCGGGATCCAGGTCGACCCCTTGAGCAGTTTAATGCTGCTTGCCATCACCGTGGTGGGGTTTCTCATTGTCCTGTATTCGGCAGGTTATATGAGTGAGCTGAACAAAGAACACCCTACCCAGGCGGAAAAAGACCGGTATTACTTTTTTACGCTGCTATTCGTGGGTGCTATGACCGGGTTGGTCTTGTCACGCAATTTTTTCCAGATATTTTTGTTCTGGGAATTGACCACCTTGTGTTCCTGGGGGCTCATTTCACATAAAAGAAGCTCCGTTGCCGTGCAGGCCGGCTTTAAAGCCATGGTCATTACCGCCGGAGCGGGGTTATTCTTTATAGCAGCCCTCTTAATCATGTACGTCAAAACTGGCTCCTTTGAGTTTAGCGCCCTGGGTCAGCTACCGCCAACTCTTCGCCTTACGGCCGTTATTTTTCTCCTGATCGGAGCCTGGGGCAAGTCAGCCCAGTTACCCTTCTCGTCCTGGCTGCCGACGGCCATGGAGGCGCCCACCCCGGCCAGCGCCTACCTGCACGCGGCGGCTATGGTGAAGGCCGGCGTATATTTAACCGCCCGGACCATTATTTCTTCCCAGGCTGTGCCGGCACAAGCCGGTTACCTTATGGGCGGCCTGGCCGTGGCAACGATGTTTTTCGGACTAATTCTATACTTTTTTCAGGATGATCTTAAGCGTCTGCTGGCCTTCTCGACCATTGCCCATCTGGGCTACATGTTCCTGGGCATGTCGCTGGGGGTTGCCGGTTCCCGGCTGGCCCTGCAGGGCGGTCTGCTGCACCTGATCAACCACGCCTTCACCAAAACTCTGCTATTCCTGGCAGTGGGAGCGATCTCCTGCGCGACCGGCACGAGAAGCATAAAGGCATTGAGCGGCCTGGGCAGGAAAATGCCTGTGACCGCGGCGGCGTTCATCATAGGCGCGCTGTCTATCAGCGGTGTGCCGCCGTTCAATATTTTCTGGAGCAAGTTTTTCATTATCGCCGGGGCGATTCAGCTTAATTCCGCCTGGGGCTGGACGGTGGGGCTGCTGGCGATAGTGGAAAGCCTGGCTGGTTTTGCCTGGTTCCTGGCGGTTGTGCACCGGGTGTTTTTTGGCCCGGCTTCGCCCGCCGCGGCTGCGGCCGCCGATCCACCGCCGGTGATGCTGATTCCGCTGCTGGTCCTGATGGTTTTAAGCCTGCTTTCTCCTGTATTCGGTCTGGCCATCATCACCAGGATCATGGGAGGTTAAGTAAATGTACCTGTTGAACTGTCTCTGGCTGGCTTTTGCTATTCTTCTGGCTGGCAGTGTTTTGTGTCTGGTGAGCAAACGGCACAAGGTAAACGGTCCTCTGGCCATGATCTCTATGGCCGCGGCGGGGCTTCTGGCGGTATTTGTTGCCGTACAGGTCTGGCTGAACGGCCCGGTTACCGCCGGCATCGACAGCCTGTCCATCGCCGGTTTTCCCGCAGTGCCCGTTTTTACCGTAGACCGTCTGAGCGCGCTCTTCCTGGGACTGATCGGCATCCTCAGCATGGCTTCGGTGTTATATACTCAGGGCTATTTACCACATTATAAAAGTGAGGACCCCCGCCGCTATTACCCTCCTTTTCTCCTGTTTGTACTGTGCATGATGGCGGTGGTAACCGTGGCAGACCTTTTCTACTTCCTGTTTTTCTGGGAATTCATGACCCTGACCTCTTACTTCCTGGTCGTCTACCAGCGGGATAACAAAAAAAACCTGGAGGCCGGCTTTCTTTACTTTTTCATGACTCATGTCACCTCAGCGGGCCTGATCCTGGTGACAATCCTGTTCAGTGGCTGGACAGGCTCCCTGTCCTTTACAGCCATACCGGAAATTTACCGGCAGCGTCCGCCGCCAACCCGGCCATGCTGAACCTGCTCATTGGCTTGCTGGTTGTCTGTTTTGCCACCAAGGCCGGCATTTACCCCCTGGGCTTCTGGTTTCCCGAGGCTCACCCGGCTGCCCCCGCCGGCGCCAGCGCCATGCTTTCGGGTGTGATGAACAAGGTGGCGGTATACGGGCTGCTGCGGCTTACCTACTGGATGCTCCCACCTTCCGGAGCAACCAACGCCTGGGGACTGGTCATCGCCACCGCAGGCGTAGTTTCAATGGTTGTGGGTAATTTAAGAACACTTTCCGAAAAAGACGCCAAACGCCTGGTAGCTCAGAGCACCATCGGCCAGATGGGCTATATCTGGCTTGGCCTTGGCATCAGTTTAATGTTTCTGGCCACCAACCCCTGGTTGAGCCTGCTGGGTATGGTCGGCGCCCTGTACCACCTGATCAACGACGCCTGTTTCAAGTCGCTGCTGTTTTTAAACGCGGGTTCAGTCGAATACACCAGCGGTCAGCGCGATCTCAATAAAGTGAGCGGCCTGATTAAGATCATTCCGCTAACCACCATGGCGGCCTTGACCGGGTCCCTGGCTATCGCCGGGGTGCCGCCTTTAAACGGCTTTATGAGCAAGTGGCTGCTTTACCAGGCAGCCGTAACCGTCGGCAAGACCTGGCAGGTCTTAATGCTGTTCGGGATTGTAGCCGTCTTTTGCAGTACTGTCAGCCTGGCCGGCTACATGAAATTCTTTGGCTCGGCTTTTCTGGGGCCGCTTCCGGCCTCACTGCAAAAGCAACACGATGTCCCGCTGTCCATGCGTTTTACTGAAGCCTGCCTGGCCCTGGGCTGCCTGCTTCTCGGCATTTTCCCGGCCTGGCCGCTGGCCCTGGCCCTGGGCGCCCTGGACGGCTCTTTCCTGGCGGCTGCCAGCGGTAACAGTTTTTTAAATATTGCCCCCTGGGGAGGCGTCAAGCTCTTCCTAACCGGCGGGACGGCAGGACAGGCGGCCCCGCTGGTCGTCCTGGCCGGATTGGCGGCGGGATGCCTGGCCGCTTACGGGATTTACCGGCTGGCTGCCGCGCCGGTCCGGCAGTCGCAGCTCTGGAACTGTGGTGAATTGGAAGCGGAAGAAGAAGTCCTGTACCGGGCAGACAGTTTTTACCTGCCGTTCAGGGAACACTTCGCAGCCCTGTACCGCAGCCTGAACTTGCCGCGGGTCAAACTGCCGTCCCGCCTGGCTGTCTGGCTGGACCTGGATAACTTCTATTTGCCGCTGGGCCGGCTTTTTGTCAGCTTCAGCCGCCGGGTCAGCCGGGTACATACCGGCGGGCCGCGATGGTACCTGTTGTGGCAGGTGCTGGGACTGGGTTTGGTACTGGCGGCGGCTTTTCTGGTAATAAGGGGGTAAACAAGGTGACACGCGAAGAATTAACCCGCAAACTAACGGAACACCTGGGCAAGGCATTACCTGCAATGTCAACAGCCGGCAACATGCTGCTGGTTAAGATCAAAGCTGAAGACCTGCCAACCCTGGCCGGTTACGTGTTCAACCAGCTGGGGGCGCGGCTGATCACCACAGTGGGAACCGACCGGACACCGCTGACTGGTAATTACGAGGTGTCTTACCTGTTTTCCTTTGACCGTGCTGACCTGTTCCTGTCGCTGAAAGTGGAAATAGACCCGGCCAATCCGGTCATTGAATCAGTTACCCCCGTCATCCCCGGAGCCGATTGGGCGGAGCGGGAGGTCCGGGATTTAATCGGTGTCGTGCCGAAAAACCATCCCGACCCGCGGCGGCTGGTCCTGGCCGATGACTGGCCGGAGGAACTTTACCCGTTAAGGAAGGATTTCCCTTATGACTACAAACCGCCCCAGGCGACCGTCGCCGGGCCCCGGATGAAGAAAGCCCCGGAGCAGGCCACGGTTATGACCGTGGGTCCGTTTTTCCCAACGCTTGAGGAACCGGCCTACTTCCGCCTGTTCGTGGAGGGAGAACGGATCGTGGGCAGCGACTACAGGGGATTTTACAGCCACCGGGGGATCGAAAAACTGGCCGACACGGTTCTTGATTACAACAAGATTACCTTCCTGGCCGAGCGAATATGCGGCATCTGTGGTTTTGTCCACTCCTGCTGCTACTGTCAGGCCGTGGAGGCCGCGGCGGAAATCGAGGTCCCGGCCCGGGCCAAATACATCCGTACCATCATGCTCGAGCTGGAACGCCTGCACAGCCACCTGCTGTGGCTGGGACTGGCCGGCCACATCATCGGCTTTGACACAGTCCTGATGCAGTCCTGGCGCATACGGGAACAGCTGATGTGGCTGACCGAGCAAATCACGGGCAACCGTAAAACGTACGGCATGAACCTGGTAGGCGGCGTACGGCGTGATATCCCAGAAAAACTGCAGCCAAAAATCAAAGAGGTGCTGGCCAAGGTCGAGAGTGAAAGCCGCCAGGTGGTTGAGGCCATTGCCGGCGACACCACCCTGTTGATGCGGCTGCAAAACGTCGGTTATCTGTCTGCCGCGGACGCCCGTTCGTTTTGCGTGGTGGGCCCCACTGCCCGGGCTTCGGGAGTTGACATAGACAGCCGCCGGGACCACCCCTACGCCGCCTACCCGGACCTGCAGTTTACAGTACCGGTGTACAACGAAGGAGACACATGGGCACGCACGCTGGTACGGCTGGATGAGCTGTTTGTTTCCATTGACCTGGTGCGGCAGGCGCTGGGCAGGCTGCCCGGCGGGCCCATCATGGCTGAAAACACCGAGGTGCCGCCGGAACGGGAAGGCCTGGCGGTGGTAGAAGCACCCCGGGGTGAGTGCTGTCATTATGTGCTTACCGGCACAGACCGGCCGGAACGGTGGCGGGTGCGCGCTTCAACCTACCCGCAGCTGCAGGCGGCGCCGTCTATGTTTGCCAACCAAACGGTGGCTGACGCACCAATCATTATAGGAAGCATTGACCCGTGCTTCTCCTGTACCGAACGCATGGAGACCGTTGATGTGGAATCAGGCAAATTGAGGGTATACACCCGGGAGGAACTTTTAAAGGCCGGCCGGGCCGGCTGCAAGGGTGGTGACAGCCGTGCTTAAGTTAATTTTTATAGCGGTAATTAACCTTGCAGTGACACTGGCACTGGCGCCTTTGCTGGACGGATTTATGCGCAGGATCAAGGCGGTGGTGCATTCAAGACAGGGTCCTCCCCTGCTCCAAACTTATTACGACCTGTTTAAACTTTTCGGCAAAGAAGACATGGAAGGCGCCGGTGGTGTCATTTTCCGGCTGGCGCCCGTCGTATGTCTTGGGTCGGTCCTGCTGGCGGCCCTATTCACGCCCATGGGCGGACCGGCCCCCCTGGGTTTTGGCGGGGACCTGTTTTTACTGGTCTATCTGCTCAGTATCCCCGGCATCGCGATCATGCTCGGGGCCATGTCGTGCGGCAGCCCGTACGCCATGCTTGGCGCCAGCCGCGAAATGATGCTTGTTTTAACGGTGGAGCCGATCCTGCTCATCACCCTTTTTACCGCCGGGATTAAGGCCGACTCCCTGGTCCTGGCTGATCTTAGCGGCTGGACGCTTACCCACGGCTGGAGTATTTCAGCTGTAATCGCCGGGCTGGCTTTGTTCCTGTCCCTGCAGTCGGAGCTGGCCAAGCTCCCCTTTGATATTGCCGAAGCGGAAACGGAAATCATGGAAGGACCGTTTGTGGAATACAGCGGCCCGAAACTGGCGCTTTTCAAGTGGGCTCTCTACGCTAAAATGGTCATTTACATCTCGCTGTTTCTTGAAGTATTTCTGCCCTGGCCCAAGACCGGCATCCTGGCGGCTGACCTGCTGTCAAACCTGGTCAAGGTTTTCATTGTAATAGGTCTCGTGGAATTAATTGAGCTGGTAAACCCGCGCCTGCGGATTGATCAGGCGCTCAACTACTTCAAGGGTGTCGCCGTCCTGGCCCTGGTTGGACTGGCCTTTGCCCTCATGGGCTTGTAAGGAGGTGGGCCGATTTGTTTATAAGTAAGTGGAAAGAGGCCCTGATCTGCCTCAAGGCAGGCCGGGTAACCCTCCCTTACCCCTTCGTCCCGCGGCCGACTGCCGAAGGTTTTCGCGGGCAGCCTGAAGTTGACGGCCGGCGGTGTATCGGCTGCGGGGAATGCGCAACAGTTTGTCCGCCCCGTTTGATTACTCTTGTTGACGATGGAGATTCCCGGGCGCTTAAGGTTGATTACAGCCGCTGCACTTACTGTGCCCGCTGCGCTGATGTCTGCCCCGAAAAAGCGATTCGCCTGGGAAATAATTATGAGCTGGCTACCAGCCAAAAGGAGGATTTAACCATGACAGTAAATTTAAAAATGGCCAATTGCTCCCTGTGCGGGAAGCCCTTTGCCCCCGAGCGGCTTTTGAGAAAAACGGGTGAAAAGCTCACTGGCGGTGAGTTTGGGCAGGAGGCCCCGGAGTGGCTGTCCTGGTGCCCCGAGTGCCGGAAGACCAAGCAGGCCAAAGCACTGGGGGGAGTGGAGGCAAAGGATCATGTTTGAACATTCCTCAGTGCTTCAGGGACTCAGCCTGGCCCTGGTGGCAACTTCGCTGACGGCACTGGAGATCAGGCAGCTGAAATACGCTGTTATGGCTTACTTTGCCCAGGCCTTGCTGCTGGCGGCGCTGTTGATTGCTTACGCCGCGCTGCTGCCCAACCATACCCTGTATTTGTGGAGCGCCACCGTACTGGTCACCAAGGCAGGCATTATTCCGCTGCTATTATGGCATTACCTGAAACGGATGCCGGCAACAGAAACGCCTAACGCACTGGGTTTCGGACTTTCGCTGCTGACCGGCGCGGCGGTGCTGGCGGGATTCTTCCGGCTGGTTGACGGGCACATGAGCTGGCTGGCGCCGTTTCCGGAAATAGCAGGCGAACCATACGGGACCAACCTTTCCGTGGCTTTTACCATTTTGGCCTTTGGCCTGTACGGCCTGCTGTCACGCCGGGACGCCCTGAAGGCTGTAATAGGAGTCTGCCTGATTGAAAACGCCGTTCACTTAAGCCTGGTCAGCCTGGCCCTAAGCCTGCCGGAAACGGCGATGATCGGGGTAGTTACAGACGTGGTCCTGTCAGTTTGGATCCTCTTGATTATTGTGGCGGGGATTCACGAAAAAGTGGGCTCGACGGATATGCGTGAAATGGCGAAACTTTGGGGCTAGGAGGCTTTGCAATGGAGAGCAATTCAGTTTTGCCCTGGTTGATCATTGGCGTGCCCGCGCTGGCCGCGGGAGCGGAGGTCCTGCTGGGGCGAAAGAGGCCGCAGTCAGCCGGCCTGGCTGCCATAGCGGGAGTGACGATCACCCTGGGGCTGGTCCTGGTTTTGGCAGGGCGGGTCGTCCAGGGAGAGAAATTAATTGCCTGGAACGGGCAGCTCTATGCTGACGGGCTGAGCGCCCTGGTCACCCTGGTGATCGGTGTGGCCGGTCTGGCGGCCACTGTCTTCAGTTACCGTTACCTGCGCAACGACGTTGCCGCAGGCAAAACCGTGGCGGAGCGTTTACCGTTTTATTTCAGCCTGGACGCCCTTTTTATCTGTACCATGCTTTGGGCGACGCTTACCAACAACCTGATCATGCTTTATGTAGTAGTGGAAGCCACCACCCTGGCCTCGGCCCTGCTGGTGACCTTTTACTGGAAGCGCGAGTCCCTGGAGGCGGGGTTTAAATACCTGCTGCTCTGTACTGTGGGAATCACCTTTGCCTTGCTTGGCTGTGTTTTGATTTACGCCGCAGCTTCGCCCCACGTGGGCGGCCACCAGGCTATGCTGATCACAGCCCTGGCGCCGGTGGTGGACAAGTTTCCCAGAGAGCTGACCATCCTGGCGCTGGCTTTCCTGGTAGTGGGATTCGGCACCAAGGCGGGTTTGGTCCCGTTTCACGCCTGGCTGCCCGATGCCTACTCCCAGGCGCCGGTATCGTTCAGCGCGCTTCTGTCGATCGGCATCAAGGTGGCGGCTTACGCCCTGGCCCGGGTGCTGACTATTTTTTACCCGGAATACAGTACCATTGGGCTGCTGGTGGTAGTGCTGGGAATGGTGACAATGCTGTCCGGCATTGTTTTCGCCTTTGCCCAGGACGACCTGAAACGGATGCTGGCTTTCAGCAGCGTCAGACAGATCGGCTACGTGATGATGGGCCTGGGGTTGGGATCGTCTCTCGGGTATTTTGGGGCCTTATATCATTTTTTAAACCACGCCCTGCTCAAGGCCATGCTCTTTCTCTGCACCGGAGCACTTGTTTACACCTCCGGAACGACTCTAATTTCTCAGCTGCGGGGGCGTAAGGAAAAGGGCGCCCTGACGGCGATCTGTTTCTTTACCGGAGCCCTGGCCATCGGCGGGATGCCCCCGCTGAACGGCTTTTGGAGCAAATTCACCATCTTTATAGCCACCGCCCAGGCCGGGCTGTGGTGGGCAACGGGAGTGGCTGTTTTCACCAGCCTGCTGACCCTGGCCTGCCTGGTCCGCGCCGGTTATCTGGTATTCCTGGAGCGGGAGGAGGCAACCGGGGAAGAAACGGCGGCAACAGCCGGGCACGGAGGGTGTACTTCATCCTCTCCCGAGCCGGCGCAGCATCACCCGGCAGCCGAACCGCCCTGGTCGATGCTGGGTATGATGCTGGCCCTGGCCGCGGCCTGTATACTCATCGGCCTGTTGCCGGGCCCGGTCAACCGGCTGATTGCGCCGGCGGTGCAGTCCATTATGTACATTGTGGCAGGAGGCTAAAGACAATGCTTAACCGTAAGTATTTTCAATCTTTGTTTGCCGGGGCTTTCAAAAAGTCTCTCTGGGTCTACCACGCCAACGCAGGGGCCTGCAACGGTTGTGATATCGAGGAAATTAACGTTTTCACTCCGTATTATGACGCCGAGCGTTTCGGCCTCAAGCTGGTAGGATCACCGCGCCACGCCGATATTCTGCTGGTTTCAGGTCCGGTCACCCGCCAGGTTGAGCCGCGCCTGCGGCGTTTGTACGAAGCCGTTCCCGACCCCAAGCTGGTGATTGCCTGCGGCTCGTGCGCCATCGGCGGCGGCATCTGGTTTGATTCCTATAACGTAACCGGCGGAGTGGACAAAGTTTTCCCGGTTGACTATTTCATACCAGGCTGCCCGCCCCGGCCGGAGGCGATTATTTACGGCGTCGCACTAGCCCTGGGGCTGGTGGATAAAAAGGTGGCGCCTTATTCTTACCGGGAGGGGGAAAGCCCTCATGCTGGCCAGCCTGAGTAAGCGGCTCAAGGGGCGGGTGTTTCTTGTAGGTATTGGCAACATCCTGCGGGGCGACGACGCCGCAGGACCGCTTTTGATTGAACGGCTGGCAGGAAAGGTGAAAGCGGACCTGCTGGACGCCAGTGAAGTTCCGGAAAGCTACATTGGACGGATTGCCGGCCGGCGTCCGGATACGATCATGCTGGTTGACGCTGCCGATATGGGGGCTGATCCTGGTGCTATAGCGATAATTGAAATAGAAAATCTAAGGGAACAAAGCTTCAGCTCGCACCAAATGGGGCTGAATCTGTTTATGCGCTGCCTGCAGACAGTAACAGGCGCGGACGTTTTTCTGCTGGGCATTCAGCCCCGGGTAACCGGCTTTGGCGCAAAATTCAGTCCTAAGGTTGCCGAAACAATTCACTGCCTGGAAGAGTTTTTCATGGAGGTTTTAGCCGGTAAAGAAGAATTGTAAACTTGACCATTAAAAAATGGTCAAGCTATAAATGCGAAAGTCAAACATGAAGTTTAGCGTTTCTGTTCGGTGCTTATCAAGTCTTTCTAACAGATTTCTTGCTTTTGTCTTTTTCGGTTTGCCTCGCTGCCCCTTGGGCTTAGGCCAGACTTCAAAAAATGGATTCTCATGATACCCGAGGGTGATGATACTGCTGTAACGTCGTTCGAAATCCATAAGCTGCTCCAGTTCCAGGCGTGTCTTGGAGGTCTCCTTTGCTTCATCCACCGCCGCCTTGATATCCAGGAGCAGGCCATGTATCTGCTGTGCCCAGGTCTGCTCCTCGTTTTCGATGACCCAAGTAAGCTCCCGCAGGTGATGGTCGTTGCAGAGGGAATGGTCGCAGTTTGTGTACTTAAAGTATACTTTCAGGCCGTCGTGCTTGGCGATTCCGGTGTAAACGGGCAAGATTCCCATCACATCCATGGCCTCCGAGCCGCGCTTTGGATGGATTCCGTAATAGGTCAGATTCAGTGTGCTGGCCGTGTGCAGCCAGTGATTCTTTCCCTCCACCCGGGAGCCAGTCTCATCACAGTGAATGACTGAAGAGTTTAAAATCTGCTGTTTGATATCCTGCTCGGTTTCGGCCAAGGCCTCGTAGCAGGCTTGATTGGCGGTAAACAGGGCGCCCTCGGAAAACGGCTGACCGAACAGGTCTGAAAAAAGCTCCCCGGTCCGGTTGTAAGGGATGAGCTGGTACTGATTGGGGTAAATGGCAAAAGCCTTGATCTCTGGGCCATACTGCACAGGCTGGGTTACTCCTTCGGGAAAGGATGCCTTGTTGCGGGCGCCGCAAATTGGGCAAGTTTTCCGCTCTGCCTGGTGTTCTGTAACAAGTAGCTTGAGAGGTAGCATGTCAAACACCTGGTGTCTTTGAAATCGCCTTCTGTCATATACAGGTAATTTGCATTTGTCGGGTCGACAGCAATTGCCCTTTGGTCGCTGGATGGCGACAGGGGAATTTCACGGACAACATTGCCAAGAGTCGTGTCGAATTCCTGGATGCTTTGCTTAATTGGCGAACTACCGCCGCTCCACAAACCGGTAATGTAGATTTTATGATTGGATTCGTTAACAGCAAAATCAGTGACACCTCTATCAATAGGCTTGGATGTTTCGATCGTAAAGCTCTTAAGATCAACTATATAAAGATTTCCGATCCCTTTATCGGCTTCGCCATGTATATAGGTCCCGAAATAAGCCTTGCTTTCATCTGAACTAACTGCCAGTCTGCGCGTGCTTGTTGCCGCCGGAAGGTTGCTGCCTTGCTGCAAGCGTAGCGTTCGTTTCACCGATTTACTGGCAACATCAAATTCAAAAAAGGTGGATTGGAATGCAGACTTAACCACAAGAATGCCTTGGGTATAAAACAGGAGAACTAAGCGTATTTGAACCCAGTTTCAATATTTACGATACCTCTAACATCTTTCTTGTATATTATCCTTATGTCTACTGTAAGGAACTTCGTCAAATAGACATTAGTCCATTTAATTAGATAAACAACAATTGGAACTAATCACTTTCCTGTCTATCATACTCCGCTCTACCCAATATTCTTACGATGGATATTGGCTACTAAGATGTATACTTTTACCTTATGTGACAAATTTCCTGCAAAACATTGAAAATATTTACATGTCAGTACTTACAATTTTTTTTGTGCATACTTGCCACTACAAGGATAAAAAAGAAACCACAGGATAGCGTAACTAACTACGCTCGCCTGTGGCACTTTGAGTATTTACCTCAAATACTTTGTCACCGACTCGCCCAGTTTGGCGATCAAAAAACCATAGCCGAAAAACCTTAAAGTTTTGCCCAGCAACAGGAAAGAAAAAACCGTAATTGCCCTCTGCTTGAGACAGCCGGAAATTATCACCAGGATACGGTAGGGGAAAACAGGAAACATCGAAGCAATGACCAGGGCCCATGGGCCGTACCTGCTGAAGACGTCCACGCCCTTTTCAATCTTTTCCTGGGAAATGTACCTGTCCATAAAAGTCTGGCTCCAGAAATACGATACGGTATAAATCAACATCAAGCCCAGCACGTTCCCCACAACACAATACATGGCATAGGACAAAAACTTTTCATGGCTGACCATTAAGATGGGGACAAATGCCACTTCCGGCCCCACCGGAAGAACAATGGCGTTGGCAAAAGAAAGGATAAATAAAAATATCCCCTGGTCGGTATTTTGCAGCCAGTTCAAAAAACCCACAAAATTCCACCCTTAATTGGGGAACTATCTTCTTTGATATGTTTAGAACCGGGACACAAGCGGTACCCGGCACCTGATATTACACTGAAGATGTATCCCCTTCCTACAATTCCTTTTTTGCCTATTCGATAATCTTATGTTAATCCCTTTTTTTAGACAAAAAAATCAGCGGGACTTCCGGTTGGTCCAACCTTGCCCGCCACTTGTTCGTTTGAAATATGATTAAAGAGTTCGACTGAAATCGAGCCTACAATAAATTTAGATCTTCCCGCAATACAGCGGCGCCCCTGAGATAAACGTGTTTTAATTCCTTTTGCGACTTTTCGGTGTTCACATGGATCAAAACCCTGATGCATTTGCCGAGGCTGCCAGGCACATTGATCTCATTGGCGCACAACAGCGGGATATACTGCCACCCCATCTCCCTGGCCGCGGTTGCCGGGAACCCGGCATCCAGGTCCGGGGTGACTGTAAAGATGGCGCTGGCTATATCTTCAGTATCCAGGCTGTTTTTAGTTGTTATAGCCTCAATTAACTCCCTGGTAGCGGCGGCGATTTCCGCCGCTTCGTTGCGGTCGACTGTGATTGCCCCGCGTATTCCTCTTAAAGATCTACCTGCCATTCTACTGTCCTCCCCGATCCACCCTAGGAGTGTACCGCCCTGTGGCCTAAACCCACAGCCACCTCGTCAAGGTGAAGCAAGCCCACCCCAAAAAATATAGCCACGCTGATATGGTCGTCCTTTCTGGCAATGCCGATTTTACCGCCGACATTAAAACCTAACGCCTTTGGCATCACCTGTGACAGCGCCTCTCTGGTGGCGCCGGCCACTGCTCCTTCGTCGGCGTGCATTTCCTTGATCACGCCCTCCCGTTTGGAAGCCACCACAGCCCGCTCAATAATCTTGTTAACCGATGAAATAAAGTCGCCGCCGTAATCAACAGCCGCTGTCTTGATGCCTTCTTTAGAAAAACGCGTCTTGTATTCCTTTTCCTGCTCCCTGCTGTCAGTAAGCGCCATTTCTATAGCCACCCTGGCAACTTTACGGCTACCGTAAAGGGTCATGCTCCAACCACCTTTGTTAAATAAAATACACTCCGCACAGGAGTGCAAAAGCTCCTATATTTAGTGCCTGGTTTCTGATAGTTAAATAAATCTGATTTATTTAGAATAATCCAGATTTATTAACTTTCTCTCCCGCCGACTAACGGGAGGCAGCGTCACAGGATTCAACTGCTGAGCTGTAAGCTTTCACTTACATTCCGGGTGGCTTATGCCGCCGTTAACCTTTCGGCTATCCGTACTACCCGGAAGGGGGTGTTACCCACCGCCTGGGTTCTTGACTGTACGGCGACGGCCTTTCACCGCGTGTACCGCGCCATACTCCCGCAAACTCTATGGCTAAGGGTTTACCCTACTATCATTTGTTTTCTGTAATGCTGCCATGAAACCAGACTTTGCGCCTCCTGTCTTGTTTGTTTTTTTGTAGCGGCCATAACCGCCTTCTTTACTGCGCTCCACTGCTTCCAGTTGGAGAGTTTTGAAAAATTTTCTTTTTCTATGATGAACTTGTTATTCAAGGGTTTCGGCACTTTTTCCCGGCTGTACCCAAGAGCCCGCCTGGCAATAACGTAACTGGCTGCTTCGTGATTTGATATGCCATATTGCTGCTGGTATTTTAAAATCCCTATGGTGGATGTAAATGGTGGTTTTACTTTAACCAGGGGCACTCCGGCCCTGGCTGCCCCGCGCTCTACTTTTTCTAAGAAGTTTGACCAGACAAAGCTGTGGCTTATTCTATTGAATTTTGCTGTCACTGACTTGTCGTCTTTGAAGGCCAAATCTTCTACGGCCAAGATGCTATTTAATTGTTTTGCCAGTTCTACCACCAAAGCCGTGGCTTCTCCGATCAGGTTATCCCGCCGGTTGCTCCTGGTGTAGGTCCACTCTCCTTGTGGCAACCACAGGCTTTCTCTGTACTGCCCCAGGTAATCTGCACGGGTTATGCCCAAACCGTCCGGGTTGGTGTCTACTCCCACTGCGCCGTTACGGGCAACGTAAGCCTGGGGTGTTTCTTCTTCAATGGTAACGTGGATGTAATAGCGCCCGTTTTCCCGGATGATTTCTACTTGATAGGCATTACCGGCCTTGAGGTAATTTAACACCATCTGCCGGTAATTGCGTCCATTGATTCGCCCTGTCTTTTGGGAGGGCTTGTGGGCCAGGTAGACGGGCACGGTGATCCGGTTATACCTGATGACTTTGTCTGTTTCTATTGGTTCGGCAGCTATGTCCAGATAAATATTGCCGTCTTTTGCGTACAGTCTGGTGTTGAGATTGCCGCCTTTGGTTTTGTCGCCCCTAGAGAGGTAGCGATTGCTCCGGGCTTCCTGCCATTGTTCGTGGCTGATATTGCCTTTGCACCGTTCAATAAATAGCTTTTTGCCGCCGAATAGCACCGGTGGAGTAGCGCTGTTTTCCATATGTTTTTGTAATTCTGCAAGGCGGCGTTGTTCTTTGTTCAGCTTTCTGGTCAGGTTTGCTTTTTTCTTTTTTGACCGTGCTTTTTTTAAGCGGCTTTTGGTAAGTTCTACTCTCTTTTTAGTATTGCTGCGGTTTAATTTGACCAGTTCTTTTTGCGATCTTATCGTCGTTTGGGCTTCGTAAACGGCGTCATTGGCCTGGCGGGAATTTAGACTGAATTTTCCTTGGACAGCCAATCTTATGTCCTGAATTTTCCACATGTCCAAGAGTCTCTTGTATGACCAGCGCACGGCAGCGCAAAAGCTGTCCATCAGGTTGTCCAGATAGGTTTTTCCCTGTTCATTAATCTGGAGGATGACGCCTTTAACTGTGGTCTTCATTGGCGAACATCTCCCCCAAAACCTGTTAAACCTGATATCCTTACCACCTGACGGGATACTAATAATTTATCCATTGACACCACCCCTTACCATTATTTTAATAAAACAAGTGTTCGTGTCAATGGTTTGTTTAAAAATGTTTTATTAATTAATGTTTAGTTTTATTTCTCTATTTTGTAGCAGTTGCTAACCTCCTGACAATATTATACCGGAGCGTCCACTTAAAAGCAAACAAACTCAAACTGTCTTTCCTACAGGAACGCCTCGCGGCAGTTCACTGGTTTCACCTGCTCAAGTTATATTTTTTCTCCAACTTCTGCCTGAATTCTTTCATTTCCTCGTACACTTTGAAAAGCAGCCTTTCAATGTCTGAGTGGTTTAAGGTGAGAAAGGCCGGGTCAAGTATTTCTATTTTTCTGAAATCATCCCTGGCAATGAAACGGACCACGTTTTCCAGGCTGTCGGCTTTAACGGTGAGCACCAGCGGGGCATAAGCCGTGTCATTGTTGGCCAGGTCATCATAAACAGTGTACACGTCGGCACTGGCGTCTATGTCCATAATCTGTATGCCCTGTATGGGCACGTTGCGGAAAACAGCTGCCTGCTGCTCCCTCGCCTCTTCGGCTAACCTGTCTGTGGGCTTGCCCCCGAACAAAAACCGCCCGGGCTTGCCCGTACCCTTAAAATCAAGACGGACTTTCAATAAAACACCGTCCCTATCACCTGTGCCGTCGGCACCCTGGCTCTTAGGCAAAAGTATCCCTCCCGCAATCATTGGGCATCTCTAAAACACATTATGTTTTGATAATTCTACCCTGCCCGTTAAACTCCTGCTCACAAACTCCATTCTATACTAATAAAGCCACATTATGGACAGTGTTAATTATTTTTCTTTCAGGCCGGCCTTTTCTTTCAACCTGGCCACTTCTTCTCCTCTGAGATGGCGGTACTGCCCCGGCCGCAAGCCTACAAGATCAAGGCCGCCGAACCTTATTCTTTTCAAGCGGAGGACCGGGTGCCCTATATGCTCGCACATCCGCCTCACCTGGCGGTTGCGCCCCTCGTAAATGGTGATTTCCAGCAGCGCGTTGCCCTCTCTTTCTCCCGTGAGGCGCACCCTGGCCGGGGCGGTAGGACCGTCCTCCAGCGTCAGGCCGCCGGCCATTTGCTCCAGTTTCACCTGCTCCGGCACTCCTGCCACCCGGACCTGGTAGGTCTTGGGGACCCGGCGCCCGGGGTGGGTTAAAGCATAGGTCAGATCACCATCGTTGGTAAGCAGCAGCAGCCCTTCGCTGTCGTAATCAAGCCTGCCGACCGGGTAGACCCTGCCGGCGCCTGGTTTCAAGAGATCGGTTACTTTTTTGCGCCCCTTTTCATCACTCATGGTAGTGATATAACCGCGGGGCTTATACATCAAAATATAATGTTTTTGTGTCTCTGCCAAAAGCGTTTCGCTGCCAAGCTGTATTTTGTCTTTGGCGGGGTCCACCTTGGCGCCAAGCCGGCTGACCACTTTGCCGTTCACTTTTACTATACCTGAAGTGATCAGCTCTTCGCAGCGGCGCCGCGAGGCCACCCCCGCCCTGGCCATGAATTTTTGCAGCCGTTCCATAGAGATCTCCATTCCTTAAAAGATTTAAGGACATATCGAATGTCCTTAAAAATTTAACAGAAATAGGCATGGGTTGTCAATTGCAGCCAGGCTGGCCTAAAACATTGTCCTGACAATAAACACAGAGGCAGACAGCGTGGTAAAATCGGCCACCAGCCCTAAAAACACCGAATACCTGTACTTTTTGATACCGACCGAGCCAAAATAAAGGGTTAGAACATAAAAGGTGGTGTCACAGCTGCCCTGCATGGTGGACACCAGGCGTCCTAAGAAGCTGTCCGGCCCGTAAGTTTTTATTATATCTGAAGCTATGCCCAGCGCCGCCCCGCCGGACAGCGGGCGCATGATGGCGTGGGGCAGCACCTCCGCCGGCAAACCGATAAAATTAAGGGCCGGGGAAAGCGCGGCCACCAGCACTTCCATCGCCCCCGAGGCCCGGAAAATACTTATAGCCACGATCATCGCCACCAGGTACGGGATGGTTTTAATGGCTGTGGCAAAACCTGCTTCCGCCCCATCCACAAATGTTTCATATACCTTGACACCGCGCAGGACGGCAATCACAGGCACGACCAGGAGAATGACCGGTATGGCCCAGCGGGACAGTTCGGCGACAATCTCCAATCTGACCTCACCTCCTGCCGGAATAGATCAGGCGCAGCACCCGGTCCACAATAACGGCCGCGACCATGCTGAATGCTGTGGCCATGATGGTCGGCCCCACTATGTCCGTAGGGTCGGTGGAGCCGTAAAGCAGGCGGATACCTATGATCGTGGTGGGGATTAAAGTAACGCACGAAGTGTTTAAGGCCAGGAAGGTGCACATCGCTTCCGAAGCGGTATCGCTGTCCCGGTTCAGGCTTTGCAGCTCCCGCATGGCGATCAGGCCCATCGGTGTGGCGGCGTTGCCCAGCCCCAGGATATTGGCGCTGAGGTTCAAGACAATGGCCCCCATAGCCGGGTGGTCTTTAGGCACGCTGGGAAACAGAAAGCGCAGCACCGGGCGCACCAGCCAGGCCAGAGCCCGGACCAGGCCGGACTCCTCGGCCAGCTTCATAATGCCCAGCCAGAAAGTAATGATGGCTATCAGGCTGATCGAGATCTTGACCGCGCTGTTCGCGCCGTCCAGGGCCGCTTTGGTTATAACCTCAATGTTGCCGTTGACAGCTGCCACGATGATGCCGAAGACAATCATACCCAGCCAAACGAAATTTACCATAAAAATACCCCCGCCCCCAGGGTTGTCTATTATATCACTATGAAAAAAAGGACGTGAATATTACAAATAATGGGAGAGAAGGGTGTTTTGGAAGAAATGAAAAACCTGCTAAGCTAGTCAAGCAAGCGCTTTTTAAACACACCGGCCAATCCTGTCCTGGCAACCTTTTCCTTGATGGCGGCCGCATCTGTCGTATACAGTCCCAAATCCCGCATCCGCTGAAAGTAGACTGAGCCGGAGAAGGTGTACTTTTGCCCCAGGCCTGCCGGTGTTTTCATTTCTTCGTGCATATAGGAGATGATATCGCCGCAGGCCAGTTCAGCCGGCAAAGAAAGCGGCTCTTTGCCGTCTATCAGCCGTACCGCGTTGTGCCCGGCCAGGAAGCCGGTGACTATGGCCTCTGTATGCCCGACAATCAGGCCGGTTTTTTCGCCGGCGCAAAACAAGTTAGCCACGCCCGGTACCCGCAGGCTGTCATCGCAGGGAGCAATGGCCATAAAGCGGACTGAGTTACCCCTGCCGCCGGAGTAAGGATCAGCGTAGCGGGCGTCTTTAAAACCATCCAGGGTGCGGAGGATTTCCAGGGGAAAATACGGGGTCATGAGCTTGGCGTGCCCTGTGTCCAGGATAATCAGGTTTTCAAAAAAGTCGCTGGTAGCGTACTGCTGGCAGGCTTTTCTGGCCAGCTGTTCGGCTTTCTGCAGGTGCGGCGGCAGCGGCATGACCAAAACACCTTTGTTTTCTAATTCTTTAACCAGCGCCGCGGCTAAGGACTTTTTGTCCAGCTTGCATGACCCGCTCATCGCTTCAAAATGGGGAAATCCCTCCCCCGCCCTGATTTCCTCGACTCCGGCACTGGCTGTGAAGCTTACTCTGGGGCCGAAAGTGGGGCAGCGCAGGATGCACATGGCGCACCCGGTGCCAAAACGGGTACAGTTGGCGGCCGGTCCAGCGGTACCGGTACAGTCCACATAAACGTCGCCTTTGACCGTTTCTCCATCAGCAGTGGTTATATCTGTTATCAGGTTGTTTTGTTTGGCGACGGAGACAACTCTTTTCTGCAGCTTTAACTGCACACCGCGGGACAACAGCAAATTTTTGACCGCTGGCTCGATCCTGGTCACATCGTACAGCATGGCGTGGCGGTGCCCCGGAAAGTCGACCCTGCGGTGGGTCGCGGCCTCTTCAATAACCCTTATGAAATCACCGGCGCCAAGCGCCCGCACCTCTTCCAGGGCGGTGAAACGCCCGTTGTTGCGCATAATCCCGCCGACCAGTCCCGTGCCCAGCAGCATGTCTGTTTTCTCCAGCAGCACTGTCCTGGCCCCGGCCGCCCTGGCCGAGTATGCCGCCGCGCACCCGGCCCAGCCTCCGCCCACGATGACGACAACCATAGCAAAGCCACTCCCTTACAGGACAGTATATTCAAAAGCCTTACTAAAGGCTTCACCTGTTTACCAATAAAAGGCTTAACATGAAATAGATGTTTGGCTTAGCGCAAAGAGGGGATATGGCAAACCCATATCCCCTACAAAGTAGAAATTAATTTAATTTGAATCCATTGCAACATTGTTTAAATAAATTCTCACCTACAACTTATAACTTTATAAAAATTTTTTACTTACTTTTTCGCCGTTATATGAAAAGAGGACCGGCTTGTTGTCAAGCACTGTTTCCAGGTGCGACGGCCTGCCCCATAAGGTGTAAACATGGGGCAGTGTTTTTTCAAGGTAAATCACGTCTAGTTCGGTTCCCTCAAAACTGTGCTTTAAATACAACTCGCCCCGCTTGTTGAAGTCCCCGTCCTGCACCAGTATGTACGGGTAGCCGCAGTTGGTGAGGCTGTTGACAATGCCGTCCCGCACCGTTTCCCATTCCTTGTCTGAGATTTTCCACTCGTAACCTGTCTTCTTGTATAAATACAGGTCCAGTTCGTCGATCAGTTCCCTGGTAAGGTAATTGCGCAAAAAAGATATGTCATTTTCCTCCGCCCGCACTTCAAAAATCTTTTCCCTGCCGTCACCGCCGGGGCGGCCCAGCTTTTCTTTTTCTTCCGGGGACGGGTTATCCCACCTCTTTTCTATGTCCTCAAATATCTTCAGTCCAAGGTGATAAGGATTTATGCGGGCGCGTGAGGTCTGGATGATCCCGGAGTGCATTTTGGCGAATTCCAGAGCTTCCGCCTCGTCAAGATCAATCTCGCGCATGATCCTGAGGTGCCAGTACGTGGCCCACCCCTCGTTCATTATTTTAGTCTCCATCTGCGGCCAGAAATAGAGCATCTCATGGCGCACTACCGACATAATGTCGCGCTGCCAGTCCTCCAGCTCTTTACTGTGCTGGATTATAAACAACATCAGATCCTTTTCCGGTTCTTCCGGAAATTTTTTTGCCTGTTTACATTTGTCGCAGTCATTTTCCTGCTTCTCGTCCAACAGCCAGAGGTCGTCGTAAGGAGTTTCGGGAGCTGTTGCCCGGCAGCTTTTTTGCTGCCGCGGGGATTCAGATTTCTTATTTTTGACTCTGACCCTCGGTTCCACATGCTCCTGGATGGCTATAACAGCATCAATAAACGTCTCGACCCGGTCGTGGCCGTACTTGAACGCATAGCCCCGGAAGCGCTCCGCCGCCGCCGCCATGGATTCGACCATGTCTCTGGAAGTGTTTTTAAAATAAGCGTTATTCTTGAAAAAATCACAGTGCCCCAGGACGTGGGCCATGACCAGCTTGTTCTGGATCAGGGTATTGCCTTCCAACAAAAAAGCGTAGCAGGGGTTGGAGTTAATCACCATCTCGTAGATGCGCCCGAGGTTGTAATCATACTGGGTCTTCATTTTATGATAAGATTTGCCAAAGGTCCAGTGTGAGTAGCGGGTAGGCATGCCGTAGGCCCCAAAGGTGTAGATGATATCAGCCGGGCAAATTTCAAAATACATATCGTAAAAATCCAGGCCGTAATCCCTGGCCTTGGCGGTGATCTTCACCAAAGCTTGTTCCAGCAGCTTTATTTCTTCTTTTGGGTTCATCAGTTCATCCCTCCTGGATATACAATATGCCGGCAAGAAATTTTAATTGCCAACCCCGCCAAAAACAACGAGGCAAACGGGGGGCGGTTCTTGTTGTAGCTGGCCTTTTGAGACGTGAGAAGTGAGACGTGGGCCGTGAGAAAAATAAATCGTAGGCCGTAAGGTGTGGGTAGGGCGTAGGTATGCATGAAGATTCATATGGTCAAAAAAGCTGAGAAGCAATGCAGGATACCGACGTCCCACCTCCGACGACCGACGACCGAAACCGTAGGTGCGACTTCAGTCGGCTAAGGTCAGGGGACACACCTCAATTTCAGGTATTCCTTTTACTGACGAGGTATGTCCCCACTGGAATGTTCGGATAAATCCGAACCTACATATTTAGGCCAGAAGGGAAAAGGAGCAAATCAGCTGTGATCTGCTCCTTGGGGTTAAAAATAATTATTACCTAATTGATGTCGTTTTTACTGTGGAACTGTCAATTCAGTGGCAGAGCTGACATCCGGCGCGATAAACGCACCGCCGAGGCCGCTGATGCTCATGTCTCCTTTAAACCTCATGTCCATTTTCATCTGGCCCGGTTCCCCTGACGCCCCGGCCTGCGGATTGTCCAGGGTTATGATCATGCGGCCGTCAAATTTAATGATATCGCTGATTAGTGTTTCCTTGTTGATCAGCACAGAGTAACTGTAATCAAACTGGGCGTTCTCCAGGAGCTTCTGCATGACAGCCTGCATTTCAGCAGGATTGGCAGGCGCTCCCTGCGGCAGGCTCTGCACAGCCTGCTGTAATATTTTTTCGTAACCCTGTTTGAATTTGTCCATATCCATGGTCGCGTTAACCACGTAATAACCAGTGCCGTCCACCACGGTATCATTGCCGAAGTTCAAGAGAATGCCCATTTCCTTCAACAGTGCCGCTGCTTTTAAGGGATCGGACTGGATGTCCTGCTGCTGTTGCCAAAATTCGGGAGAAAAAGGCATGGGTGATGCCATCCAACCCTGTCCCGGCGCTTTGATGTACATTTTTTCCTGGGTCATGAAAACTTCCACTGTTGTTTCCTGATTAGTCCCTCCGGCGCCAGGCATGGTTATGATTTGATTCATATATACCTGCAGCGGTTTGTTTTGGATCTGGCCGGTTAATTTGGTGGTCATACTGCGCGGCGCCTGCCTATCAGCCTTGCCGTCCGTGGTCAGGTCCAAGCCAATATTGACCAGGCCTTCCATGGAATAAGTGTTGTAAACAAGGCTGGCCTCTGTCGACTTAGCCAGCAGGTCGGACACACTCAGACCGTCCCTGGTTTCAGAGCGGGTTAAAGTGACCAATCTTTTTTCAGCGTCCCAGCCGACTTCAAAACCAAAGGCGCTGCTGACCGCGCGGAGTGGAATTAAAATACTGCCGTCTTTATTGACCGGTTCAGCCGGCAGCGATACGGACTTGTCCCCCAGTATTGCTTCCTGCGAGCCCAGGGTCATTTGCATAGTGGTCCCATTCTCAGTAATTGTGACAGCATCAGCGGATGAGTCCGTATCAGCGCCGGCAAGGCGGGCATAAACATCAACAGGAATCATACTGATACTGTTTTCAAGACTGAGTCCGGGCGCGGGCACTATATCTCCGTTGACCTGGAGCTGCGGGTTCCCGGCCGCGAAAGAGGGGAATGAAGTAACTGCAAGAAGCATCAAGAAAATAATAGCCACAAAGAGTTTTCTTTTCATAATCCAACAACCTCCAGTAATTTTTTTACCCCAAAATTAAGCCTCGCACCTCCTTTGACGCAAGCGGGCAAAATTATCCTCTTAGATTATAACACATTCAACTTCAACGTTGTGACAGGTCCAGGCAAACAATTATTGGGATCCAAATAAAAAAGGCAGGTCAACCAGAACTTCCAGCTGCCTGCCTGAACTCTTTTTAACTTGACGCCTGGCCGGGCTGCTGGGCAAAGAACTTTTTCAAGGCCGGATAGACACCGCTTTTGTCTTTAATCGTCACACAGGTAAACTTGTTATTCTGCACCTTTTTAAAAGCCGTGCGCAGTGTGCTGGTATAGTAGTACGGCCCTTCGATCTCCCCGTATCCCACCATGTTGCATACCTCGAGCAGAGAGTTGATGGTTTTGACACAATTTTCATTATCCGATGCCAGGTTATCCCCGTCCGAGAAATGAAAGGCATAGATGTTGTAGTCGCTGGGGCTGTACCGCTTTTCAATGATCTCCAGGGCCAGCCTGTAAACTGATGAGCAGCGGGTGCCGCCGCTGGCGCCCTTGGTGAAAAACTCCTCTTCCGTGGTTTCTTTGGCTTCGGTGTGGTGGGCCAGGAACACGATATGAACATTGTTGTACTTGGTCCGCAGAAAGCGGACCATCCAAAAGAAAAAGCTGCGGGCGATATATTTTTCAAATGGCCCCATTGATCCTGAAGTGTCCATCATCGCCAGGACCACGGCGTTGGATTCGTATTTATAGGTAACCTCCCATGTTTTAAAGCGCAAATCTTCAGGTGTAATTGTCAGCGGGTCAGTGCCGCCTTTGACGGCGTTGCGCTTGACAGCCTCCATGATGGTGCGCTTACGGTCAATGTTACTGGATATGCCCTTCTTGCGGACGTCCTTGAATTCCAGGGAATCGGCAGCCATTTCCGGCTTCTTTTTCTGCTCCAGGTTGGGCAGCCCCAGGTCCTCAAAAATCATTTCGGCAAGTTCGTCGACAGTGATATCCGCTTCATAGTAGTCGACCCCCGGCTCATTCCCGGCCCCCTTGCTTTTGCCCGGCCCGTGCTGGGGCTCGCTGAAGATGACGTCGCCCTGTTTGCTGTCCCCCTGCCCCTGGCCGGCATGCTTCTGCTTGCCGAAGTCGAAACGGAAATGGTATTCATGCAGGGAGCGGATAGGCACCTTAACTATCTTACGGCCGTCGTGCATGATAATGCTTTCCTCACTCACGATGTCCGCCAGGTTTTTTTTAATAGCCTCCCGCACTTTTTCCCTGTGCCTCTGCCGGTCCATCTCACCTTTGCGGTGCAGCGACCAGTCCTCTCTCGAAATGATAAAACTTGACCCAGGCATGCGCACCACCCCCTAGCGGTTAAGCAGGCTGCCGATGTACTTGAGCAGCTCGTTGGCGCAGTTGGGACAGTACCCGTGGTCGGCGATCAGCCTGGCGCTGACCTGGTTGATCCTCTTTAACTGCTCGACATCCGGCGTCTTGGTGGAAGTGGTGATTTTCACAACATCCTTCAAATCGGCGAAAAGCTTTTTCTCAATGGCTTCCCGCAGGCGCTCGTGCGAATTATAATCAAAGCGCCTGTTTTTGCGGGCATAACTGGACAGCCTGATCAGTATTTCCTCACGAAAAGCTTTCTTGGCGCTCTCTGAGACACCGATCTGTTCCTCAATGGACCTCATCAATTTCTCGTCCGGGTCTAGTTCTTCGTCAGTAATCGGGTCTTTCAGCTTAACGCCGTTGCAGTACGCCTCAACATTATCCAGGTAGTTGTCGAATAAAACTTTGGCTGACTCCTCATAGGAATATACAAAAGCTTTCTGCACTTCTTTTTTGGCCATTTCATCGTACTCTTTGCGGGCTATAGAAATAAAATTGAGCAGGCGGTCTTTTTCCTCCTTGGTGATTGATGCATGCTGGTCCAGGCCTTCCTTCAGGGCGCGCAGGACATCCAGCGGGTTGATGCACTGGGTGGAAGTCCGGATCAGGGCTGAAGAAAGCCTGTTAATCACGTAGCGGGGGTCAACACCGCTCATACCTTCGTCAACAGCTTCCACCTGCAATTCGTTCAGGTCCTTCTGCTTGAAACCTTCCACATCCTCACCGTCGTAAAGCTTCATTTTTTTGACCAGGTCCATACCCTGCTTTTTAGATTCTTTCAGCCTGGACAGGACCGAAAAGATGCTGGCTACCCGCAAAGCGTGCGGCGCGATGTGAATGTTGCGCAGGTCACTCTGCTTGATCAGCTTTTCGTAGATCTTTATTTCATCGCTTACTTTCAAGTTATACGGTATCTTTATTACGATGATCCTGGACTGCAGGGCCTCATTCTTTTTATTGCTGATGAAACTCTTGTACTCGTTTTCATTTGTATGGGCCACGATCATCTCGTCCGCATAAATGAGCGCGAAGCGCCCAGCCTTAAAGTTGCCTTCCTGGGAAAGGCTGAGCAGGTTCCAAAGAAACTTTTCATCACACTTCAGCATTTCCTGGAACTCCATCATACCCCTGTTGGCAATGTTCAGTTCCCCGTCAAAACGGTAGGCGCGGGGGTCGGATTCGGAACCGTACTCGGTGATGGTGGAAAAGTCCATACTGCCGGTAAGGTCGGCGATGTCCTGTGACTTCGGGTCAGACGGGGTAAAAGTGCCTATGCCCACCCGGTTGTCTTCGGATAAAAACACTCTCTCCACCGGCACCTTTTCAATATTGCCTCCGTACTCCACATCCACCATCATGCGGCAGGAAGGGCAAAGCTCCCCTTCAATATAGATATTGTAAAGTTTTTGGAATTCCTCTCTTAATTCCCTGGGAATCAGGTGCAGGGGCTCCTCGTGCATAGGGCAGCCCTTGATCCCGTATAAAGCTCCTTCGTCTGTCCTGCTGTACCTTTCCAGGCCCTTTTTCAGCATTGCCACCAGGGTTGATTTGCCGCCGCTTACCGGGCCCATCAGCAGCAGGATCCGCTTGCGCACGTCCAGGCGCCGCGCCGCCGGGTGAAAGTATTCCTCAACTAACTTCTCCAGGGTCTTTTCCAGTCCGAAGAGCTCGGAAGAAAAGAAATTGTACTGCTTTGACGCCTCTTTCTCTTCAACCCCGGCAAACTTGATCATATTATAAATCCTGGCGTGGGCAAGTTGGCAGACATCAGGCCTTACACTGACAAGCTCAAGGTAATCTTTGAAAGATCCTTCCCAGGCAAGCTGCTTTTCCAGGGAACGGTATTCTTCTATACGTTTCAGGAAATCCATAGTTTCACTCCTTCTCTAACAGTTTCAAAACCTGCCGACTTCCACTTCAGGCGGGAACTAAAACTAGAACGAATACTACATTATATGCGAAACTGGCAAAAAGAAGAATGTGAGCGGCCTGTACGGGCGTCCGGTTTACATATAATGTCAATTTTCAAAAATATTTAGTCCCCATTTATTACTTATATAAGGTATTAATTGCAAATAAAAAAAGCCACAAAAAACTGCGGCAAAATTAACTGGGTTGGTGGCCCCTGGCTTATAAATTAAGGCAGAGGGCAATTTTTAAGAGAATTTAGATTCTGAAAATTTTTCTGCCGATGCGAACATATATTCTATTCTCGCGACTGGCACAGGTCAAAAGAAGGACTTAAAATATTATAAATAAAAAACGCCACAGGAAATTGTGGCATTTTTTATATCCATGATTACCTTTGACTACCAGTTCACCGGCACCACTACTTTATCCAACTCTCTGCCGTCTTTCGGGCTGATCCAGAATACTTCCAACTCGCCGCGCCCTGGTGAGGGAGCGTTAAAGGCAAGCGATTTCTCAAACTGGCCCCTGCCGGGCGCCCCCTGTGTGGCTGTCGTGAAACTTTCGGCTATGGTCTTGCCGGATTCATCTTTGAGCCTCATGTTGACTGTAGCCTCAAAAACCATGGCGCTGCCGGCCACCTGCAGAGGCGACCCCACTTTCTGGTTGGACGCCGGGCTGGTCACCCAGATGGCGGGCTCTTTAACCACTGACACATCTCTAGAAAAAGGCTGTTCGTACAACCCGACGTGCCCCCACCAGTCCATGGCCGCCTGGTCCACTTTACCTTCCACCATAAATGAGACCTTCTTAATCTCGGGGAATTCCGTCAGCGTGTTGACTATGCTCTGAATACCCAAGGCTTCCCCGGAGGCGCCCGTGTTAGCCCTGAGTACTTCTTGTGAAAAATCCACTGTCGCCAGGCCGTCATTAATGTTGATGCCTTTAATCTTGGTGGCGGCCGGCAGCACCCGTGCCGCGCCGGGGCTGACCGGGTTGGCGTTAATCAATTCTTCCAGCGCCGCCCTGGCCACTTCCTTGGTGGGAGGGACCTGGTGCACCTCTCTGACCAGGTAGGCGTCTTTCTCGGTCATTTTGACATAATAGACAGCCACATTCAGCTTTTGTTCTTCCGGCGCCGCCGCGTTTTCCTGAGAGGGAACCGTCTCTTTCTTGCCGATGGTGGTACAGGAGGCGGCCAGGAAAGCTGAAATCGCCAGCGTCAGCGCCAGGAAACATGATATCACCAGAAACCTTTTAACTTTTTGGTTCACAGTAACACCTCCTTGCATCTATATTAAATATTCCACAGGAATAAAAAAAACCCTCTAATACTTACATCCGCAAGCCCAGCCTGTCCAGCATGACCCTGCGGGCGGACTCTTCCAGGCTGTCATCCAATTGTTTCAGATGATACTCCATACCCCTTCTCTTTAACGCCAGGCTGATCAACCTGTCGGTAAGCCCGCTGTTTTTGGGCAGCAGCGGCCCGTGCAGGTATGAGCAGTACACATTCTTGTAGCGCGCTCCCTCCAGCCCGTCACTGCCGTTGTTGCCGCTGCCGCATAGGACTTTCCCCAGAGGCTTGACAGAGCGGGTGTAAGTGCGGCCGGAATGGTTTTCAAAACCAACCACCTTCAACGGCTTGCCGCCAAGTTTAACTTCGACAACCAGGTTTCCCACCAGCCGCTTGCTGCCCGCCGTGGTATACAGGTCGAGAATATCCAGGCAGGGAATTTGTTTGCCTTCAGCTGTCTGGTAGTACTTGCCGAGAAGCTGGTACCCCCCGCAGATGGCCAGCACCACCAGCCCGCCTTCAATGGCGTCCTTTAACCGGTCTCTCCGTTTCATCAAGTCGGCGGCAATCAGGTTTTGCTCGCGGTCGGAGCCGCCGCCGAGAAAAACAAAGTCGTAATCTTTAAATTCAATTTTATCGCCCAGGCTGATGCTCTTTATTTTCACGGGGATGTTGCGCCATTCGCAGCGCTGCCGGAAGGCTATAATGTTGCCGCGGTCCCCGTACAGGTTCAGTAAATCAGGATACAGATGGCATGCGCTGATCATCGGCGTTCCCCTTCACGGCCAGGAATTCCAGTATCTTGTGCGCCGGCCACAAGGCAGTATAAGTGGGAAAGAGATAACAGGCCTGCGCGGGGCCTGACAGCACCTGCTCTATAGCCAGGCGCATATTGTTATTGACTGTAATCTTTTCAACCGGGACACCCGCGTATTTAAGGCGCAGGGCCATTTCTTCCGCGCGCCTGCCCGAACAGATAAAAGTTTCAAATGCCTGGTGTTCTCGGCCCAGCAGCTCAAAGTCAACATCCCAAAGCCATGATATATCCCTGCTGTCCGCGTAATTGTCATTGACGGCAATAAACACGTCTTTCATTCCTTCAGCGTCGCAAAGAGCGGCTAATGCTTCGTTAAACCCGGTAGGGTTCTTAACCAGGTTTAAATAAACCGGTTTCCTTTTATAGGTGAACCTTTCCATGCGGCCGAAAACCGGCTGGTATTTCTTCAGGCTGTTCAGAATGGTCCTGACGTTGATACCCAGGTGCAGACCAACTGTGAAAGCAGCCAGGGCATTGTAAAGGTTATAAAGTCCAAGCGCCTGAATAACCAGGGAGGCCTCACCCTTTTTATACCTGATCCTGCAGCAGTTCACGTTGCTTTTGGAGACCGTACCCAGGGCTTCAACCTGGAGCTCAGGCCTTTGAAAAACGCAGTTCGGACAGTAATAAGTGCCCAGCTGCCCGTAGTTAAAAAATTCGTAGACCAGCGCAAAGCCGCAGCAGGGGCAAAACTTTGCTTCTCTGGTTTGCGTATTGGTCTTCCTGGCGAGCTCATATCCGGAAAGCCCGTAAAAGATGGCCGGCAGGCCGGTTTTACCCCGGAGTTGAGCCACCAGGGGATCATCGGCATTTAACACCAGGGTGGTCGACTTTTTTAGCTTTTGTAAAGAATCATTGATCACACCGATGATCTTATCCAGTTCCCAGTAACGGTCCAGCTGATCCCGAAAAAAATTAGTAAGAAGCACTACTTTGGGGTTTGTCTCCTCCAGGACTGCCGGCATGGAAGCTTCATCCACCTCAAGCACGGCATAATCACAGTCAACATGCGCGCTGACCGCGGAATTAGCCACGAAACCGGCGGTAACCCCGCTGATCATATTCGAGCCTTCCCGGTTGACGATAACCTTATAGCCGGCGTCCCCAAGTACTCCGGCGATCATATTGGTGGTTGTGGTCTTGCCGTTGGTGCCGCTGACCACAATGATGCCCCTGCGCACCTGGGCGGACAGGTCTATTAAGGCGGCCGGGCAGATCTTGCGGGCGACCAGTCCAGGCAGGGAAGTGCCCCTGTAGCCACAAGCGCGGCTGAGCCTGGCAGCGGCTTTTCCTGCTAAGATAGCTGCTGATAACCTGAATCCCAAATTAATGCTCCTCTTTCATCTAAATATTAGACGCTTTAAAACTATGCCCCGGTTCAATTTGTCATACATGGCCGAAAGCTTCAAGCGCTTTTTTTGGTATAGTAAGAAACACCGCCGCGCTCTTCCCTGGCAGCCAGCTCTTCTTCCACCAGATAATCCAGGTGGGCAAATATTTCAGAGATGCCGAGATAGATTTGAAAGCCCCTGATTTTGGGGTAAAACTCCCGCATTAACTGGTAAGTGTTTAAAGGGCGTCCTGTCAGTTTGGCGAGACAAGCCTCCAACCGCCGGGCATGGTGTTTCTGAGCATTTACCATTGTTTCCGCGCTGTTATCAATAGTTTTACCATGTCCTGGCAGGATTAGCCCTATCTTCATCATTTCCACCCGCCTGAGCCCTGCCAGGTATTGCCGCAAAGCAGGCGTCCTTTTGCTGTAATCAGCCGGGTCAGCTTCCATCACCGGGTTGGGTGTGATATGTTTGAGTATGAAGTCTCCGGCCAGCAGTATACCGCTGGCCTGCTCAAAAAGACAAATATGGCCGCTGGAGTGCCCCGGCAGATGCAGGACTGTGGCTGTGCCTCCCGTAAAGTCAAGCTCTTCCCCGCCATGCACCAGCACCACGCCTGATTCCGGCAGCACCGGCTTCACTACCGGGTCCTTATCCTCAAAAATCTCGTTCAGAACATTTTCCGGTATGCCTGCTTCTGCCAAAAATGGCAGCCTCTCATGGTAATATATGTAATCCTTCTGCAGTTTGCGCTCTTCCGATTTGTGGACATAAATCTCAGACCCGGCCTGTTCATTGATCCACCTGGCCAGACCGCTGTGGTCGGAGTGACTATGGGTGATGACAACCCTGCTGATATCCTGCAGGCCGATACCCAAAGAAGACAGGCCTTCCAGCAGGCCCTTCCTGGCCTCCTCAGTCTCCGGCCCGGGGTCGACCAGAGTGCAGGGATGGTTTTTAATCAGGTAGGCGTTGGTAGGGCCCGGGACGTAAGGTGTGGGCACTGAGATAGTGTGTATTTCCAGCATGGTTTTCTCCTCAAAAAGTGATTTTGAATTTGGTGAACTCTCCCCAATACTTTTCCCAGGCCACCTCTACATCCGAAACCTCTGCTTCCGGCGGCCCCTGGCGGCACCAGGCAATCAGTTTTTCAACATTATCCCGCTCACCTTCAAAAAGACCTTCCACACTGCCGTCCGGCCTGTTTTTGACCCAGCCGGTTACTCCCAGCGCCAGCGCCTGGTCCCGCGTTTCCGCCCGGAAGTATACCCCCTGGACCATGCCGCTGATGATGACATGCGCTCTTACATTTGCCATTTCTTCTCCTCCTGTTAATCCTATTCATCACAAAAACTATTATAACAAAAAACGGTAAAAATTTGCAATCATGCTAATTCTTACCGGTGATACATATTATGAGAAGGCTCTTGTCCCCTTCTGATTTATTATACAATCAGTCCACTGGGCGAGCAATAGTTTGGTATGTGAGTCATAGATTATAGTGGAGCAATGTCAATGGAAAGGGGACACACCTCTTTGGTTTGATGACGGCAAAAGTTTGTCTGTGTTGAGAAAAGTTATCTGACAGTGTAGCTGGTTTACTGTATGAATCAAGGAATGTCCCCAATGGAATGCCCTTGATTGGAGAGGGGGGGTTGGATTGATTAGAAAACCAGCTGCCTTGAAGGCTGGTTCTACCCTGGGGATTATCGCTCCCGCCAGCCCCTGCGGCAACCCTGACTTTATAGCCCGAGGCAAAAAGACACTGGAGGAAATGGGCTTCAGGGTGGTCCTTGCGCCTAACGCCCTGAAAAGCGACAGGTATTTAGCAGGCACCGACAGCGAAAGGGTTGCCGACCTCCACCGCATGTTTCTTGACCCGCGCATCGACGGCATCCTCTGTTTGCGGGGAGGATACGGCACGCTTAGGCTCCTGCGCCAAATAAATTACCGGATCATCAAGAGCCGGCCGAAGGTACTGGTTGGTTACAGCGATATCACCGCGCTGCAGCTGGCGATCTGGCAAAAAGCCGGCCTGGTAACCTTTTCCGGCCCTATGCTGGCTTCTGACTTTGGGCTGGAACCGGGCGATTTTACAGTGAACCACTTTTATCAAGCCCTAACCAGTTATCACCCTTTAGGGCCGGTGCCGGCGGCACCTGGCGCCATGACTCACACAATCTATCCCGGCAGGGCGCGCGGCCGGCTGATCGGGGGCAACCTCTCCCTGGTGGCCGCGACGCTGGGCACCCCTTATGAAATAGATACCAGGGGCGCCATACTTTTTCTGGAGGAGGTGGGCGAAGAGCCTTACCGGGTAGACCGCATGCTCCGGCAGCTTTACCTGGCCGGCAAGCTGCACAAAGCCGCCGGGGTTGTCTTTGGGGAATTTGTCGACTGTGAGGCGGGCGATAAAAGCGCATCTTTCACCTGTGGGGAAATAACAGCCGACCTGTTTAACCGCCTGAAAATCCCTTGTTTTTACGGCCTGGGCCCGGGGCACGGCGCCTCTAAAGTAACAATGCCGCTGGGCGTGAAAGCTCAAATAGACGCGGGCCGGTGCCAACTGGTTATAATTGAACCAGCAGTAGTTGCACCATTTAAATAAGGTAAATTTATCATAAAATAAATAAACTTTTTAATGACAACACTTACAGCTTGTGATAAAATAACTATTGAGCTGGGGAAGCCCCAGGAGTTAGAGGAGACTAAAACCGACAATCACATACGGAGGTGAGCTGAGTATGAGGTGAGCTGAGGCGAGGCAAGCTGAGTGTTTTTTTATTTTGCAATCAGGCCGGGCTCACGCCCGGTTTTGTTATTGCAGGGACTAATCTTAAATTTTAATTTATCAGGAGGTTTTCATAAAATGTCCAACACCCAATCAATTGAAACTGACAGCTTTATTTCCACCGGTTCGAAAATGGTGCGCTCCAAGCAGCTAGCCGTGGTGGCGGTGCTGCTGGCCATCGGCGCTGTGCTGCGCGCAGTTACACCTCCCATTGCCGGAATCACACCAAACTTCGTTATAGCCATGTACTGCCTGGCCATCCTGCTGCTCCGCCCGAATATCGGGGGCGCGTTGGGTATCGGCCTGGTCGGCGGCGCCGTGGCAATGATCTTCTCCAAGTCACCCATCCCCTACCTGAACCTGATCTCCGAACCGGCCGGCGCGCTGGCCTGCGCTCTTATTGTCAGCTACCTGCCGGAATTCTCTGTGAAAAACTATTCATTCAAGCCTATTCTGGCTGCGGCTATAGGCACTCTGGTAAGTGGCCTTTTGTACATCACACTTAACTTTAAATTCGCGCTGAACCTGCCGCCCGAAAAAATGATGGTTGCCTGGAACGCGGCCTTTATTACCGTAGTAATACCGGTAACTGCAATCAATGCGGTTTTAAACCAGATTTTTTACGCTCCTGCTAAAAAATTCCTAAAAATATAGCATGCGAGGGATACAGGCATGGCCATTCTGGAGATCAAAAACTTCACTTTCCGCTACCCCCAGGCCGCGCGGCCGGCGCTTAAAGACATCAGCCTGAGCGTAGCCAAAGGGGAATTTGTCGGCATCACCGGGCCGACCGGGGCGGGCAAGACCACCCTGGCCTGCTGCCTGAACGGTATTATTCCCCACTTTCAGGGGGGCGAGGCCACCGGCCGGATCGAACTCGACGGCTTATCAATTTTCAATAAAAGCACCGCCCAGATTTCCCGCCTGGTGGGCAGCGTCTTCCAGGACCCGGAGGCACAGATCATCTCCTCCGAAGTGGAGCAGGAACTGGCCTTTGGACTGGAGAACCTAGGCTTCGCGCCGGTGGAAATGGAGAAGAGAATTTCAGAAGTCCTGGAGCTTGCAGGCATCCCGGACCTGCGCCACCGCTCCACCATAGGGCTCTCGGGCGGGCAGAAACAAAGAGTGGCCATCGCCTGCGCCCTGGCCATGCGGCCGGAAATCCTGCTCCTGGACGAACCTACATCTGAACTCGACCCGGTGGGCACCGAGGAGGTTTTTCAGGTGCTCAGCCGCCTCAACCATGAACACGGGATCACAGTGCTGGTGGTTGAACAAAAAACAGAGCAGTTGGCCGCCCATGCCGGTAGGATCCTGGTTCTGGACGACGGCGCCCTGGTCATGGACGGAGAGCCGTGGCAGGTCTTTGCCAGACAGCGGGAACTGCAGGCAATTGGCGTGAAAATACCCCAGGTGACTAAACTGGCGGGCATGCTGGGGGGCAGCGACAAATACTCCCTGCCCCTGACCGTGGAACAGGCCCGTATCTATATCGAAAGGCTGGTGCGAAGCTGATGACAGCAGCCAGGCAACCCCTGATCAAAGTTGAAAACCTGACCTACCAATATAACGGCGCGCAGCCGGTGCTGAAAAACATTTCACTGGAAATCGGCAGGGGCGAGTGCCTGGCTGTCATTGGACAAAACGGCTCCGGCAAAACAACCCTGGTAAAACATTTCAACGGCCTGCTCAAGCCGTCATCCGGACGTGTGTACATCAACGGCCGGGACACAGGACCTCAAAAGGTTTCCACCCTGGCCCGCACAGTCGGTTATGTCTTTCAAAACCCCGACCACCAGATCTTTCACGACACGGTCGGCAAAGAAGTGGCCTTCGGCCTGAAAAACCTGCGGCTGCCGGCTGAAGAAATTGAACGCCGGGTAAACGAAGCGCTGGAAGCGGTGGGGCTTACCGGCCACTACGCGACTTATCCCTTTAACCTGAGCAAAGGCCAGCGGCAGCGGGTGGCCCTGGCCTCCGTACTGGCCATGCACACCGAAGTGATTGTTTTGGATGAACCGACCACCGGCCAGGATTACCGGGAGTCGGTCCAGATCATGGAAATGGTAAAAAATTTGCATGAAAAAGGCCATACCATCGTCTTTATTACCCACGATATGTCCCTGGTGGCGCGCTACGCCGCCAGGACAGTGGTCCTGTGTGAGGGTGAAATCCTGGCTGACGCTCCGGTGCGTGCGGTATTCGCCCAGCCGGAACTTCTGGCCCGAAGCTACCTTAAGCCACCCCAGATCACTCTCCTGGCGCAGGAACTCGGCAAGCGCGCCATCCCTCCCGACGTGATCAGCGTCAGAGAAATGTATGACCTGCTGCAGAAAGCGAGGGCTGATAAAATTGGCTGCTGCGGTTGAATATATTCAAAAAGATTCGCCGGTCCACCGGCTTAACGCCGCCACCAAGATTTTCTGGGCGCTTTTCACCCTGGCCTGCGGGCTTTTGTTTAACGACTACCGCTACCTGCTGGGCCTGCTGGCCTCAGTGCTGCTGGTGGCGGCGGCGGGGCGCGTCCTCAAAAACCTGCTGCCGGCGATCACGGGGTTGTCGGTATTCGCCCTGATCCTCCTGCTGATCCAGGCCCTCTTCTACGACCAGGGGCAGGTTATTTTTCACCTGATCCCTCAAACCAGCTACCTGCCGGTCACAAATTATGGTATCCTATCAGGAGTGGCCATGGCCGCCAGGATGCTGTCACTGGTGCTGAGTTTTCTGGTACTCCTCGCCACTACCCGGATTCAGGATATGGTGCTGACCATGGTGGAAAAATTTAAAATGCCCTATGATTACGCCTTTATGTTTATGACCACCCTGCGGTTTATCCCCACTTTTCTGGGTGAGGTCAGGCAGATCACTGACGCTCAGAAGGCCAGGGGTCATGCCGTGGAAGGGTTTAACCCTTTCAAAAAAATCCGTTCGTACGCCCCAGTAACCGTGCCGCTGGTGCTGATCTCATTAAACAAGGCGGAAAACATGGCGATGGCCATGGAAACAAGGGGTTACGGCGGCGGGCGTCGAACTTATTTTAAAGAGCCTAAAATGCGCGGCGCTGACTACCTCCTTACTGCTGTTCTGCTGCTGCTGCTGGTGCTGGGTGTCACAGCCCGCGTTAAAGGCCTGGGCGTCATGTGATCAAAAGACATAGTGTTACTCCCCCTCACTCACCAGGGAAACACCATGCCTGTATCCGCCAAGCATATCTCAAGGGGGGCTGTTTTTGGCTTTAAAACTACTAATGGGCAATGAAGCAATCGCGCACGGCGCCGTTGAAGCCGGCGTGCAGGTTGCCGCGGCATATCCCGGCACACCTTCATCGGAAATCCTGGGGACCCTGGCCGGTATGGCCAGGGCTAACGAGTTTTACGCGGAATGGTCGGTCAACGAAAAAGTGGCCCTGGAAATAGCCGCCGGCGCGTCATACGCCGGGGCGCGGGCACTGGCGGCCATGAAGCAGGTGGGGCTTAATGTGGCCTCGGACCCGCTGATGAGCCTGGCCTATATTGGCGTGAAAGGCGGTCTGGTAATTGTGGTGGCCGACGATCCCGGCCCGCACAGTTCCCAGACTGAGCAGGACACGCGCAGGTTCGCCCAGCTCGCCAAACTGCCCGTCCTGGACCCGGCTGACCCGCGGGAAGCCAAAGAAATGGCCAAATGGGCCTTCGAACTTTCAGAGAGACTGCTGCTGCCGGTGATTCTGCGGCCTACCACCAGGACCTGCCACGCCTGCCAGGACGTTTTCATCGAGGATGGGCCGGGAGAGCGCCGGCAAACCGCGGGTTTTGTGAAAAGCCCCAACTGGGTTATTTTCCCCAACCTGTCCGCCCGCAAACACATCTGGCTGAACGGGCAGCAGGAAGCCGCCAGAAAAATTTTCGAACAGTCACCTTTCAACCAGTTAACCATCAAGGAAAACTCCGCTTACGGCGTTATCGCCTGCGGCGTCAGCTATAACTATGTGCAGGAAGCGCTGCTGCTGGCGGGGCTGGAAGCTTCCGTGCTAAAAATAGGCACTCCGTATCCCCTGCCCCACAGCGATGTGCTGGAACTGCTCAAACACGCCGAAAAAGTCCTGGTAATCGAAGAACAGGAGCCCGTTGTGGAAGACCAGGTCATTTCGCTCGCCTGGCGTCACCGCCTGTCAGCGGGCATATCAGGCAAAAACGACAGCCTGGTGCCGCGTGAAGGTGAATTCAACGTCGACCGGGTAAAAACATTTATCGAAAAGTTCTTTAAGACATCGCCTGCTGCGCAGGAGACCGCGCCTTTGCCGGAGCTGCCCCTGCGGCCGCCCGTGCTCTGCGCCGGCTGCCCGCACCGGGCTTCGTTCTTTGCTTTTAAAGAAGCCGCCAAAGATAAAGATGTGATATTTACCGGAGACATCGGCTGTTATACGCTTGGCGCCATGCCGCCGCTGCGCGCCGCGGACACCTGCCTGTGCATGGGCGCCAGCATTACCATTGCCACCGGGCTGCACCATGCCGAGCCGGGCCGCCGGCAGGTGGCTTTTCTGGGGGACTCCACTTTCTTCCACACCGGTATTCCGGGGCTGATCAACGCTGTGCACAACCAGGCGGACATTACAATAGTGATTCTGGACAACAGCACCACCGCCATGACCGGCCACCAGTCCCACCCCGGACTGAGCCGCACCGCCACGGGAAGTTCCGCCAAAAGCGTGGATATCGCCGGCCTGGTCAAGGCCTGCGGGGTTGAATTTGTGCGTGAGGTCGACCCCAACGATCTCAAGGCGGCTATGGCGGCAGCCAGCGAGGCCTTGAGCTATCCCGGGCTGTCTGTGGTGATTATGAAACGCGAGTGCGTGGCGCTGGCTAAAAAAGGCCGGCCCTACGCTGTAAACCAGGAAATCTGCGTCGAATGCGGCGCCTGCCTGGAGGAACTGGGCTGCCCGGCGATGGGAAAAGCCGGCGGCAGGCCTGAAATCTCCGCCAGCTGCACTGGATGCGGTGTCTGCGCCCAGATCTGTCCGGTTGAGGCGATAACGGAGGTATTATCATGAAGCTGGATATTGTTATAAGCGGTGTCGGCGGGCAGGGTTCAGTACTGGCGTCCCGGGCGCTGGCGCTGGCAGCTATGGAGAACAACCTGACGGTGCGCACCTCGGAGGTCATCGGCATGGCCCAGCGGGAGGGTCCCGTGACCAGCCACGTGCGTATGGGCGACCAGCTTTACGGAGCGATCATACCGGATCATGAAGCTGACTTTTTGCTTGGACTGGAACTGGCTGAAACAGTCCGGGGTTTAAATAAACTAAAGCCGGGCGGGACGGTTATCGCCAGTACTTCCGCCATTGTGCCCGTCTCAGTGCAGCTTGGGCTGTCCAGTTATGATCGGGAAGCTTTTATAAGTGTCCTTGAAGAGCGGGCGCAACGGGCTGTTTTTCTGGATTTCGACCACCTGGCAAGCCAGGCCGGCCATCCCAAAACCGGCAATGTGATCATGCTGGGCGCGTTTGCGGCGCTGCCGGGACTTCCCTTTTCACCGGACCAACTGCTGCAGTCTGTGCTCAACCTGATTCCGGCCAAGTTAAAAGATATCAATAAACGAGCGTTCGAAATTGGGCGCCTGGCTATGGAGGTAGCTTAAAATGTCTCTGGCTGTACCTAAGAATTCAAACTCATTTATGGAAAAAATATTTTCAGAACAAGGGGAAAAACTGAGCTGGTTTGTCCCGCACCTTTACGAAAACTCTCCTTTCTACCGCCGGAAGCTCGGCGAAGCCGGGATTGACCCTTACAGTGTCCGCACAGTAAAGGATCTGGAACAGCTGCCTTTTACCACTAAAGAAGAGCTGCGCACAGGCTACCCGCTGGGGTTGATGGCGGTACCCGAGGAGCAGGTTGTGAGAATCCACTCCTCATCCGGCACTACCGGCAAACCGGTGATTGTGCCATACACCGCCAACGATGTGGCCACCTGGGCTGAAATGATGGCCCGCTGCATGGCCCTCACCGGGGTAACCAGCAGGGACCGCGTCCAGGTAACACCGGGCTACGGCCTGTGGACGGCGGGGATCGGCTTTCAGGCGGGAGTGGAACGCCTGGGCGCCATGGCCATCCCGACCGGGCCGGGCAACACGGAAAAACAGATCGAAATGATGCTTGACCTGAAAACAACCGTACTTTGTTCTACCTCCTCCTACGCGCTGCTGCTGGCGGAAGAAATCCACAAACGGGGCCTGCTGGACCGCATCAGCCTGCGCCTGGGTATAATCGGCTCGGAGCGCTGGGGTGATAAAATGCGCGCCAGGATCGAAGAAATGCTCGGCATTGAGACGTTTGACATTTACGGGCTTACAGAAATATACGGCCCGGGCACATCCATCGACTGCCCGGAACATTGCGGCCTGCACTACTGGCACGAGCACCTGCTATTTGAAGTTATTGACCCGTCCACGGGCAAACAGCTGCCGCCAGGTGTGGAAGGCGAGCTGGTGGTAACCACGCTGACCAAGGAGGGTATGCCCCTGCTGCGCTACCGCACCCGCGACATCACCAGGATCCTCCCCGACAGGTGCCCGTGCGGCAGCCCCTACCCCATGCATGCCAGGATCCTGGGGCGCACAGACGATATGATCAAGATCAAGGGGGTAAACATTTACCCCGGCCAGGTGGACCACGTGCTGAAGATCACCGATGGAGCCGGCAGCGAGTACCAGATTATTGTGGCCAGGGACCAGGGGAAAGACAATATCCTGGTCAAGGTCGAGGGCGAACAAGACTGCAGCTTTGAAGAGGTCGCCGACCGGCTGCGCAAAAATATTAAAACCAGGGTCGGGATCCTGGCGGACGTGGAAGTCGTCCCGCACGGCTCCCTGCCGCGCAGCGAGAAAAAGAGCAAAAGGGTTTTCGACTATAGAGACTGCTAGATCGAGTAAGGTAATGCTGCAGTAATTTTCTGCAGCATTATCTCCGGGTAGAAGGGCCACCATTTGGTGGCCCAACCCCCACGGAACCCGGCGTGCGGATTTCCCGCACCGGGCTCTTCAGAAATTGGCTCACAGCATTGCGTATGCTTTTAATTCCGTATATGGTATT
>NZ_QFFZ01000110.1 GCF_004369225.1 Pelotomaculum propionicicum
CTTGTAGATATATGTAAATAATGGTATTATAATAAAATAAAGCATAAACCGTATTAATTAGAAAAAATCTGATTTTTTCTCCTTTAAATGACAAAGAGTGATCACGTTCAGGTGTTATGCTTTTGATAGAGATTGTTACTGGCCTGGATAGTAGTTACTATTATGAACCGCTTTTACAGACCAGTCAGAGATGGTGATGAAAATGATTTACTACGGTCATACCAAAGAGGATTTAAAAACAAAGAAAGTGCTGCCAAAGGAACACTGGCAACTGCTCAAAAGTCATTTAAATGAAGTTGCCCTGATGACTGAAGAACGAACAGCAAAATTTGGGGCGGGTAAACTGGGCAGAATTATTGGTTTGGCACATGATCTAGGAAAATATTCGGAGGCTTTTCAAAAGCGCCTGGATGGTGCACGTGAAAAGGTGGATCATAAATCCGCAGGTGCACAGGAAGTATACCGCAGGTTTGGCAAGGTGATCGGTAAATCCTTGGCGTTTATAATTGCAGGACATCATGGTGGATTGCCGGATGGAAACAAAGGCGCTCCAGCAAATTTACCAGAGCGCCTTGCCAGAACAGATATTCCGGATTATCAGGCATATACAGTAGAAATTGAGATTCCGGATCTTAACAATCAGGATCTAGCATCAATGCCTGCACCTAAGGCTCCATCTATGGCAGCATTTAGTTTTTCTTTTTGTATTCGAATGATGTTTTCGTGTTTAGTTGATGCAGACTATTTAAATACTGAAAAAACCATGAACATGGAACGGTATATTACCCGATATAAATCTGTAACTTCTCTACCTTTAGAAGCAATATTAAAACGGTTTGAGAAAAAGTATAAATTTTTCTTGGATCAAAATCGCAGAAACCCAACAGTAATCAACACAGCACGTCAAGCAATTCTAGAGAGATGTTTGGCAATGGCCAAATCTGAACCAGGATTTTTTACTTTGACTGTTCCTACGGGTGGAGGTAAGACATATTCATCACTTGCATTCGGTCTCAAACATGCTGTAGAACACAAAAAAGTCCGTGTGATTTACGTCATCCCATATACCAGTATCATCGAGCAAAATGCACAGGTATTCAGGGAAACGTTAGAGGATGAAACACAAAAAGAAAATATTGTCCTTGAACATCACAGCAACTTTGAATATCCCGAAGGAATCTTTGATGATTGGGATGAGCATGAAAAAGTTCACCGTCTGGCTTCGGAAAATTGGGATATGCCGGTTGTTGTCACTACAGCAGTGCAATTCTTTGAATCGCTTTACGCAAATAAAGGATCTCGTTGTCGAAAATTACATAATATCGTTAATAGTGTAATCATACTGGACGAAGCTCAGATGATGCCGATTGAGTGCATTAAACCATGCCTCTGGGCATTGGCGGAGCTTGTTTTCAACTATGGCGCGACAGTAGTGCTTTGTACGGCAACACAACCCGCAGTGAAAAATTTGATTCCTGCCAATCCTAAGATAGTGGAAATTATGGAAAATCCGAATGAACTCCAGAAAATTTTTAAACGTGTGACTGTGGAAAATGCAAACGAAATGTCAGACGAGGAACTGGCTACGGAGATGGCGGATATCCCACAGGTACTAACCATCGTAAACACCAGGCGCCATGCCAGGTTGTTGTTTGAGAAGCTTTTAGCCAAGGAGCAGGATGGAATATATCATTTGTCGGCGCGAATGTGCCCGGCACACCGCCAGGTGGTTTTCGCAGAGATTCGCAGGGCGCTTCAAGATGGAAAACCATGCCGTGTGGTATCTACTCAACTTATTGAAGCGGGTGTGGATGTGGACTTTCCTGTGGTTTATCGCGCGGCTGCTGGAATTGATTCTATCGCCCAGGCGGCAGGCCGGTGCAACCGGGAAGGCCGGAGAGCCAGAGGGCGGGTGATCGTATTTGACCCTGAATCGCATGGTATGCCCAAAAAAGGCAGGTTCTCTGCGGCTGCCGCCTTAACGCGCAGTACAGAAAGGCGCTCACAAGAACTAAATGATGATTTGTTATCACTAGAAGCGATCGAGTATTACTTTAAACAACTGTTCGAATTAGAGCGTGACAACCTTGACGCTGGTGATATTCTCAAAAAGATTAAAGACAGCGAAGATGACTTATCATTCCCTTTTGCAGAAATTGCTGAAAAATTCCAGATGATCGACAACGCCACTGTTTCGGTAGTCGTCCCTTGGGACAAACATGCCGAGGAATTGATGGAAAAAGCAGCCCGCCACCCGTTCCCGGCCAGTCAAGCGCGCAGTCTGCAGCCATATGTGGTGCAGGTTTACCAGTATGAGCTGGCTGCTTTGGAAAAGGAAAGAGTCATTAAAACTGTAGGTGATAGCGTGAAAACAATTCAATTACACAACTGAAGGAGTAAGCCTAAAAAAGGACATACTTATCCCTTGGTTTAAAAAATTGATTTTTTAAGCAGATTGTAATGATATTGCTAAAATGTCCGAGGCTTG
>NZ_QFFZ01000111.1 GCF_004369225.1 Pelotomaculum propionicicum
CGGTTCTTCTGGCTGGTGAACGCACTCTCAACCACCAAGCCAAGGGGACGGTTCTCTTGGCAGGTATGATTACGGCGGCTGTGCGTAGATAAGTTAGGGTCAACCAGGGGGACGGTTCTTCTGGCTGGTGAACGCACTCTTGCCGCAAGCCAAGGGGACGGTTCTTTTGGCTGGTAAAGGCACTCTAAAAACGGTAAGATGAAACAGGGGTGAATACCATGCCAAGAACAGCCAGGGAAAAAAGTAAAACAGGTATATATCATATGATTCTACGGGGGATAAACCGGCATTGGGAACCAAGGGGACGGTTCTTGTGGTTGAATGACATCGGGAAGGCTCTCTTTGCAATAAGCTAATATTGAGTGCCTCTGCCGGGCACGCACCGGCGGGGGCTTTTTTTTCGCCAACTCCGCACCGTGTCAATTTCCCGCCCGATATGGTATAATACAGGCACAGGAGGACTGATCCCGTGCCCGATAGACAGCTCTACCACCACACCCACGATAAGGGATACAGAGAACTTCTCTCCAGCAAGCGGGCCTTTCTGGAGCTGCTCAAGACCTTTGTGCGGGAAGAATGGACAAAAGACATAGACGAAGACAGCCTGGTGCGGGTGGAAAAGTCCTACATCCTGCAGGACTTCAGCGAGAAAGAGGCAGACATCATCTACCGGCTGAAGACGAAAGGCGGCGAGGTGATATTCTACGTCCTGCTGGAGCTGCAGTCCACCGTAGACCACACCATGCCCTTCCGGCTGCTGCTGTACATGGTGGAGATATGGCGGGACATCTACAACAACACCCCCGAAAGCGAGCGGGAGCGCAAAGGGTTCCGGCTGCCCGCGATAATACCGGCGGTGCTGTACAACGGGGCGGACAGCTGGACCGCCGCCCTGAGTTTCAAAGAAATGCTGGCCGGGTACCGGCAGTTTGAGGAGCACGTGTTGGACTTCCGTTACGTCCTGTTTGACGTAAACCGGTACGACGCAGAAGAACTTTACCAGGCGGCCAACCTGGTCGCCAGCATATTCGCCCTTGACCAGAAGATGGACGCGGAGGAACTGGTCGGGCGGCTGCGGAAGCTGGCCGGAGTGCTGAAGGACCTGAGCCGGGACGAATTCAGGCGGTTTGCCGCCTGGCTTGGTCACGTGCTCAAGGCCAGGCTGCCCGAGCCATTGCGGGATAAGGTTGACAGGATAATAGGCGAAGTCGATCCGTGGGAGGTGGAAAAGATGATCACGAACCTGGAAATAACCCTCGAAGAGATGCAGCAGCAGGCGGAGATGCGCGGTTTGCTGAAGGGCAGGGCCGAAGGCAGGGCCGAAGGCAGGGCCGAAGCGAAACAGGACGCCATCTGCAAGTACCTCAAGCGCAGGTTCGGGCCTGCTTCCGAGGAACTGCAGCGGGTGGTGCGGGGAGTGACCGGCCTGGAGGCGCTGGACGGCGTGATGGAAGAGCTGTTTGCCGCGGACACCCTGGAAGAGGCGCGGGCCATCATCGGGGACGGGGTGGGGAAGTCTGTGCAGTGAACGGAACGGAATAGGTGAAAAGGGAGATCCCCGCGAGCCGGGAGGGCCTGCGGGGGTTTTTGTGTTTAGAAGAAACGGAAGAACCAATTGGACGGTTCCTTTGGTTTCTCCTGCTGCGGGCGCTGGTCGGCCCGCCACTCGCCCGTGACCCGGCTCGCCGCGAAAAAGCGCGGAAACTCACTGAATAACTTTCCGGCCCCGGGTGCGGGCGGCGGCCCCCCAGCGGTCCCAAGGGCGGGGGCCGAAGCGGCGGCCGGGAAACTCGCCGCGCAATGATGGTTCTGCAGTCAGCGCGGGCTGACGAGGGCCTGATCGGACGAATCTCCGGTCAGGCCCTTTTCCGCATTTCAGAGGAGACCCTGCCGGCCCGACCCGGCGGGGTCGCTTTCCTGTGCGGACGGGGGGCGATCGATCAGCGTGCGGAACCGCACGGGGAATGCCGTAACAGCCACAGGTTCAAACAGATATTATCACCGTGAACCGCCACGAAGAAAAAGAGAGGAGGTCACGACGATGCACCGAAAGACCTGCACCCGCTGCGGCAAAGATTCCTATTCGGCAGCGGTCGGCTCCGAATGGAGTTGCCCGCACTGCGGAGGGGACCTGACCGGCGAACCGGGTTCAACCAGGGGGACGGTTCTTCTGGCTGGTGAACGCACTCTTCCAAGCCAAGGGGACGGTTCTCTTGGCTGGCGTTTTTCACCAGCCAAGAATCGCGGTAGGGACACCCGTTACCGGGTGCCCCACGCACAGATCCGTACGGGTGTCAACCAGGGGGACGGTTCTTCTGGCTGGTGAACGCACTCTAAGGGGTTGACTGCCGTTTACCGGCGGCCGGCCCCTTCCCGTTGCCGGGACAAACCAAGGGGACGGTTCGACAAGCCAAGGG
>NZ_QFFZ01000112.1 GCF_004369225.1 Pelotomaculum propionicicum
TCCTGGCGATATTTGCTGATAAGTATCCCGCAAAGGTCACTCCTGTAACAGTGACCTCCGGGCAAACAACTACTGTGAACGTTACTCTGGTGCCGGGTGACACCGACGGCAACGGCCTGATTAACATAATAGATTTAAGGGCGGCGCTTAGTTTCTGGGAAGCCGCTGCCCGGAACGTTGCCCAGTTAATCGAGTCATTAAAGTTGAATTAGATAAAAAAGTAGGGCAAGTACGTTTTAATGAGGGGGGAGCCACGAGAGTGGCTCCCCTGCTTTATTTGCCTACCTATCTCTTATTTGACCGCAGAATTATTAACAGCAATGAAATTCACCCGGAGCTATCAAGTGCAAGGATAGAAGCACCCTGTTTAACAATACCCGGTCATGAACCGTGCTGCCAAAGGGGTTTATGGAAAGATTATTGGGCTTACCGGGAGAACAACCCCGATAGTTGTGCACTCATACATGAGCAGCGCCAGGGATCTGGTCTCAACCGGTACTCCTGACCAGGTTAAAGGTATACTGATGTTCTGCCCGCCGGGAACTCCTCTGATAGCATATTTAAGCGGGATGCGCTGATTTGCGGTAAAGGCTGTGGACGTTAATGTGAAAGGAAGTGGAAGACTACAGCTGACGTCTTTTGTTCTCCAAGGAATAATTATCCTTTCTGTTATTTAAGTAAATTCATAGTTTTGTAAATATGCCGAATTCCTCATCAAAGAAGAATTATATTTAGCTTAATCATCCAAATGGGTGATGTACAATAAAATTAAATTAAATTATAATATACTTGCGTTGGTTAAATGTACCAGGTCCAATCAACTAGTTGAATAAAAGAGAAGAGGAGGGGAAAGCAGGGCTTTTTAATAAAGAATGTTCACTCTTCGCGGACACACATTAGGATTAAAAATTTGTATTCTTCGGGCGGTTTGAGGAACCTTTTTAAGACCATTTATTATTTTAGGAGGTAATTATGAGAACTTGTAAAAAAGTATTACTCCTTCTTGCGGCGCTGCTGATTGTTTTCTCTTTTGTCTCGGCCGCCGCGGCTGACGACACGGCAAAGGCCATCATGTTTAAAGAGCAGGCCGCACAGTCCACTCTCCAGACAGCAAATAACACCAACAGCTGGCTCAAGCTTTACGTGAACGATAACGGCAGGTTTACCCTGCATACGGCGGACGGTAAAAAGCTTCTTTACGGCTCCAGCCCCGGAACTTCCTTTACAACTCTCAAAGTGGACGGACAGACAGCCATATTTGGAGACACCACCAAAGGAACCATTACGGGCCCTTCCACAGTTGTTGACGCGGACAATGTCAGGACCGTTTATACCTTCAACGGCGTCCAGTGCACTCAGCTTCTGACTTTCGTCGAGGGACAGACTGCCGGAAGCAAAGATACCTTGAGGATATCTTACACTCTCAACAATACCACGACGGCTACTAAATCCGTCGGCTTAAGAATTATGATGGACACAATGATCAACAACAATGACTACGCTCCTCTTTGTCCTTACGGCAGCAGCACCTACGCCGTTTATGAAGTGAACTATACCGGCTCCGCGGTGCCATCAATGTGGGAGGCCTTCGACAATTTCGCCAATCCGACACTGAAGGCTTTGGGCACCCTGGCAAGCGGGCAGTTCCCCACTCCCGACCGCTTTGTCATCGCCAACTGGGGCAGCATTTACAATACGCCCTATGACTATACCACCAGCTCTACCCGTTCGGTCGGAGACAGCTCGGTGGGATTGTGGTGGGAGCGTAGCTTAAGCGGTTCTTCCAGCCTTACCTTCGGCACTTTCTACGGACTGAGCGGCGCCTCAACCTATACCGGGCAGAATTTTGCCCTAACCCTTAACGCCGACACAATATCGGTGGTGAACAACCAGTACTACCCGAACCCGTTCATCATCCAGGCAAACGTTTATAATAACTCCAACTCTGCCATCAACAACGGCACCGTGACCCTGAACCTGCCGGACGGACTGACCCTGGAAAGTATGACGGGCAACACCTTGACACGGACGTTCAGCAGCCTGCCGTCGGGCCAGAGCCTGACCTACGCCTGGTGGGTAAGGGCGGCCAGCCAGAGCACCGCGCGGACTGTAACGGCCTCGGTGACGGCCGCCGCCCCATCCGCGACTGCCGCAACGGTTAGCAAGGACATTTACCTGCCCGCTATTTCTTCCGGCGGCGGGGAGGTGACCGGTGTAACTCTTACCGCCAGTCCGTCAAGTCCGCAGCCGGTCACAACGCTGGTCAACTTTACCGCCACAGCTACCGGCAGCAGCAACCCCGTCTACCAGTTCTGGTTCCAGGCCCCGAACGGCAACTGGTACAGCAGCGGCCCATACGGCAGCGGCAATACCTTCCAGCTGCCCAACCCGGTGGCGGGCACCTATA
>NZ_QFFZ01000113.1 GCF_004369225.1 Pelotomaculum propionicicum
TTATCCAAGCACAAAACCATAAAGGAAACCAAAATAATGGTCAGGTAAATGGATGATAATCCCAGTCAATTTTCTTAAGGGGAAAATGTAAGAAAAAAAACACCATTTTTTGCAGTGGAATCATATATAAAGAGGACATAAGTTCAAACCTATGTTCCCTTATTCATTCGGTTATTTGGTTGTAATGAGGATAATGGTGTTAATCTCTTTTAAGACTAACTAACCAGAATAAAGGCTGCAATAAAAGATTACAATAAACTGCAACTATTGACTTGTGGAGTAAATATTATCGTATTGCTCTTTGCACGAGTAACAGCCACACGCAAATTTAGACGCGCTTGATCTATTTTTCCTTCGTCATAAACAAACCTCTGTCCTGGGAAAGATCCTTCATAAATAATAACTTCATCGAATTCTTTTCCTTTGGCTTTGTGTATTGTCATTACATTGACACCAGTCCACGTTTTTGTAGAAGTGGCGAAATGCTCTTGAGTCAAAGCATTTTTAACAGCCTCAGCTGCACCAATGTAATTGTCGTATCGACGCCAGATTTCGCCTAAACTCGAGTTTAAAATTGACCCCTTATGTAACAAGCGCAAATAGGTTGCGTCCAATTTGACCTGCTTAATACAATCTGATGAAGCATCCGAAAGGAGTTCTCTAACGTTTATCCAATCAGAAGCTACGTCTCCAGTAAATTCAAGATTATTACATCTATTTACGATTTCATTACACTCATCAATGATTGCTTGCCTTTTCTGACCGCGTATTTTTCCAGATATCGCATACTCAACAAGTGACGCTGATAATGCGAGATCATTTTTACTAGGAGGTTTATCTCCACGTCGTCCCCTAATATGTTCACACAGATCAATAAGTAATTGATTGAGATTACATTGTTTAGTTGAGCCATGTTCAATTAATCGTGCGATAAGTACCGCGGCTATAGAGGGGCCGGCTGTTTCAATTGCAACTTCGTGGTGGATGCGAGGTAGGATTGTTCCATTTTTAAGCTTTTGAGTTCTTTCAAGGCAATCTGAAACCGCCAACATCAAACTATTTGACGGTAGTAGTATTGCTATTGACCATCCTTGTTTGTTCTCACATTTTAACCTCTCACAAGCTTTTATAACAGCAATTTTTAGTAAAATAAACTGAGCGATTCCTTTACGAATTGGATAATATACGCACTGAACATTTTTATACTTTTGGTGTTTGTTTTTACCTGTAAGCAAATCATTTCCAAATTGGACAATATCAGTACCATTACTACGGTTATTTTCATTACCAAAATCAAATATTGTAGGATGAAACGTATCGATAAACTGACCAATCCTAGCAGGATCAGCCCCTCTAAAATCATAAATGCGTTGTTCAGCGTCTGCCAAAACAATTAAATTACTTTTTTTCCCGAGTTGAGTTATGAATGCCCATTCATCTGCATTCGTGTCTTGAAACTCATCTAAAATAATAGTAGGATAGGTTTCCGAAATGATTGTTGAAAGTGAATTGCTTTTAGAAAGCAGTTTTGCGCACATGGAGGCAAATAGATCAAAATGTACTAGGCCTTCTTCTTCAAATAGCCTGTTTATTTCCCGTTCTTTATCGACAGCTTTATCATATTCTGCTAACCTAGCTGACGCTTCATGTGGGGGCAGGAGTCGGAGCTGTTTCGAACATAATAAATAACCGTGACTCTTTAGTATAGTCCATGTGAAGCTATGGTAAGTATTAATCTCTAAGTTGTTGGATATGGACTTAGAAAGCACAATGTTAGCATGTTGTTCTACACGCGATATTGTAGATCGAGCAAAACTTAAAAAAAGAACATGTTGCTCCTGTTGAAGGGCTCCAGATTCTATTATTTGCTTTGCTTTCAATAGTGCGATAGTAGTTTTGCCTGAACCGGGGCCACCCATCACAAGGAGATTACCTGTTGTATCTAGTACTTTTTGTTTTTCATCCGAAAGTTCAAACATAGTTTGGCTCCTTTTACGATTCTGAAGCCGCTACTTCTTCAGCAGCCTCATTCTGAACTTCTGTTTGATTTGCTAAGTTTGATATGCTGCGGATTTCTTTTAGCACTTCAACTATATAACCAGGCATTTCGTCTTTTGAGCATTGATTTAGAAAATCTGCTGCTGAACCGGAACCTTTTGCCCATCTAAAATATTCTTTTAATGATGTTTTCAATTCTTCTATTGTCATTTCTGGTGTAGGCTTTATTGTGTAGAGATGTGTGGGCCATTCATTATTATCACCCAAGTTTGGCGACATAAATTTCCAAACCCAGTAATGTCAAGGCTTACAAGGTCTCAAGTTTAAAAATGTAGTCCCGAATATTTCACTTAAAATGTTTAAATTTGCTTGATATTATCTGGGTTTA
>NZ_QFFZ01000114.1 GCF_004369225.1 Pelotomaculum propionicicum
CGTCCCAAGTACCATCGGCGCTGAAGAGCTTAACTGCCGTGTTCGGGATGGGAACGGGTGTACCCTCTTCGCTATCACCACTAGAAAGTTATATTCCTTTAATATTCCTTCAAAACTGAACAGCATACTTGAACAAGATATTTGAGTCGTGGGCCGTGGGACGTGGGCCGTGGGATCTAGGCATTCCTTTTAGGTCTTTTGACCCTAAGGCATGTCTTTCATTCTCACGTCTCACTTCTCATTTCTCACGTCCAAAATTTTAGGTCAAGTCCTCGACCTATTAGTACCGGTCAGCTAAACTGGTTGCCCAGCTTACACACCCGGCCTATCTACCTGGTAGTCTTCCAGGGGTCTTACCCCAGCACTCAACTCTACCGACCATGTGCAAAAGCTTTGTGACTACTGTCTTTTGTTAACCTCGATCGATATAGTTGAGTGCTGGGTGGGAAACCTCATCTTGAGGGAGGCTTCGCGCTTAGATGCTTTCAGCGCTTATCCCGTCCAGACATAATTACCCAGCGCTACCGTTGGCACGATAACTGGTACACCAGTGGTCTGTCCATCCCGGTCCTCTCGTACTAGGGACAGCTCCTCTCAAGTTTCCTGCGCCTGCGACGGATAGGGACCGAACTGTCTCACGACGTTCTGAACCCAGCTCACGTACCGCTTTAATGGGCGAACAGCCCAACCCTTGGGACCTACTACAGCCCCAGGATGCGATGAGCCGACATCGAGGTGCCAAACCTCCCCGTCGATATGGACTCTTGGGGGAGATAAGCCTGTTATCCCCGGGGTAGCTTTTATCCGTTGAGCGACGGCTCTTCCACTCGATACCGCCGGATCACTAAGCCCGACTTTCGTCCCAGCTCGACCTGTCTGTCTCGCTGTCAAGCTCCCTTCTGCCTTTACACTCTAACGCGCGATTTCCAACCGCGCTGAGGGAACCTTTGGGCGCCTCCGTTACTCTTTGGGAGGCGACCGCCCCAGTCAAACTGCCCGCCTGATACTGTCCACGTCCCAGTTCCATGGGACTGTGTTAGAACTTCAATACTCCAAGGGTGGTATCCCAACGTTGACTCCGCCAAAACTAGCGTCCTGGCCTCCAAGTCTCCCACCTATCCTGTACATGAAATACCAAAACCCAATGTCAGGTTGCAGTAAAGCTCCACGGGGTCTTTCTGTCCTGTCGCAGGTAGCCGGCATCTTCACCGGCATTACAATTTCACCGAGCCCCTCGTTGAGACAGTGCCCAAATCGTTACGCCTTTCGTGCGGGTCGGAACTTACCCGACAAGGAATTTCGCTACCTTAGGACCGTTATAGTTACGGCCGCCGTTTACTGGGGCTTCGGTTCAAACCTTCTCCAGCACTCAACCTTATACATCTTCTTGAAGGCTGTGCATAATTCGCTCCTTTAACCAGCGTTTGGCATTGCCATGCTTTTTGAGCTGGTTTTCCCTCTTCAGGGCATCTTCCGGTGATTTATATGCTTCATAATAAATCAGTTCCCACTGATGCCCTTTTGTTGAGCGGTTTCTCCCTTCGTTATGTGACTTTATCCTGGCTCTTAGGTTGCTTGTTCTACCTATATACAGCTCTTCTTCATCCCTTATCACATAAACGTAGTGCATTTTGCATCCTACCGATATACAAGGTTGAGTGCTGGATAAGCTCTCCCCTTAACCTTCCAGCACCGGGCAGGCGTCAGCCCCTATACATCATCTTCCGATTTAGCAGGGACCTGTGTTTTTGGTAAACAGTCGCTTGGGCCTTTTCTCTGCGACCCCCTCGCGCTACCTCTGTTAAAGTTTCACGCTAACGGGGTACCCCTTCTCCCGAAGTTACGGGGTTATTTTGCCGAGTTCCTTAACGAGGGTTCTCTCGCGCGCCTTAGGATTCTCACCCCGCCTACCTGTGTCGGTTTACGGTACGGGCACTGGCTTGCCTCGTTAGAGGTTTTTCTTGACAGTTTGGGTTCGGCTGCTTCGCTACTTAATTTCGCTCCCCATCAGCTCTCGGGCTCTTGCGGTGCACGGTTTTGCCTGCACACCACCCTACGACCTTAGACGCACTTTTCCATCCGTGCGCTCAGCTTACCCTCCTGTGTCACCCCATCCTTCAAACGGCTGCCAGTGGCATCGGATTCTCAACCGATTCCCCATCGCCTACGCATTTATGCCTCGGCTTAGGCCCCGGCTTACTCTGGGCGGACGAGCCTTCCCCAGAAAACCTTAGGCTTTCGGCGGGCAGGATTCTCACCTGCCTTTTCGCTTACTTATACCGGCATTCTCACTTCCGTACGCTCCACAGCTCCTTCCGGTACTGCTTCGCCGCATACGGAACGCTCCCCTACCATTT
>NZ_QFFZ01000115.1 GCF_004369225.1 Pelotomaculum propionicicum
TATATTTTGCCTTTATACCCGCTTTGGATCAGGTTGTTGACTACTGAGTAGCCTATTTTGCCGGGTGTCTTTGAAGCGCCGACCACTGCTATGGACGCGGGACTGGTTAAACTGTTTGTCACGTTCAGATCACTGCACCTTCTTTTCATCTGAAACCCCAAAAACCGTATTTTCATCCTGATTTTTAGTCTCTCTTGTTATACCTTTACAGGTTTTAAACATCCGTTCAATTTTAGCTGTTTTTCTATATTCTCTAATTTAGCCTTTGCTGTGGTGATAAATAAGCTTACATTAATCCACCCGTACTTTTCATCGTATACATAGGCCGTTTTCACAGGATTCTTACTCATTCTTTAATCCTTCTTCCCGAAATAAGCATTAATGGCTTTCGCGGCAATGCGCCCAGCCCCCATCGCCAGGATAACTGTGGCCGCACCCGTTACCACATCTCCACCGGCAAAAACACCTGGTTTTGAAGTAGCGCCTGTTTCAGGATTCGCAATAATGTTGCCTTTCTTATTGCATTCCAGCCCCCTGGTGGTCCTGGTTACCAACGGGTTTGGACCCTGGCCGACAGCAACTATGACAGTGTCCATTTCCATGAGAAATTCTGACCCTTTAATTGGAACGGGGCTGCGCCTGCCGGAAGCGTCAGGTTGGCCTAATTCGTAGCGCAGGCATTCCAGCCCTGTCACCCAGTAGTCATTGTTGTATAAAATTTTGGTGGGGCTGGTCAGAAACGCGAACTTGACGCCTTCTTCCTCAGCGTGTTCTACTTCCTCGCGCCGCGCAGGCATTTCCAGCCTGGAACGCCGGTAAACAATCCAGGCCTCTTCAGCGCCCAGGCGCAGGGCTGTTCGCGCTGCGTCCATAGCCACGTTGCCGCCGCCCAGGACGGCTACCCTCTCCCCAACTCTAAGGGGAGTATCGTATTCAGGGAAACAGTATGATTTCATTAAGTTAGCCCGGGTAAGAAATTCGTTTGCCGTATAAACACCGCAGGCGTTCTCGCCGGGTATTTGCATGAAATATGGCAGTCCGGCGCCGGTGCCGATGAAGACAGCGTCATAGCCTTCTTCTTCGATCAGCTCGTCCACCGTGGCAAACTTGCCTACCACAGCGTTGACTATTATCTCCACACCCAGTTTTTTCAGGTTTTCAATTTCGGCCTGAACTACCGCCTTGGGCAGCCTAAACTCGGGGATGCCGTACATGAGCACGCCGCCGGCCACGTGCAGTGCTTCGAATATGGTTACTTTATGGCCGAGCTTGGCCAGGTCTGCCGCACAGGTCAGGCCAGACGGCCCCGAACCAACCACTGCGACTCTTTTGCCGGTAAGGGGGGCAACCGTTTGAGGCAGCACCCCGTTGGCAAGTTCCCAGTCGGCGCAGTACCTTTCGATTCTGCCAATCCCCACGGCATCGTACTTTTTACTCAGGGTGCAGTATTTTTCACACTGGCTTTCCTGGGGGCAAACACGGCCGCAGACAGCCGGCAGCGCGTTCTTTTCCTTCAGTTTCCTGATAGCGCCGCTAAAGTCTTTTTGGGAGACCAGGCCAATGAAGGCAGGTATGTCCACTTCCACAGGGCAGCCCTGGCGACACGGAGCGTTTTTGCACTGCAGGCAGCGGCCGGCCTCGGCCAGTACTGCCTCTTCACTATAACCAAGCGCCACTTCGTTGAAGTTATCGACCCGTTCCAATGGGTCACGGACAGGCATGGGATTTTTATAAGGTACAATAATTTTCTTTTGAGCCATTACCTGTCACCTCCGCAGCCGCAGCCGCACTTGTGGGCGCCCTGGCTGTTGTATCTTTGCAGGGCGATCTGTTCCTGGGGCTTGTATATGACTGACCGCCTGGACATCTCGGCGAAATCCACCTGATGCCCGTCAAACTCGGGGCCGTCGACGCAGGCGAACTTGGTCCGGCCGCCCACGGTGACGCGGCAGCAGCCGCACATGCCGGTGCCGTCCACCATGATTGAGTTGAGGCTGACGATGGTTTTCAGGTTGTACTTTTTGGTCAGGTCGCACACGGCGCGCATCATGGGCAGGGGGCCGATGGCCACGCAGAGGGCGATGTCTCCTTTTTCTTCAATGGCTTCTTTGAGCAGGTCGGTGACAAATCCTTTGCGGACGTATGACCCGTCGTCGGTGGTGACTCTGAGCTCGCTGCAGGCGGCGCGCATTTTGTCTTCCCAGAAGAGCAGCTCTTTGGTGCGGGCGCCGATGATGCCTGTGACCCGGTTGCCGGCTTCTTTTAAGGCTCTGGCGATAGGATGCACGGGGGCGACTCCCACGCCGCCGCCGACGCAGGCGACGCGGCCGTAATTCTCGATGTG
>NZ_QFFZ01000116.1 GCF_004369225.1 Pelotomaculum propionicicum
GGTTCGGTAGCAGTTCCGATGATGACTGTTTCTTTCCCTGAAGAAGTCGCCTTTCTTTTTTCCGGAAGGCGAATCCATTCCTTCGCCTCCAGCTTTCGCAGTAACTCGCGGCAAGATTCCAGCTTTGGTTTCCCGTTTGGTCCATACCACGACAGGGTTTCACATAGCGTATGCGCCAATTCCTTTTGACTCAATCGGGGAAACAACCGGATCACTTCCTTAATGTGTTCCAGTTCTTCCCTTGTAAAAATGCGTCCGTTCAAGAGAACTTCCTCAGGCCAATCTTCATGTATCGTCATAGTGTGGCTCCTTTTTAAAATTTCCCACACTATTGTCTCATATTTATTTTGTGGTGTCCAGTGCTATTTTGCGAAAAACTTTTTCTCCCCAACTCTTATAAACCTTGTCAGTTATAAATCTTTAGATTCATGCGTCAGCTCTGTATAACAAGCCGTACCGGTAGTATAAAAAGTCTTGTTTCAGAGCTTTCCCGGGGTTACGATTTCTAGCCGGCAATGTGGCTTGGTTGTCCTCCGGTAATATCTTTTAAACTTTCATACTCGGTCAATACCGGCTTTTCGTATTCTTTTTCACGGTGTGCCTCCATGGCTGATGATTAATAAGATATTCATTTACCTGCGGGGTTTATTTAAATAGGCGTATAAGAATAGGAACACCATGGCAACCGGCAGCGCCCAGTAACCATATAGAATTTCATTATTACTCAGACTGTGCGGGTACTGATACAGTCTCACAAAAAACATTAAATCATAAACTGCCGCGGCTACCGCTATAAAAAGAATGACATATCTCAAAACTCTGGTATTTTTCATTTTTGCCTTCCTTTTTACATCTGATTTTATCACATTGTAGTGTGCTAAACGAGAGATCCGGGGTTTTCCTTTTCCATTTCCTTAGCTTTTTCCAGCCTGTCCAGGCTTGCCACCATACTGCGCAGCATCTCGTCGGTATAGCTTTCGGTGATCCATTCCTTTACCACATCCACACTGGCGCCCAGGTGGTGAGACAGGTTCCGCAGGTACTCCTCCTCCGCCAGGATGCGGTCGATCATTCTCTGCCTTATCTCTATAACCTTTTTGTCTTTGGTCATACCCAATCACTCCTGCTGATGTGACTTGTGCTTATTATAATTTTTTTCACCCTGCTTTTCAAATAAAAAAGGCCGGGCGCTTAGCCCGGCCGCAGAGTTGTTTTTTTAACAGGACATAGTGTAATCGTAATGGCCTTCCCACTTGATCGTCCCCAAGTTGTTAATCAGGCCGCGCTCTTTCATTTTCTCCCAAAAAGGCAGCGCGTCCTCACTGATCTCGTTGACAGAAATGTCCTTGAACAAAGGGCGGATAAGTCTCAGCGCGCACTCGCCCAGGTGCTCCCTTTTAGGGTTGAGACCGATGGTCAGGACCCGCAAATCGAAGAATTCCCCTTGTTTAAAGCCTATTATCCTTACACCGCCGTTAAACCTGAAAGCCGTTGCCGTCCTTTTCCCGTAATTGTATACGCATTCGTTGATCCCGCCAAGACGCTCCATCATCAAATCCCCCTTATCACCCGGATTGTAAAACAAAAGAGATTTGTATATAATAAGCAGCATCCTACAAGGTGACAAAAACATATACATTTTAGTTTAAATTAATTATATCACAAAAGTTCAAATATTCTGATAAAATCAAACAATTTTCAGAAAATATTTTTATAATCAGGCTAAGGTGAGTAAGCAATATGTATGACTTGATCGTGATTGGCGGGGGCCCTGCCGGTATGCTGGGCGCGGCGACGGCAGGGGCGAGAGGTTTGAAAGTCCTGCTGGCTGAGAAAAACGACCGCCCCGGCAGGAAACTGGCCATCACCGGCAACGGCAGGTGCAATGTCACCAACAGCGGCGGTATAGATGATTTTCAGAGAAACATTGTTTCCAACGGGAGATTCCTGTACGGCGCCCTGGCCGGTTTTGACAGCCGGCACTTGATCGCCCTGCTTAATGTGCTGGGAGTTAAGGTCAAGGTGGAGCAGGGTGGCAGGGTTTTCCCGGTATCGGACAGGGCCGGCGATGTGGTGGAGGCGCTGCAGCGGCACCTGCGCTCAAACAAGGTCGAGCTAAAGACCGGCGCCCGGGGCAAGGAAGTGATGGTCCGGGACAACCGGGTGAGCGGCGTGCTGCTTGCTGACAACAGCCGCTTGAATAGCAGTAATGTGCTGCTGGCCACCGGCGGTATGTCATACAAACATACCGGCTCGACCGGCGACGGCTACGATA
>NZ_QFFZ01000117.1 GCF_004369225.1 Pelotomaculum propionicicum
ACTCATCATTTTAACAGATTAACAGAAGGGTGTTGCTCTTTGCTTAAGCATTGAATCCCACCCGCATAGCGGGCGGTTTTTTGTTCTCCTGGCTAAAACCATGCCAGGAGAACTTACTAAAGTATAACAAAAAGGCTGTCGACAGTACTTTGTCGACAGCCTGGACCGGTCTCTAAAAATGAGCCCGGATTTTATTGTTCTATTACTAATAATTACAATCGATATTCAAGTTTATCCCAGGGCCAATTCCTCCATCTGGTCCAGCAGTTTGGCGAACAGGTCCAGCCCATCCTGCACAGGTTGGGGGGTTGCCATATCAACCCCGGCAATTTTTAACAGGTTCAGGGGGTAGTCACTGCCTCCCTTTTTCAAAAAGCCAAGGTAACGGTCAACTGCCGGCGGGCCTTCCTCCAGGATCCTGCGGGTAATAGCCTCAGCCGCGGAAAACCCGGTGGCATATTTGTAGACGTAAAAGGCGGAGTAAAAATGGGGAATACGCGCCCATTCGAAGTCCACATCCTCATCTACAACCATCTCCGGGCCGTAGTAATCGACATTGAGCTGGTGGTAAATCTGGCGGAGAAGCTCAGGCGTCAAGGCCTGCCCGTCCTCAATTTTTTCGTGCACAATTTTTTCAAACTCGGCGAACATGGTCTGCCGGAAAACAGTACCTCGAAACTGTTCGAGGTAGTGGTTAAGCAGGTACAGTTTTTTGTCCCGCTCGCCCACCGTCTTGAGCAGGTGCTCCATCAGCAGGGATTCGTTGACTGTGGAAGCCACCTCGGCAGTGAAAATAGTGTAATGGGCGTAGAGGTAAGGCTGCTCACTGCTGGCGAAATAAGAATGCATGGCATGCCCCATTTCATGGGCTAAGGTGAAGAGGTTGGTTAAGTTGTCCTTATAATTAAGCAGAATATAGGGGTGCGTACCGTAGGGGCCCCAAGAATAGGCGCCGCTGGTTTTACCCTTGTTTTCAAAGACATCCGCCCATCTCTCAGTCAGCCCCCTCGCCATAATTTCACTATAAGCAGCGCCCAGCGGCATGAGCCCTGTTTTCACCAGTTCAACTGCTTCTACAAAGGGAATTTCCCATTTGATATCCTTTACCATGGGGGTATACAAATCATACATGTGCAGTTCATCCAGGCCCAGCAGTTGCTTGCGCAGGGCGGCATAACGGTGCATGGAGCCCAGGTTGCGCCGCACTGTATCGATCAGATTGTCATATACCTCAGGGGGTATGTTTTCAGCAAAAAGTGAGGCCTGCAAAGCTGAAGGGAATTTGCGCACCCGGGCATAAAAAACGTCCCTTTTCACACTGGAGGAGAGGGTGGCGGACAATGTGTTCTGCAGTTTCCGGTAGGAACTGTAGAGAGAGATAAAAGCCTCCCGGCGCACCCGGCGGTCTGAGCTTTCCATCAATTGATTGTACCGCCCGTGGGTAATCTCCACCTCATATCCATCTTCATCCCTGATCGAAGGGAAGGTCATGTCCGCATTATTGAGCATCTTGAAAATGTTTGCCGGAGCCTGGGTTACTTCACCAGCGCCGGCGATAATCCGCTCCTCGGCTGAGGAAAGAATGTGCTCTTTTTGCCGCAGCAGTTCGTCCAGGGCAAAACCATACAGTGTCAGGCCTGGCTCCTCCTGCCGCCAGCGCTCTAAAGTTGCCGGGGGGAGTTCCAGGATTTCCGGTTCGATGAAGGAGAGAGCCGTCTGTACCTGGGTATGCAAACTCTCCGCCCGGTCAGTCAGCGCCTGGTAGGTGGGGTTGGCGTTATCCTCGTCCCGGCGCATGCGGGCATAAGTATATACTTTCTCGTTAAGTTCCTGCAGCCGGTACTCCAACTGCAGGATTTCCATTAAAGACCGCGCTGACTGCCCCAGCTTGCCCCGGTAGGCGGCGGCTTCATCACTTAACTTTTTTACCTGCTGAAAATCCTGTTCCCACAGCTCATCGCTGGCATAAATATCTTCCAGCCGCCACTTGTACTGGTCTGGAATTTCTTTTCTGGTGGGCAGGTTTCCTTTACGTTGCTCCATCGGTGGCCTCCTGTTTAAATATTTGATAACCCAAGTTTGGCGTAAAAATTTTCCAATACCAGGTGTAGCAAGGGTTTGTGCCCCCTTCAAAAAATAAATTCGGGACTACACCCAGGATTCCATCTTTTTTAGAACCTGTCTAACATGCTTTT
>NZ_QFFZ01000118.1 GCF_004369225.1 Pelotomaculum propionicicum
TACTCGTCTTTGAAGTAGCGCAGGGTGGTCGCAATCGGGTTGGGGCAGGTCTGTCCCAGACCGCACAGCGCGCTGCTCTTAATTACCCTGCACAAACGCTCTAACGTGTCGATGTCTTCCATCTCGCCCTTGCCGTCGCAAATCCTCTGCAGTATCTCAAGCATCCGCTTGGTCCCTTCACGGCAGGGGGTGCACTTGCCGCAGGACTCAAGCTGGGTGAAGTTCAAGAAGAACTTGGCCACGTCGACCATGCAGGTGGTCTCGTCCATGACCACCAGACCGCCGGAACCCATGATCGCGCCGAGCGCGGTCAGTGAGTCGTAGTCGATCGGGGTGTCCAGGTGCGCTGTCGGTATGCAGCCGCCGGACGGGCCGCCGCTCTGCACGGCTTTGAATTCTTTGCCGTACTGGATGCCGCCGCCGATGGAGAAGATGATCTCGCGCAGGGTAATGCCCATGGGCACTTCCATCAGGCCGGTGTTGTTCACTTTGCCGGTCAGGCAGAACACTTTGCTCCCTTTGCTCTTCTCGGTGCCCATCGCCGCGTACCAGTCGCCTCCGTTGCGGATGATGAACGGCACGTTGGCATAGGTCTCAACGTTGTTTAATACGGTGGGCTTGCCGAACAGACCCTTGTGCGCCGGGAACGGCGGACGTACTCTGGGCATGCCGCGCAGCCCTTCGATGGAGTTTAAGAGCGCGGTCTCTTCGCCGCAGACGAACGCGCCGGCGCCGGCTTTAATCTTAATCCGGAAGTTGAAGCCGGAGCCAAGTATGTTGTCTCCCAACAGCCCGTGCTCTTCGGCCTGGGCTATGGCCATGTTCAGCCGCTTGATCGCCAGCGGGTATTCCGCCCGGCAGTATATATATCCTTCGTCGGCGCCGATGGCGTAGCCGCCGATCATCATGCCTTCCAGGACTGAGTGGGGGTCGCCCTCTAAGACCGACCTGTCCATGAACGCGCCGGGGTCGCCTTCGTCGGCGTTGCAGACGGCGTATTTCTTATCGCCCTGCGCGCCGTACACAAACGACCACTTGGTCCCGGTGGGGAAGCCGCCGCCGCCGCGCCCTCTCAGGCCGGACTTCTTGACTTCTTCTATCACTGCCAGCCGGTCCATGCCAAGGGCTTTTTCTATGCCCTCGTACCCGCCGGTGGCGATGTAGTCAACTATGCTCTCGGGGTTTGTCCGGCCCAGTCGCGAGGTTACTGAACGTACCTGCTTCTCGTAGTAGGGCGCTTTTTCCATGATGTCGATGCCCTCGTAAGGAGTGGCGCTGCCTGGAATCTGAAAAGCCGCCCACTCGTATACAGGGGTTTTGTTTACTATGTGGGTTTCTAAAAGCTTTTCTACTTTATCTGCAAATATGTCCCCATATAAGACGCTGGGCGCGCCGGCCAGGGCTATCTCCACCATCGGCTCGCGGTAGCACATGCCGATGCAGCTTGTAAAGTCGATGTCGACGTCAAGGCCGCGCGCGGCTACCTGCTCTTTGATGGCTTCCATCACTTTGTCGCCGCCGGCCGCGATGCCGCAGGTGCCGAGTCCGACTACGATGCGGGTCTTGCCGGTTTTCTGCTGGTATTGTTCTTTATATTTGGCGCGTATTTGATCAAGATTTTGCATGTTTCTCTCCACCTCCTCTACTCGTAAGAGTCGAATATGCCGCCTACCTGTTTGGGCACCAGACGGCCGTGCGTGTCGTCGTTAATCATCATGCACGGCGACAGGCCGCAGGCGCCGATACAGGCTACTGTCTCCAGGGTGAACTTCAGGTCGTCGGTGGTCTCTCCGTGCCCTACCCCCAGGTGTTCCTTGGCCGCCTCGAAAATCTTGGAGCCGCCGCGTACGTGACAGGCTGTGCCCAGACATACCCGGATGATGTTCCGGCCGCGGGGTTTTAAGTGAAACTGTGCGTAAAAGGTGCATACCCCGAACACTTTGCTGAATGGTATGCGCAGTTCTTTGGCGATCTGCTGAAGCACTTCTTTCGGCAGGTAGCCGTAAATGTTCTGGGCTTCCTGCAGTACCGGGATCAGTCCTCCTTTGTAATCGCGGTACTGGTCAAAAAGCTTTTGCATTGCAGCTTCCTTGGTTTGGTCAGCTTGTTCGCCGCATGTACAGGATGCCAATTACTACTCCCCCTCTCTTTCGTCCCTCTATTTG
>NZ_QFFZ01000119.1 GCF_004369225.1 Pelotomaculum propionicicum
GGGGGCATGGGCTGCCCTTCCAAATCGGCGGTATCAGTAAATTCTACAACCGTCAGCCGGCGCTTGCCGGGATTGCCTTCCAATATCTTATCCGCCAGCGGTTTTTTCTTATTGCCCGCGCCAATCTGCGGGCCGCCATGCCCGTTGGCCATTTCACATCACCTGCCTTTGCACACAATACTCAGTAAACTGGGGTATACCCCCTCTTGAAACCGCGAATTTTCGCGCGTGACCCACCACCCGTTCTCCGGAGCCAGGGTTGTAAAGATTTTGCCCCCCTAGCCGGGAGAACTTGCAATTTGTAATTACATCGTAAAGCAATTTGGTATATTTTATTGAATAATTACATATAATGCTTTATAATCAAGGTTAGAAAGGAGCTGATACAATGGCTAACACAACCAATTTAAATATTCGTGTCGATGAGGAGTTAAAACGCCAGGCAGATGCCATTTTTTCAGAGCTCGGACTTAATATGTCTACGGCTATAAATATGTTCCTGCGTTATTCCGTCCGTTACGGTGGCATACCTTTTGATCTTCGCATCGAAAAACCCAACGCAGAAACCTTGGCGGCAATCGACGATGTCAACAACAACCGCAATATGAGTAAAACCTTTACCAGCATTGATGCTCTGATGGAGGATTTGCATGCTTAAAATCAGATACTCCAGCAGGTTTAAAAAAGATTTCAAAACCATTATCAAGCGCGGCTATGATGTTAAGCTTTTCGAAGAGGCGCTGCATTTTCTTGTTGAGGAAAAGCCTTTGCCTTCAAAATATCTTGACCATCCGCTTGCCGGCAACTATGGCGGTCATCGTGAATGCCACATCACACCGGATTGGCTGCTCATATATAAAATCGTAAAAGATATTTTGACCCTGACCCTTACACGAACAGGAACCCATAGCGATTTGTTTTGATTAAGATTTTATTTTTAAGGAACGATTTCATCCCCATCTCCCGCCTTCTTTAGCTGTAATCGCCGAGTGACAGGACTTGCAAAGGCTCATCAGGTTTTCCATTGCGTTGCTCCCGCCCTTGGACAGAGGTGCTATATGGTGCACCTCCTCAGCCGGCGTAAGCCTGCCTTCCTTCTGGCACTGCTCGCAGAGCGGGTGTTCAGCCATATACCTGTCGCGGATGCGCTTCCAGCTCCTGCCGTAGCGTTTGCGGGTGGCCGGATCGCGCTGGTATTTGTTGTAATGGGCATCTATCGCTTTTTGATGTTCCTCGCAAAACCGTCCCTCCGTCAGCTTCGGGCAGCCGGGATAGCTGCAGGAACGTTTAGGTTTATATGGCAATATACTCATCTCCGTTCAGGCATAAAGAAAGCCCTCGCAAGTTCACCCTGCGAAGGCTTGTTTATACTTGTTTACGATACTATTTTACCACCATCGCAACTCTCTTTTTATCAACTTTACTCTCCTCTTTGCAAGATTCGATACATTTCAGTGCTTTTTCATGCATCCTGAAGGCATATTGCAGGCTGTAACCCATATCAACTCAAAACCGCCGTCCAAACCGTCAAGTTCTTCTGCCATCGCCTCGTTCATGTTAAAATCCGCCAGCTGTAAATATCCTGATTTTTGAACCTCTAAAGCCGTATCATTTTTAGCCATATCTTTAACCTTCCGTAAATCTTTAGATTTTTAAGATAAGATCTACGCTTTTTCCAAGCCTACGCTTGGATAAAGGGGCCCCTAAAGGGGCAGTTGAAAACGGTTGGTTTACGTAGTATAACAATTCCCAAGATAATAAATCTTGGAGGAGCAATATGAAAGCCACAGACGAGTTTTCCGAATATTACAATGAACTTCTCGATGTTGACCCGCGGTTCTTTGGACATCCGAACAATCAAAACTATCTTCGGATGGAAACACCGTCCTTGTCACCGCCAAAAACTAGGGCAAAGTCCGTCCCAACCCAAACTCACGGTCGAGAAACCTACGTATAATTTGACGGTGTTCAAAGTACACTTTGGCAAATTAACCTTAAAAATGTACGATAAAGGCGAGCGTGTTCTTCGGATT
>NZ_QFFZ01000012.1 GCF_004369225.1 Pelotomaculum propionicicum
ATAATATTGCTAAAAGACCGCCAGTAATAATATTCCATAATTACCATTCCAAATGAGCTGATCCCCTTCTTATGGGTGGTAAACTTTTACGTGATCACAGTGGTAAACTTTTTGATTGACAAACACAATGCGCTTTTTCCGTTTTGTTTACCAATAATGTAAGTGCACAAACAAGTGGTAATGACAATGACCCTTGGTTGGTCAAACCAGTGTTGCACTATCTGCTTTATACCCAGGATACGAAATTAGAATCCGACGTCCAGCAATTGAAATCAGACATTAGTTTGACAAATGAGGAACTTGAACAATTACGATCAATAGCAGCGGAAGAATTTTTAAAATGCAGGGATTTTAAAAAACAGATAGAAAATGACAAAAATATAAGCTATGAACAAGAGTTAAAAGTTTCACTTCAAGGTTCCGACAGTAAATTGAAAACGCTTCTCGGAAAGCGATATCCTGAATTCCGTAAGTGGATTCGTCAATGGTGGTCCTCCGAGACAGAATACAGAAATCAAAGATTTAAAAAGCAGGGGGATATTTCAATTAAATCCGATATCTCTTCTCAATATGTATATGCTACTCAATATGACGCCTATACTGACAGAGAAGCTGCACTGCCCGATAAGTACCTTAAATTCGCTAACTATGGCACGGACTACACATACCCAAACCCACCGTATACTGTAAATATACGCTCTCAAGTAGTTGGACAGCCCGAGTATTGGGCATATTATGTTTTTATAAAAGAGGCAGGCCCATGGAATGAAAACGATAATTACTGGGACTCCGCTACTGGAAGCAATCCAAGGAGAACATTTACTGATCTTCCCCTAGGAAAACCAGAAGCCGAAGCAGCATATTTCGATAACTACAATAACGGGTTAGATGAGTTTGATAGGACAGTACTAAACCCTGCAGGTGTTGATCTTTCACATGATGTTGCTACTGAACTCGGATTTGGAGGACCTCTAGTAAGTCGCTGGGTTGAGGTGTTTTATACAGATTTACCCTAAGACCTAATTATATATAATCACTCAGCTCCTCAATGTTGGAGCTGAGTGATTACTACTTTTTCCCTTCTCCCCGTAATACCTGCTTATTTTATTCGAGGAGTTGATATTTTGACAATTAGGAACAGCTTTAGGTTAGGCATAATAGGTTTAATATTTGCAGGCCTGGTGATAATTTTCGTTACTAATTATAACATAACTTCAGAAAACAATAATAAAGAACGGACAGATATTGGCACAGGCTATAAAGAAATAGAAAAAAAACAAAATGAATCTGACCGGGGGCAGAATGTCGATCACTTTGACTCAGAGGGCGAAGAATGGATAGATATTAGCCTGGACTATAAAGAAATAGAAAAAATGCAAAGTGAAACTGATCAAGGACATAAGGTCGGTCGCCTTTCCCCGGATGGTACGGCATTGGATTTTATACATATTTCCTTGGGACTTCATGTACTAAGCATTGAAAAAGTTGAAAAGAGTGATGACGGAAATGCAAGTGTAATCTTATCAACTTCAAAAGGCATCATAGAGACGTACCTGCAACAACCAAATCGAAAAGGTCCTGGGGGCATATGGGTAGTAAAAAAGTACCGATGGATTCGCTGATTGAGAACGAGGGGGGGCGGTTAGAAGATCATTATAAATAACGCCGATATTTTGATGTAGATAATTGTGGTTATATGGCCCCCTACAAGCACGGGGCCATTTCAATACACGCTTCCTTATACGCCTTACCTGGTTCCGGCGGCGCTTTCAACCTGCCGGCGCCGCATAAGCGGCACAAGCTACTCCAAGAAAAACAACCACCAACATCAAAGACAACACACTTTTCCGAAACCCCTTCATACCACATTCCCCTTTCCAAAAATAAAGTACTACATTAAGACGATTGAGAATGAGATTTGGATCCATTTTTTCGGAAGAATTTTTTAATTTTTTTTTCATAATTTTGGGAACCAAAAACCGTTTTCATTCGTCTTAATGTGAATGCATTTTTCGAAACAGATGGAGTAGTAAATACAGTTGGAGCAATGTGATTATTTTTTAAACCTGCACCTGCTGGGTTACAAAATAAATGAAGGGGGGTGAATCCAATGGGCAATGTAATTCATTAAACCTATAGATATTCTGCTCCAGTAACAGAAGGAGATACCATTTACTTGCGAATTTTTCGTGAGACATACCATTTTTACCACAAAGGAGGATTATTAATGTTAAAAAAAATATCAATTGTTTTTATTTCGATATTAATATTATTAATAGGTATTGTTAATGCTTACGCTTATAATGTATATTCTTTCAAACAAAATTTTTATTATGGCAATGTTGTTGCTTATAAATGGGGTGGAACATGGGAGCCATATCAAAGTGCATTTGAAACAGCTTTAAGTGATTGGAATGGGGCACAAAGTGATTTTCAGTGGGGTTATTCAGATTCAACACCTTCTGGTTGTTCAGACAATAGGATGGGTGGAGTATACTACCTTGAAAATGCAAATGAGGCTGGAAGGTGTCAGATGGCATATACTACTAGTAGTTATGTACGTGCATGGTGCGAAATTAATCAGTTTGTATGTGAAAGTAAAACAGATACTTATAGAAGAAGTGTCGCGAACCATGAGGTTGGTCATGCAATGAGTTTGGCTCATAATTCTGGCAATGTTATTATGAATCCTAATAGAGACAAAAATTTCATTTTCGTACCACAATCACTTGATATAAGTGCTGTTTGTCAAGTTTATTAAAACTATTCACGAGGAGGTAATTTAATTGTTAATCTCTAAAAAAATACCGGTTGTTTTTCTTGTGTTGATTTTAGTAGCAACTATAACAACTTTTACTATTGTAAATCATAACACAAAAAAGTCAGAGGAACCAGACTTTTTAAGCTATACAACGTTAAGTGACAATTCAGAAAATGTTGTTGTTAGTGATTATGATACTCGTGATACTATAAAAGATTTATCTAAAGAATCAGATTGCATTGTTGTCGGGGAAGTTGTTAATAGAAGTCAGAATTCAAGAAATCTCGCTAAAGATCCCAAAAACCCTAAAGAATACGCAAAAGACTGGAAATGTATGAGCCAGGAATATGAATTTAAAGTATCTCAGTGGCTAAAGGGAAATGGTGATAATAATATAAGTATCGTTTACCCGGAATACAGCGAGCTAAATGATGGGTCTAAAATAGACGAATACGGGGGCATATCATTGGAACCAGGCCAAAAGTATGTATTATTTTTGAAGAATGGTGTAGAAGGAACTTATTATGGTGCCGCTGAGCCTTGGCAATTTAAGATTACGTCTGGAAATGTACAAATTGTATCTAAAACTGAATATGTTAAAATACGTGATTTGAAAAAAATGACAGAAGGAGAGTTATTAGGTCTATTAACCCAATAATTTATATATTATTGATTAACATCATAAGTCGGTATAACGAAGAACTACTTTTATTAGAAAGTAGTTCTTTTCGGCTTTGGGTATCCCGCTGCCGTCGGGGTTTAAGGCACATCCATCTGCAGGGATATATCCTGTTATTAAGGGAGAAAGGATCTCCCCATCAGGTGAAGCCGAATGCAGCGAAGACCCGCCGTAAGCTTCATCCCCTTCAGTTACAATAAGTTTGCCGTCTATAGGTGAGAGAGCCCGCTCGCACATAGCCATAGCCAGCGTCAGGCTGTCCTCCGCGGACTGGCAGGAGAATAGTTTGTATGCCAGTCGAAAAGTCGATGCTCATCACGTCTCTGGTTATATATGGGCACCTTTGACCCTTATGAAGAGCAGTTTGCTTTCCTGCGGCGGGCATCTGTCGAAAGCACCAACTTATTTTTGTACAAATAGTCCAGTGTAAAAACTGTTACTAATACTGTAAGAATAACCAACTGTCATACGCTTTAAATCTCTTCTTTTAATCTGCTTATCAGATACATCATAGATAGCTTCAATATTAAATAGTTTTTGCTCTCCAGCTTTTAATGATACACCAGCATTTTCCTGTAGATGTTTTTCTTCGTGTTGGATATTCGGAAAATTTGTTGTAATACTTATCTCATTAAAATCTTCACTTGTTATATTTTCAATAATTAATTGCAATTGCACAATTTGTTTTTGTTCCTGTTTTACCAGGTTTATTTTTGAACTATTTATCTTTAGTCCATGCGACTGATTGGGTACTCACAAAGGTTCGTAGCTAGTATTTGATTCTTCAAGAGTGCAACCAGTGCAGTATATCACTATTATCATCATCATCATAACAAATAATAACAATTTAATTTTTTTCATTTGTTACTCATACCCCTATCATTTTAAAATAATGCTAAGAAAAAGGTGTTTAAAAAAAACTCTAAGAAATATGTTCGTATTGACCGTCTCTCGTCCTTTTGTGTGGGTAAACATATAGTTTACGGCTGTTCATCGGAACGAGGCGGAGAGTCTTGACATGGAGAATTCCTGTGTTAGCCTTGATTGGGAAGGGCCACAGGCAAAGCTGTGGTTCTTTGGCCATTGGAAACACTAGTGCGAGGCTTCATGTCAAAGGCGGCTGCTTTAGGATTTTAGAACTCACACGAAATGGCGAAAAACCTATTGATCTTTACTATTTATTGACAGTAGTGTTGCATAAAACTAGATTTAAAAAGTCAAGACCCAAAACCGGGGAAACATATGTTCCAATATGATACTTAACAGAATATTCTGACCAAGGTTAATTTCTAAATAGTTCAAAACAGCAGCGACACTATAAAGGTAATCCTGTATCCACATTTTAGCGTATACCAATATAGTATGTATTCATCCAATTCAATTTATTAATAATGCTTCTTGTTGCAATAATAAGGTTTTATATAGTATTTTTTAGACTGTATGTCTGAGACCCTATTTGGAAGTTGATTAAATAGCTTTTGCCACAGACTCTTGTCAACTTTCAAATATGTGTGCTTTGTTATCCTTTAAAACTAATTATGTCTCGTTTTTCTAAACTTGACCCTTACGAGTTCAGTATCACCCTATGGCCTCAGCCTTGTTCCGGGACGGATAAAAAGAGTGGCCGTAACCCTGGCTGACCGGGCGCCCGATTGAGAATATCCGCCCGTGGATACAACCATGGCACTGCTCGGCGTTCTCAGTGATGCAGACCTTGGCGGGATAAAGTTCATATAGAGCCCGGTATTTAACCGGCGTAACATTGGGCATAAGCACGTTCGCCCCCAATTGGACGCTCCCCGATACTTAAGGTTACCGCAACATCAGAACGCTGCTTGATCTTTTTGACCAGGTCAACAAGTTTATCAGAAGTATAATATAGATCCTCCCCGGATTGCAGGACCACCGTTTTATATCCCAGTTTTTCAGCATCGTTGACATTATCAAGTATTTCATCCAAGCTCATGCGATAGCGGTTAGCTTTTTGGTTTCCCCAGCGGATGCCGCAGTAAAAACAGTTTTTACGGCAGTAATTTGAGAACTCAATCAAGCCCCTCAGGTGGACCTCCTCGCCGACGTATTTCTGCCTGTAACGATCTGCCAGTCTGTAAAGTATCTTAAGTTTCTCTTCATCTTCCAAAGCAAGAAGACTTATTATGTCATCCTTATTCAGCTCCTGCTCCCTCTCTATTTTATTAAAGACCCTCTCCAACACGGCAATACCTCCATTTTAAATAGGTACTTTATGATAAAAAGTAAATAACGCCACATAAACATACCCGAGAGCTTTTTCTAAATGAATAACTGGTTAAAAAGCGTGATTTTTACCAGCCTCTCTCCTGCATCCGCTCGGCTGCCGGTATATTGGCAATTTCCAGTCCCTTCATGGCCGTACCCAGCCCGCCGGAATACTTGGCCAGGATCTCCGGATCATTATAATGGGTGGTAGCAGCAACAATAGCCCTGGCCCTGGCCGGCGGGTCAGCAGACTTGAAAATCCCGGAACCTACAAAAACACCATCGGCGCCCAGCTGCATCATTAAGGCCGCGTCAGCGGGAGTCGCCACACCGCCGGCCGCAAAATTTACAACCGGCAGCCGCCCCGACCGGGCTACTTCAACCACCAGTTCATAGGGCGCCCTAATTCCTTGGCCGCTGTCATAAGCTCCTCCGCGGGGAGAGATTGCAGGCGGCGAATCTCTCCCGTGACGGCGCGCATGTGGGTAACAGCCTCGACAATATTACCGGTCCCGGGCTCCCCCTTGGTCCTGATCATAGCCGCACCCTCACCAATCCGGCGCAGGGCTTCACCCAGGTTGCGGGCGCCGCAGACAAAAGGAACTTTAAAAGCATGCTTATTAATGTGAAAAAGATTATCCGCTGGTGTCAGCACCTCGCTCTCGTCAACATAATCTATACCGAGAGCCTGCAGGATCTGTGCTTCAACAAAATGACCGATACGGGCTTTGGCCATCACTGGAATAGTCACCGCTTCCATGATGCGTAAAATTATTGAAGGGTCGGCCATCCTGGCCACTCCGCCGGCCGCCCGGATGTCAGCCGGCACCCTTTCTAAAGCCATAACGGCGCATGCTCCGGCCTCTTCAGCTATTCTGGCCTGCTCCGGCGTGGTGACATCCATGATCACCCCACCCTTAAGCATCTCTGCCAGTCCTTTTTTCAAGATCCAAGTCCCGTGTTCGGTCATTTTCTTCTCCTCCTTCTAAAGCGCATTGATCGGATCAAATTTTATTTCAATTCCTGGAACAGCGCTGTACTCAGGTATCTTTCACCGGTATCCGGCAGTACCGCCACGATCAGTTTGCCCTTGTTCTCGGGCCGCCTGGCAATCTGCAGGGCAGCGAAAGCCGCCGCGCCGGATGAAATGCCCACCAGCAAGCCTTCCTCCCGGGCCAGTCTCTGGCCGGTTTCAAAAGCTTCTTCGTTTTTTACCTTATAAATCTCATCAACTATGTCCAGGTTCAAAACATCCGGCACAAAACCGGCGCCAATTCCCTGGATCTTGTGGGGGCCGGGCTTTCCTCCCGACAGAACCGGTGAATCCAGCGGCTCCACGGCAATTACTTTCAAATCAGGCTTGCGTTTTTTTATTACTTCGCCAACCCCGGTGATAGTACCGCCGGTACCGACACCACCAATAACAATATCCACTCTGCCGTCGGTGTCTTCCCATATCTCCTCCGCAGTGGTAGCCCGGTGGATCTCCGGATTGGCCGGGTTCTTGAACTGCTGGGGCAAGAAAGAATTTGGTACTTGGGCTGCCAGTTCCTCGGCTTTGCGGATGGCGCCTTTCATTCCGTCCGCACCGGGCGTTAGAACAAGCTCAGCTCCGTAAGCTTTTAAAAGATTGCGGCGTTCAACACTCATGGTATCAGGCATGGTCAGGATCAGCTTGTAACCCCTGGCCGCGGCCACGAATGCCAGGGCGATGCCGGTATTGCCGCTGGTGGGTTCTATTATGACACTGTCCTTGTTAAGCAGTCCCTTCTCTTCCGCATCCTTGATCATGCTGTAACCAATCCGGTCTTTAACGCTGCCGGCGGGATTGAAGGATTCAAGCTTGGCAACAACCTCCGCCTCCAATCCCTCTGTTACCCGGTTCAGTTTCAGCAGGGGTGTTTTCCCGATTAAATCAGTCAGGTTGTTCGCGATTTTGGCCATTGTTTTTACCTCCCTGGTTTTAGTTAATTTAAAGTTTGTCTTTCGCCAATAAATACTTTTAATTATCTTACTATTTTAATAAGCATGGCATATAAAATGGATGATTTTAAATCCCCCCCGAGTATATCACAGTTTATTAGTATACTTTTAATATACACTAAATCTATTTGTTTATTAAATATTATATTCTAGTAAATATTTTGTCAATAAAAATCTGTTGCAGATATTTTATTGCCATAGAGGATAAAGATTTATGGAATTAAGAAAACATATACTACCGGAACATATGAAGTTACAGCTTTGGAAGATGTTAATCTTGAAGTAGCAAAAAGAGATATTTGGGGATCTGGCACTGGATCTTTCAGGTGCTGAAGCCAGCGTTAAAGGAGCTTTGAACTACACTGAAGGATTGAATTTGAAATACGAGGTAATATAACATGATTGACTTGACAGCAGACAAGAGAAGCAAATTGCACGCCAAGACATGAGGGAGCGTAACGCTGTTGAAGGCGGCTTTGGCATATGCAAGCGTAGATACGGCCTGGCCAGAATCATGGCACGCCTTAAAGAGACAGCAGAAAGCATCATTTCGCTGCAGTTCCTGGTAATGAACTTGGAGCACAGACTCCGGCTTCTTTATTACCATTTTCTAAGGGCTATCTTGGAGGCTTTTGAAAGCCAAAAGTTACAATGGTTATGCAATTGTCTAAGAGCAGTTTTTAAATTAGAGAATTTATACAGCAAGCCCTAATTACGTTTGACCCAAAATTAATTTGTCAACAGCCCATTTGGGAAGGTTTATCTCACTATTGATTAAAATTTTATCACTAGCTCCCAACGGAAGCTTACGGACAGGGTTTCCCTCAGCCAGGTTTCGGCTTGGGCGGATTGGCCGGTTTGAGTGGGTCCGGTGGTTTAGTTGTTGAACCGTTATCCGGTTTTACTTCGGGAGTGGTATTACCTGCCATAGTATCAGGGTTTTGGCCGTCCGGCAGGATATCCGGATTTGTGCCCTCCGCGGGAGTGTTTGCGGCACCGCCGCTATTTTTAGCTGGCTGACTTTCCTGACTGTCATCATCTGTCAAAGTGTTTTTTTGAGCGACGTCTGGCTGGGTCACCGCACTGTTTTCACCGCCGGGCCCAGGCTCGACGGTTACCCTGTCGTGATTATCAGTTTGAGATTGGGTTTCAACACTCTCCTGCGGGGAGCCGCCGGCCTGATTGTCAATATAGAAAAAGGAACTCCAATCGGGCGTTTTTCTGATTTGCCTGGTTTTGGTATCCAGACTCTTCTAACCGCCGGAGGCTTATAGCTCTTACGATGAATTGAATTCATAAGTTTCTCAATCCATAGGTTAAAATCTTTCAGCGCTCCACCGACCGTCTCATTGTCTATACCGGGTGCAGTGCACTTTGACATCCGGGCTAGATTTTCCCATATAAACCTCCATTCCGCCGCTACCGTTGGCGGCACAAATAGTAATGAAAAATGGTGCGCAGTTTTCACCACTTTGTTATTATTAGTTTAAGGAGAAGATACAAACTACTCTGTTGTGGTGTCGATGTGCATAAAACTTTTCTCGTTGCCACAATCATTACTTCACAGGGGATTACCCCCCACATTTCTGTGGCTTAAAATAAAACTTGATTTTTTTAGGTCTTTAAAGGCTTTAGTTTAGTGCGCCCTTTTATGCTCAATACAAGTTATTTTTCACGCTACTCCTTTAGCTGAACACACCGGTGGTTCGTAGTCCACAAGCCCGGTTATGGCGGGGTTTAGTATTTCAAAACTTACGTCGCATGAATAACATCTATGGTTCCCGACAGCACACCTGCCTCGGCAGAGGTGGGTGCGGAACATGGTAGCGGCGGCCCGCCAAAAAATACACCTGTAACACAGCCCCCGCGCCGGTATCATGGCAAGGAACCGTCCGGAAAATCTGAGGATATCACCATAGAAAAAAGGTTTCTTAACTCAACAAAGACACCTTCTCTACATGATGGCCAAAAGACTTACTCCCCTCTTTCAACCAGCATCCTGTATTTACTATCGACTTTTTCAATTAAAATAACTTTGTGGCCTTCATCGGTAATGCTTTTAGGAACTTTCTGGAGAGGCTCCCCGTCATTCAAAAAAACCTCCAAAACCTCACCCACCATCATGTCCTCAAGTTTAAGCAGTGTCCTGGCAAAGGTTACAGGGCATACGACATCAGTAATATCCAATGTTGCATCGACTTTATTGTTACTCATAAATTAACCCCCTCTTCTTTGATACCCAAAGACTTGGATTTCTTTAAACGAACTCTGGACTGTTCCAACATGCTGTAACACAAGGTAGCGAGAATCGCTGGCGGTCCATCTCCAAACCATTAAGTACCCAGCAGGTTAAACTCCATAAAGCAACTTACTATAATTACAAACCGGTTTTAATTTTTTTACCTCTAAGCACGGGTCATGGCTTATTATCATTGAATCCTTTTTTCAAAAATGGCAAAGAGTTTACCTGGCAGATTCGCATAAAGTCGAAGGATGAGATAGAAGAGCAAACCAAACTATGCATTTAGGAAATAAGCGATAAACCAGTTCTGTTTCGTTGGAATTTTGGATTAGAGTCTGCAGCCAGGCAAAGTTAAACTATTAAGGAAACGATTTGCTTGTTACCTTTATGAATACGGACTTGGAATAGAAAGTGCTGTTCACACCCCTGTAAAAAAGCAGCCAGAACAGTCCCGTAGCCGTCAAGTATTTCTTTTATGAGTATTTGACGACCCAGGCTGCCCATATGCTCCAAAGTGATCCTCTAAATATTTACCTGGTTTTCAAATCGCACACCTGCTGTTCATAGTCGACCAGTTTAAGAAGCGCCGGGTTAATTCCACAGGCAGGACAGTCCGGATTCTTCCGAATCTCAGTCTTGCTGAATTCCATAGCCAGGGCATTGTAGGTCAGCAGCTTACCCACCAGTAAGTCTCCTATCTCCAGAAAATACTTTAAAACTTCTGTAGCCTGGATCAAACCGATTGTCCCCGGGAGAACCCCTAAAATACCCGTCTGCGCACAAGTCTGAACTATTGAGGGTGGCGGCGGTATTTGAAAAGCACAGCGGTAGCACGGCCCTTTCCCTGGCAAAACAGTCAAAGCCTGACCGAAAAATCTTAGCACCGCGCCATGGAAAAACGGCTTCTTAGTAATGACACAGGCATCGTTAGCTAAAAATCTGGTAGCAAAGTTGTCGGTACCATCAACAACAACATCATAGTCTCCAATAATTCTCATTATATTTGATGCCGTCAATCTTTCCTGGTATGCAACTACCTGGCAGTCGGGGTTTAAAGCTGTCAACCTTTCCTTGGCGGAAACCGCCTTGGACTTGCCAACGTCAGCTGTAAAATACAGTATTTGCCTCTGCAGATTGCTTAAATCCACAACATCGTCATCAATAATACCGATAGTTCCCACCCCTGCAGCAGCTAGGTAATAGGCCACGGGGGAACCTAACCCCCCCCCTCCAATAAGCAGCGCCCTGCCGTTGTTGATTTTTTTCTGACCTCCAGGACCCACCTCGGGTAAGATAATATGCCTACTATAGCGCACTATCTGATCGTCATTAAGACTCAATCCCGATAACACTCCTTTAAATTCCAAATCTGAATCAGAAACCTATTTTTCTCTTTCAATCAATAACCGGTACTCTTTTCCTACCTGTTCAATTTTTTATCATTTTATGTCCCACGTTTTCAACACTCCTGGATACGCTTTGAATCGGTTTTCCTTCATTTAAGGAAAACTTCAGGTATTTGACCTGCCTGCATATCCTTCGGTTCAAGGTGTATTTTGGCAAAAGTAATAGGGTATTCTACAAATGGTATAACGATGTAAATTGACCGTTCGGCTTTTCTTTTGCTGTGGCAGGCCCGCTTTTGCTTCGTTATGTTATAGCCAGTCAAACCGCACTTACTGAACACTGCTCCAAAAATCCTAACCACCACCAAGGAAATAGTTAGTTAATAATTTTAACAAAGCTATCCTGTCTGGAGACGCCGAAAGGCACTCATGCCCTGCTTCATCCAGAGCAATAACCGTTTCTGGATCATTTTTTGACTTAACTAATGTCCATCCCATTTTTCTTAAACTTTCCCAATAGCGAGATGTCCAACCATAATCTTCTTTCCAAAAAATTTTTGTATCTACGAAAGGTATATATTGGTTCATTTCATCGATATCTTTTTGTTCATAACCTTCTCGATTAACTTCTTGTTGGCTCATTTTATAACCTCCCCGCCCAGATTTTTCCTTGATTCCATGTCAGTTTTAGAACCCCCTTCACTCTAATTTAATTCAAAATTTGAGTATAAGTCAGAGTATAAAATTGTCCTACGTCTATAGTATCATTTTTAAACATATAAGTTTAATATGTATTTACGATTACTATAATAAGTTCTGGCTATTAAGTACTAAATCCTGTAACCCTGTATAGGGCGATGGCTTAACAAAACAGTCACAAAATTTTCAACAAAACCATAACTCTGCAATCAGCCTTCCCTTGAGACTACAAACAGAATTTCTTCTGCGAGAGCCGATTCCTCCTCTTTAAACGGAACAATCTCGCTGCCGGTCCAGGAAAATCCCTTTTCAATCCTGACATTATTAGCCCCGGCCCAGTCAAGGAAGTCTTTCGCCGTAAAAAGGTGAATATTTGGCGTGTCATGCCACTGATAGGGCAGGTTTGGTGTCACTGGCATTTTCCCTGTCGATAAAAGCGATAAAACAACTTGCCTGTGCCCGAAGTTGGGAAAGCTGACAATACCGGCGGTCCCAACGCGCATCATCTCCCCCAACACGAAAAGCGGCCTCTTAACCGCCTGAAGGGTTTTCTCCAGGATAACGTAATCGAAAAAACGGTCGGGCAGCCCAGCCAGCCCCTCGTCAAGGTCGGAGTGGATGACGGGCACACCCCTGGCAATTGTTTCAGCTACCAGGTCGAATTCCTTCTCAATGCCCAGACCCTTAACGCCTTTTTGCCTGATCAGCTTCGACAAGAGTTCGCCGTTGCCGCAGCCGAGGTCAAGCACGGAGTTCCCTGTCGGAATAAGGTCATATATAACCTTATGGTCAAAACGGTATTGTTTATTTACTGTCAATTTGCCCACCACCCTCCAGGAAATTCCGCACCAGCAGCGTCAGCTTATCCACCTCGAGCAGAAAAGCGTCGTGCCCGTACAAAGATTGAATATTGGCGTAGCTTACCTGTTTCCTGTTCCGGCCTAGGGTCAGCGCCAGTTTCTTCATGTGTCCCGGCAGGTATAGCCAATCTGAGGAGAACGATACCAGTAAGATTTTACTGCTGATCTTTTCACATGCTTTATCCAGGTCGCCGCCGCCCCACGCCGACGCGTCATAGTAGTCGGCAGCCTTTGTAATATATAAATAACTATTTGCGTCAAATCTCTCCACAAAGGACTCCGCCTGGTGCCGCAGGTAGCCCTCAACTTCAAAGTCAGCTTCCAACTGGAACCCTGGCCTGTCGCCGTTGCAAAACCTGCGCCCAAACTTGCGGTGCATAGAGATCTCGGAAAGATATGTGATATGGGCCAGCATCCGGGCAACTGACAATCCCTGATCGGGTCCTATAGTGTTATAATAATCTCCGTCTTTAAAACCCGGGTCTGCAGTAATCGCCTTGCGGGATACGGCATTGAAAGCAAGCCCCTGGTCGGTCAGCCATGCTGTTGAGGCGATCATTATAGCCGAAGCCACACGGTCAGGGTAGGCCAAGGCCCATTCCAGCGCCTGTTGCCCGCCAAGAGAACCGCCGACCACAGAGACCAGGCGCTCAATGCCCAGGCAGCTGATCAGCCGCTCCTGCAGCCTGACCCAGTCCCCCACGGTCACAACCGGGAAACGAAGGCCGTACGGCCTTCCTGTTTCTGGGTTAATAGAGGAGGGACCGGTAGTGCCGTAACAGCTGCCCAGTATATTTGAACAGATGACGCAGTATTTTTTTGTGTCAAACGCCTTTCCCGGACCGATCATACTGTCCCACCACCCGGGTCGTTTCGCCAGCCAGGGCCTCCCTAATTCTTCGGCGTCATGATACCAACCAGCCGCGTGAGCGTCGCCGGAAAGTGCATGGAGGACAAGGATGGCGTTGTCCTTTTTCTCATTAAGTCCCCCGTAAATCTCATATTCAACGTCTATCGGCCAGATCGCTTTCCCGCATTCAAGGGGAAGTGGGTTTGCCTCATCAGCAAGCCTGACATTCCGGGGGGACACATAGCCTACGGAACATGGCGCCTCGGGTCCGTCGAACTTCTTAGGAGTTTTATCTGTAAGCACGTTCAACACATCACTCATTTTTATTACCTCCAACCTAACAATATAAACTCTGCGACTGTTGAGAACACTCACCTGTCGTACTATAGCATTTCTGCCAATCAGACTTTGTTCAGGGCATGATCCAAATCTTCCAGCAGGTCGTCGACAGTCTCTATTCCGACGGACAGGCGGATCAAATCCTCAGTTACACCGGTTTCAAGCTGCTCTTCTGCTGAGAGCTGCTGGTGGGTGGTTGAGGCCGGGTGAATGACCAGGGACTTGGCATCTCCGATATTCGCCAGAAGCGAGAAGATCTCCAGCGAGTCTATAAAGCGCTTGGCTGGCCTCTGGCCTCCCTTGATTCCGAAAGTTAACAGCGCGCCGAAGCCGCCGCGGTAGTATTTTTTGGCCAGTTCGTGCGACGGGTGACTGGGCAGGCCGGGATAGTTTACCCAGGTTACCTGCGGGTGCTGCTCTAAAAATTTTGCCACTGCCAGCGCGTTCCGGCTGTGCCGCTCCATCCGGAGCGGCAGGGTTTCCAGCCCCTGCAGCAGCAGGAAGGCATTAAACGGGCTCAGGCACGGTCCCAGGTCGCGCAGCAGGTGCACTCTCGCCTTACCAATAAATGCCGCCGGGCCAAAGGCCTCGGTGTAAACCACACCGTGATAGGTGTGGTCGGGTTCGGTAAACTGCGGAAATTTGCCATTAGCCCAGTCAAACTTCCCCCCGTCTACAACGACCCCACCGATGGAGGTACCGTGCCCGCCGATGAACTTGGTGGCAGAGTGGACTACTATATCAGCGCCGTGCTCTAACGGACGGCAGATGCAGGGCGTGGTTACGGTGTTATCAACGATAAACGGAATGCCGGCAGCATGGGCTATGTCCGCAACCGCCTGAAAATCGATAACATCGAGCTTCGGGTTGCCGCTGGCTTCTGCGTATATCGCTTTCGTGCGCGGTGTGATCGCCTGGCGGAAATTCTCCGGATCTTCCGGATCCACAAACGAAACGCCAATCCCAAAACGGCACAGTGTGGTTTTAAAGAGGTTGTATGTGCCGCCGTACAGGCTATTGGCAGACACGATGTTGTCCCCCGCGCCAGCCAGATTGGCTATCGCCAGAAACTCCGCCGCTTGCCCCGAAGCAGTAGCCAGGGCACCAACCCCGTTTTCCAGCGCGGCCACCCGCTGTTCCAGGACATCATTGGTGGGGTTCATGATCCTGGTATAAATATTTCCACCCTCCTGCAACGCAAAAAGGTTTGCCGCGTGATCGGAATCTCTGAATACATAAGATGTTGTCTGGTAGATTGGAACCGCACGTGAGCCGGTTGTCGGATCCGCTTTCTGCCCGGCGTGAACTGCCAGAGTCTCAAATCCTTTTGCCCCAATTGTCATGATTGCATCTCTCCCTGTCTAATAAGTCATTTAAATTAAAAACCCCTTCACTAAGAAGAGGTTTAAAACTCTCTTCTTATCTTTCCGGCATTCCGGAGGAAATTGGCACCTTTCAAGTAGTGCTTGAGGTTGCCGAAGGTTCATCGGGTCCGTCCCTCCCCCTCTCTGGATAAGAAAATAGTATTATATATTATATTTATCTTATTGGTTTAGTATGATTATATTTAAAGGTAACCCCCTCGTCAACTAAAATTTTAAACCACCCGCTTTAGTCTTCTGAACAAATGATCACATTGTTCGTGCCTGTGATTTATCATCCTTCTCCGAAACAAACAGGCAGCCTTCCCCGCACTTTATCCCCCGTCCTGGCAGACTGTTTCCACCGACGAGCTGTCCTTCTCTATCTGCATGAGCCGTTTTTCAAGCTTGTCAATTTTTTTCTGCAGGCAAAGGATCATTTCCGCCACGGGGTCCGGCAACAGATCGTGGCGCAGGTCTATTTCATAGTCCTCCCGCGGCTCGACCTTCCGACCGTTCCTGGCCACCACTTTACCGGGTACCCCCACCACTGTGCTGTCGGGCGGAACTTCTTTCAAAACCACCGAACCCGCTCCAATCCTGGAGTTGTCCCCGACGGTAAAGGACCCCAGCACCTTGGAGCCCACGCTGACCACCACATTGTTGCCGATGGTCGGGTGCCTCTTTCCTTTCTCCTTGCCTGTGCCGCCCAAGGTAACACCCTGATAAATGGTAACGTTATCACCTATCTCGGCAGTCTCACCGATAACGACACCGGAACCGTGGTCAATAAACAGTCCCTCCCCGATTTTAGCACCAGGGTGGATCTCAATACCGGTCAGAAAGCGGGCCAGGTGGGAGATAAGTCGCGCAGTGACAAACCAGCGGCACCTGTAGAAACAGTGGGCTATCCTGTGCATAATAACGGCATGGAACCCGGGATAGCAGAGAATCACCTCCAATACTGATTTGGCGGCTGGATCCCGCTCCATTACCACCCGGATATTTTTACGCAGCCCTCTGAACATTTTTTTCTCCCATCTCAGCTCTATTTCTTTCGATCTTGAAACATGAAACATAATTTGTTAGGAAACACCTTGTCATGATTTCTCCTCATGTCATGAACGGTTAGTAAAGATCTCTTCCAGCATCATATCTCTCTCAACCCTGAATACGCTTGCTAATAACACCTCCGCCAATCATGAAATCATCCCGGTAGTAAATCTACCGCCTGACCGCTCTCCTTCTATTTTCGTAACCGTTGATCTCAGATCTGCATGGCCGCTCCGATTACCTCGCAGCCCTGTTCAACCAGCAGGGCGGCAGCAACTGAACTGTCCACACCATCGCTCATCGCAACGAAAACTTTCACTTAATCACCTGTTCATTTTTTCGAAAATTATTAACAGCTGCATGCAGGGCGTCAGCAGCCAGATTGGAGCAGTGCATTTTTATGGGGGGGAGACCGCCCAAAGCTTCTGCTACCTGGCTGTTGCTTAGCTTTAAAGCTTCTTCAAGGGATTTATACTTTGCCATTTCCGTTACCATGCTGCTGGTGGCTATGGCCGCGCCGCACCCGAAAGTTTTAAACTTTATGTCTTTAATAACATTATCCTTAACTTTAATATAAATTTTCATGATATCCCCGCAAACGGGGTTGCCGACCTCGCCTACCCCGTCAGCGTTAGGTATCTCCCCAACATTACGGGGATTTGTAAAATGATCCATCACTTTTTCCGAATACATCTCTACAGTCTCCTTTTAAAAAATAATAATAGTTGACATTCATATCCTGGCTAAAATCCATCTTAAGTAATTTCCAGCATCCTCTTCAAGCAGGAAATTGCCCGCTCCCTAATCTTCTCGGGCACTGTTACCCTGGGCTCAAGGTTTATGAGTGACCTGTAGACCTTATCCAAAGTCGTCTTTTTCATGTTGGGGCAGACAAGTTTATTTGAAACAATGTGAAACTTTTTATCCGGGCACTGCTTGCACAGAGGATGAAGAATGCCCGTCTCGGTGCCTATAATAAATTCACGGGCATTGCTTTCCCTGGCAAAACGGAGCATTCCAGCAGTGCTTGAGACTGTGTCGGCCAGGGCAATTACTTCGGGGCGGCACTCGGGGTGAACCATGAGCAAGGCTTCCGGATGCTCCTCCTTCGATTTAATAATGTCTTCAGGAGTGAGGCGATCATGGGTGTAACAATAGCCGTCCCACAGCGTCATTTCCCGCCCTGTTTTGGACATAATATAGTGTCCCAGGTTTTTGTCGGGAACAAATAGAATCGGCTTACCTGACGGTAAAGACGCTATGACTTTAACCGCATTTGCGGAAGTGCAGGCAATATCGCATTCCGCCTTCACTTCTGCGGAAGTATTCACATAACATACGACTGTGGCCTCAGGCATCTCCCGCTTTTTCCGATCCAACTGCACCGCGTCAACCATGTCGGCCATGGGACAACAGGCGTTTTCATCAGGCAGGACCACGATCTTGTCGGGAGACAGGATGGATGCGCTCTCGGCCATGAAGTGAACTCCGCAGAATACAATCACCTCGGCTTCGGTGTTCGCGGCCTGTTGGGAGAGACCGAGAGAGTCGCCTATGAAATCCGCCACTTCCTGTACTTCCGGACGCTGGTAGAAATGCGCCAGAATCACTGCATTGCGTTCTTTTTTTAGATTAAGTATTTTATCCGATAGTTCCTGTATAGTTTTTTGATCCATTGTGCATCAATCCTCTAGTGGAGACATGTTCCTAAGTTTTTCCACAATCGGTTTAATGACTTCGAGTAAATAGTCAACGTCATCATCGGTATTATCTTTACCCAGAGTTAAGCGCAGTGAACCATGGGCGTCCGCATGCGGAATCCCCATCGCCAGCAGCACATGAGACGGCTCTAGTGAGCCGGATGTACAGGCTGAACCGGTGGAAGCCGCGATACGTTTCATATCAAGGCTGATCAGCATCGATTCACCTTCGATGCACTTAAACAGGAAACTGGCATGGTTTGGCAGGCGCTTCACGGGGTGTCCGGTCAGCCTGACATTCTCTATGCTGGTAAGTCCCTTGATTAATTTATCCCGCAGTACCATTAACCTGGCGCTTTCGGCTTCCCTGTTCTCCATGGCCAGTTCGATTGCCTTGGCCAGTCCCATGATGCCTGGAATATTCTCAGTGCCGGCCCTGCGCAGGCGCTCTTGCGCGCCGCCGTGGAAGAGGGTCTGCCGCCAGCGTGTCCCTTTACGGATATATAGAACTCCGATTCCTTTGGGCCCGTAAATCTTGTGCCCTGACAGGGACAACAGGTTAGCCCCCAGCTCATCAACATTTACCGGAATTTTACCAAAACTCTGCACCGCGTCTACATGAAAAACTATTTTACGCTCCCTGGCAAGTTTCCCGATCTCCGCTATCGGCATAATAGTGCCGACCTCGTTATTCGCATGCATAATTGTAATCAAAATAGTTCTGTCGGTAATTGCGGCGGCCACGTCATCCACGCTTACCATACCGTACTGGTCTACCGGCAGGATAGTGATATTAAATCCTTGCTTGCCCAGAGCTTTTACCGTGTTAAGTACAGCATGATGTTCCACAGCGCTGGTGATAATGTGGTTGCCTCTGCTTTTGTTGGTGTAGGCCGCGCCATGGATGGCCATGTTGTCTGATTCAGTCCCGCCGCTGGTAAACACTATCTCACCGGGGGCGGCACCAATGGCCTGGGCTGCAATATCCCTGGCCTCCGTCACCTTTTTGCGGACCTGGAGCCCAAGATGGTTGACACTGGAAGGATTGCCGAAACTATCCCCGATAAGGTATCTGTACATTTCTTCAGCCACTGCGGGGTGAACAGGCGTGGTCCCACTGTGGTCAAAATAAACACTGCGCACTACACGAACCTCCTTAACCTGCTCTGTAGTTTTTTCTAATATAAACATAGTAATCCAATTGGAATTATAAATATATCATATGAAAACGCTCGGAATATGTCAATAGTTTTTAATTATAAAGCTTTAGATGTTTAATCTGCGACTCGTTTATGGTGGGTATATATACTGAGCCTGTCCTCCCGGCAAAACCAACCACGGTTATCCCCAGCTGGTACGCCAGTTTTACCACAAGCTCGGTCGGGGCCAAGCGGGAAACAATCACAGGTATTCCCATTTTTGCAACCTTAATTAGTATCTCTGAAGAAATACGGCCGCTGAAAACGAGGATTTTATCAGAAAACCATGAGTATCGAAGCTTATACTTACAGAGAAGAAATGTTGGATTTGCGTGAAAAGCTGTTGGACGCGGAAATGCAGAGAATTAACGGTGCAAAAACTGAGTGCCTATGGGGAAGGCGCTATTCTAATGATTAAAAAGCAAAGAGCCGGGACCCGTTAAGACCCCGGCTCTCCGATTAATTGTTCTTCAGCATCCTGACCAGCGTCTCTGCGGCTTCACCCCTGGTTACCAACGCTTTGGGCTGGAATTTACCATCCACCGGCTCAATCAGGCCGAGCCCAACGGCCAGGGCCGCATGCCCCCTGAGGTAGTCAGTGATATCACCGGCGTCCTGGAAATTAAGCACGTAAAGGTCGCTCAGGCTGGCCACCTTATAAAAACCCATGGCGTGAATGGTCAGCCGGGCCAGCACCTCACGGGTGACCGGCAGATCCGGATCGGGGCTTTCCCCTACCTGGATAATCCCCAAACGGGCGGCTGTTTCGTAGTACTTCTGATACCAGGGCTCCTTGGCCGCGGCAGTTGTTTTTAATTCCCACGCGGGATACTGCCCGCTGCTCTTAACCAGCATGGTGATCAGTTCAGCCTGGGTCACTGCGTCATCCGGGCGGAATTTCCCGCCGGCTGTGACAATACCTGTTTGGGCCAGCAGTTCCACCGCGGCACGGGCGGGGTGGCCTTCCAGGTCTTCAAACTTCTGTTTTTGGTTATTCGGTATTACGACATTTCCCTGGTAGTCCAGCAGTTCACCGGTAAAGGCGTCCAGCATGGTGAAATTCTGCCTGGCGGTATAATAGACCAGGTATACCTGTCCTTCCTGGCGTGTTTTCGAATACATATCCCCTGTCCAGATACGCATGTATGCCGCTGTCAGCGGAGCGCCCTTCAGGTACTTGTCAGCGGCGGCCTCCCGGCTGAGCACACCCTGCGGGTCAGGAAACTCAACATCCCACCAGGTCATACGGTAACTGGTTATTTCGCCGGTGACACTGTCTACTACCAGGTTGAAACCGTTGTCCGGGAAGGGAACGCCCTGTTCCAGCCTCACCCAGTTAAAGCTGTAGGCACGGGCCTGCGGCTTCCCTTCCTGGTCGGTTACAGGTCCATATTCCGGGCGGCTGTTCTTGTACTCAATCTGCTCCCATTTGGCCGGCTGTACTTTCTTAATATAATCACCGGCAATCTTCAGAGCTGCTTCTTTACTGAATTTAACTTCCTTCACTCGAAGATAGTCATACATGGTGCGGTAAGCATTGGTGCTGAAGGACACCAGTTCTCCGGTAGCAGCGTCCACGGCGATGTCCATAGCTTTGCGTTCGGCGCCGCTGCCGGCCTCCCAGTTAAAGTGCCAGATTTTTTTGTCCTGGAACAGGTAGTCCTGTTCCAGCCTGCTGTTGTTCAGCACATACTCCTCCGGCACCTTTACGGCGGACCTGGCCATATCCAGGGCTCTCTCTCTGGAAAGCAGGTTCTTGGCCTCTTCAACAGCGCTCTCTTCTACCGGAGAGAGAGGGACGGCTGCCTGGCTGTTGGCCCTCTTCTCCATACCGCCGCCCGCGTCCAGATTATAATAACTGTAGAAATCGTCTTCCCTGTTCAGCACCTTCCCGGTAAGGGCGTCAATTACCGCCCGGTCCTGAGATCCCGGCAGGCGGTACACCAGTTTAAGAGACACCTCCCTGCCTCCCGGCGTGCGCTCCCGGAAGTAAGTCAGCTCCGGCCCGGCCTCCGTCCTGAATATCTGCTCGGCCTGTTCCTGGCTGATCCGGCCGGCGGCGGGCGGAAAGCCCTTTATTTCATCCCAGCTCAGGTCGAAGCGAATCACCTGCCCGGTATCACCGCTTACCGAGACACTGATCCCGTTTTCCGCGTAAGGCACACCGTCGACAATCCTGGCGTAGTTATACTGGTACTCTATCTGCCCCCGCTTCTGGAAGGTAAGCGGCTGGTAATAATATTGCTGCAGCTGCAGGCTGGTGAATTTAAAACGCTCCGGCTGCAGCTTTTCAGCCAGCGCGGCTGCCACGCTCTCAGCCTGCTCCCTGCTATACTTCGGCAGTCCCTGGTACTCCTGGCCTGGAGCAGGAGGGACATATTGACTCATGCTCCAGATTTCACCTGTTTGGGTATTTACCCGTACATTCATTTCACCGCCGTAGTCACCGGAACGATACCAGCGCAGGTTCCAAAAAGACTGGTCACCCGACTGGTCGAACCCTGTTGTAAACTGGCTGAGACCTTCGGGTACCGCAAATGCTTCCTTGGCGATCCTGATCGCCTGTTCCAGGCTGACAGCGGCTGACTGTTCCCCCGCCTCAGAAGGGCTGGCGTCTGAGGCTTGAACTGTCGCAACATCCCTGCCACTCTGGGTATCAGCCGGGGTAATTTCAGCCCGTGACGATCCAGGCAGTAAAAATAGTAAAACCACAGCCAGACAGACCCCAAAAGTTTTGATGCCAGTAAAACGGAAAAACATTGCTATTCCTCCTTACATAAAACTAACCGTCTATGTATTTGGGCAGCGCCTTGCCTCCTTTCCCAAAAAATTTTGCTATCCCCGGAAATTCCCCAGAGGAAAGGGGACACACCTGCTAAAGAGGAATGTCCCCAGTGGATCGAACCATTTCCAGCGGCATGGTCATCTGTCGATCTTTACTTATATTAATCTGACGTATGGCGTTAATTACCGGTTCACTAAATATTTTACTTTTTAGGGATGCCGCTTTCACAGGGAACGCCTACCTGACACTTGTCGCAGCCATACTTTGTGGTTTTTGCCCTTATCGATGGATATAGCCCGGTAATTAAACGCATTGATATCTTAATTCGACAAACAGGCCGGAAACACTTTGGCTATCCCGCGACATAAAAAGGAGCCTGTTAACAGGCTCCTTGCTGCAACCGTATGACCCTATATTTTGGTTAGAGCGTCCTGGCATTGTTTGATGCAGGCGTCAATGGACATGTAGGCTTGATCCAGAGAATGTTTTGCCGGCGCCGCGGCATCCGCAGCCATGGTCCTGAGCTCACTGGCAGTAGACTGGCACTTTTGAATACAGGTTTGCAGCTGTTGCTTGTTGAGCATGTTCTCACCTCCTCGCATGTTAGTATCTGCATAATTTCCTTTTATAAACCTGAACATGTAATTTTTCTTACTGTAGGAAAAAAGCACACCGCCAGAAACGGTGCGCTTTTGTGAATATAATCCCCTTCTTATTTGCTGATATCCCCGGAAAGATTCCACAAAATATTTACTTGGTTTTCAAATCACAAAACCTTCTGTTCACAGTCTTCCATCTTAATATGCGTCTGGTTAATCCCACAGACAGGGCAGTCCGGCTTTTTCCGGACATCAAACTTGCTAAATTCCATAGACAGGGCATTGTAGGTCAGCATCTTACCCACCAGTAAGTCTCCGATCCCCAAGAAATACTTTAAAACCTCGGTGGCCTGGATTAGACCGATCGTCCCCGGGAGAACTCCCAATAAACCCACCTGCGAACAGGTTTGTGTAAAGCCGGGCGGCGGTACCTGAAAAACACACCGGTAGCAAGGCCCCTCCCCTGGTAAGACAGTCAGAACATGGCCGAGAAATTGCAGCACCGCTCCATGGAAAAGCGGCTTCTTAGCCATGACACAGGCATCGTTAGCTAAAAATCTGGTACTAAAGTTATCGGTACAATCAACAACAACATCATATTCTTTAATAATTTCCATTACATTGGATGCCGTTAATCTTTCCTGGTAAGCAACCACCGTGCAATCGGGGTTTAATGCTGTTAACTTTTCCCTGGCGGAAACAGCCTTGGACTTGCCGACGTCGGCTGTGAAATACAGGATTTGCCTCTGTAAATTACTCAAATCCACAACATCATCGTCAATAATGCCGAGGGTTCCTACACCTGCTGCAGCCAGGTAATAGGCCACGGGGGAGCCCAACCCCCCCGCTCCGATAAGCAGTGCCCTGCCGGCATTGATTTTTTTCTGACCGCTGGAACCCACCCCGGGTAAGATAATATGCCTGGTATAGCGTACTATCTGGTCGTCTGTGAAACTCAAGCCCGCTAACACCCCTTTAAGTTCCGTCTGAGACAGGAACCTGTTCTCCTCTTTAAAATCAATAACCTATACTTTTTTGCTGCCTGTTTAACTTCCATTATTCAATACTACGCCTTACTAATCGCCGGTCTAAAAAGCTTAATCCTATCCCCCTCCAATAAAATAGTGAACTAATGTTTTCAACAAATCGATCCTGTCTTGAGCCGAAAAACAAAAATTACCGTTTTCATCTTGAGCGATAACTATTTTTGGATCTTTTTTTGATTGAACCATTCTCCAGCCCATTTTATATAATTTGTCCCAATATTGAGATGTCCAGCCATAATTTTCTTTCCAATAAATTTTTGTATCTACGAAAGGTATACCTTCGTTGATTTCGTCAATTTCTTTTTGAGTTATTAGATCCTCCATTCCGTTAATTTCGATAATTTCTTTTTGATTCATGACAACCTCCATTCCGCCCTTCGCGCGGCACAAACGTGAAATAAAAATTATTTGTCTGCCTGGGGGCTTTTTTATTTTGTTGAAAACAATACAGTAAATTTGACAGCTTACTAAAAAACCTGAGTTTTTTCAATGACTATCAAATTACCCAGGTTTCATAGCTTCCTGCCCCCTTTCCTGGTTAATATTAGTAATTACATAGTTCTTATTAATTTAATATGTTTAGTATAATTATATTTGCGGCAAATTCCTTTTGTCAATAAAAATTTAGCCTTGCTGCTTCCCGTACCGGGCTCATTATAAGAAGGCCTGCGCCATTTATTGATAATTGCCGCAGGCCTTCAATCTGCTTTTGCTGTCTAGTTCCATTATGTTTTAGATTACTGTTTTTTGTCAATTGTTTTACATTTAATCATAATTTTAGGACTCTATAACACCCGAAAACTGCAATGGTCATTACATACATATTCATATTTTAACTTTCTTATTCCCTTGCCCGACCGGGGGCATTTTACCACAGAATCTTTGTGGTGAGGACATTTAACCCATCCAGGGGCTTCCAGGTTATATCCTTTGCATTTGGAGCAACGGACCCCTTCCTCAGTTGCCTGCAGGTCTTTACTGAATCTTATTTCCCTGCAATCTTCGCAATAACAGTACTCCCATTCCTTAATTTTAGCAAGATAATACTCTAAACCATGTTTGACCGGGCTTTCAAGGAACATGTGCCTGAGTGCTTCCATGTCCATGGGATGGCTCTTACTCTCGTACACGCAGTTATCTTCATCTTCATGTTGCATAAAATTACCTCCAAAAAACATCCTGACCACAATCTGCTAAAACAGTCTTGGAAACAAAACAGCAAATTTGACAGCGGACCAGATCAATATTATATTAAAGTTATATATCATATAGATATAGTAATATTATAATTAAATTTTTGCCCGATGGCAATAATATGTTCAAGCAGGCAAGCATTCTAATACCGGCTCAGCCTTCACCCTGCTTGACAAAAAAACATCCTTCGCCGCACTTAATCGTTCCATCCTCACAAACAGTTTCCACCGGCAGGCTGTTGTTTTCCTCCATCTGCATGATCCTTTTTTCCAGCATGTCAATCTTCTTCTGCAGGCAGAGGATCATTTCCGCCACCGGGTCAGGCAGCAGGTCATGGCGCAGGTCGATTCCTTCATCTTCCGAGCGGGAAAGTTTCTGCCCGTTCCGGGCCACCACCTTACCGGGCACTCCCACCACTGTGCTGTTGGGCGGGATAGCTTTCAGCACTACCGACCCCGCGCCGATTTTGGTGTTGTCCCCTACGGGAAAGGAACCCAGCACTTTAGCGCCGACGCTTACCACCACGTTATCGCCTATGGTCGGGTGCCGCTTGCCCTTTTCTTTGCCCGTGCCGCCAAGAGTAACTCCCTGGTAAATAGTGACGTTGTTGCCTATCTCTGCTGTCTCGCCGATAACCACCCCGGAACCGTGGTCGATAAAAAGTCCTTCCCCTATTTTGGCGCCCGGGTGTATTTCGATACCAGTCAAAAAGCGGGCAACATGCGAGATAAACCTGGCAGTGACAAACCAGCCCCAGCGGTAAAACCTGTGGGCCAACCTGTACATCAGAATGGCGTGAAACCCGGGGTAGCAGAGGACAACCTCCCAGGCCGACTTGGCGGCCGGATCCCGTTCCATAACCACCCGGATATCCTGGCGCAACCTGTTAAACATAGCTATCCCCCTCATTTAATCCTGGAACATGGGCGTGCTCAGGTATCTCTCCCCGGTATCCGGCAGGATGGCCACAATGAGTTTGCCGTGATTTTCCTCGCGCAGTGCCAGCTCCAGTGCCGCAAAAACTGCAGCCCCCGAAGAAATACCAACCAGCAGGCCTTCCTCCCTGGCCAGGCGCCGGCCTGTGTCAAAGGCATCCTGGTTGCTCACCCTGATAATCTCATCAACAAGCCCGGGATCAAGTACTTTGGGAATGAACCCGGCGCCAATACCCTGAATTTTATGCGGGCCAGGTTTTCCTCCCGACAAAACAGGTGAATCGGCAGGCTCCACCGCGACTACTCTCAGTCCTGGCTTGCGTTCTTTTAGCACCTGGGCGATCCCGGTAATAGTGCCGCCGGTACCCACGCCGCTCACGACAATATCCACCTTCCCGCCAGTATCTCTCCAGATCTCCTCCGCTGTAGTGAGCCGGTGAATCTCCGGGTTGGCCGGGTTTTCAAACTGCTGCGGCATGAATGAACCTGGTATTTCCCGGGCCAACTCCGCGGCCTTCTGCACCGCGCCGTTCATCCCCTGGGACCCCGGCGTGAGTACCAGCTCCGCACCGTAAGCCTTGAGCAAACTCCGCCGTTCAACACTCATGGTTTCAGGCATGGTCAGGATCAAGCGGTAGCCGCGCGAGGCCGCAATAAAGCTCAGGGCAATACCGGTGTTGCCGCTGGTGGGCTCGATAATCACAGAGTCCGGCTTAAGCACTCCCTGTTCCTCCGCGCGCAGGATCATATTCCAGCCGATGCGGTCCTTGATGCTCCCCCCGGGATTGAAAGACTCCAGTTTAACCACCAGGTCCGCTTTTGTTCCCCCTGTTATGCGCCGTAGCCGGAGCAGGGGGGTGTTGCCGATCAAATCAGTAAGATTGTCGGCGATCTTGGTCATAACTACCTCCCCTTCTTTATATTGTTTTAACCGAAGATTATATTCTTTAACCATAATAAGATAAGCCCCAATAGACAGGGGCTGTATCAGGCGCCTATTATTTAAATGTAATCTATGAAATTTTAAGTAATTTCCAGCATCCTCTCCAAACAGCGGATAGCCTGCTTTCTCACTTTTTCCGGAACTGAAACCCGCGGCTCCAGATTGATCAGAGCCTGGTGCACTTTTTCCAGTGTTGTTTTTTTCATGTTGGGACAGGCCAGTTTTTTGGACGCCATATAAAACTGTTTATCAGGACAGCGTTTCTTAAGCATATGAAGAATGCCCATCTCCGTGCCGACGATAAATTCACGGGCATCGTTTTCCACAGCAAAATTGATCATGCCCGCTGTGCTAGCTACTTTATCAGCCATGGCTACTACATCCGGGTGACATTCCGGGTGCACCATGACCAGAGCATCAGGATGTTCGGCTTTTGCTTTGAGGATATCTGCGGCAGTCAGCCCGTGGTGGGTGTTGCAGTATCCTTCCCATAAAATCATTTCCCTGCCGGTCCGGGTAAATATGTAATGCCCCAAATTCTTATCAGGCACAAATATAATCGGCTTATCCTTCGGCAGTGACGCCACAACCTTAACAGCGTTGGCGGAAGTACAGGCTACATCACATTCAGCTTTAACTTCAGCGGAAGTGTTTACATAGCAGACCACAGTAGCGTCCGGGTACTCCTTTTTCTTTTGCTCCAGCTGCACCGCGTCGACCATGTCGGCCATCGGGCAGCCGGCGTGCTCATCCGGCAGTACCACAATCTTGCCGGGTGAAAGGATGGAAGCGCTCTCCGCCATGAAGTGGACTCCGCAAAAGATAATCACATCGGCGTCAGTCTCCGCAGCCTGTTGGGAAAGCCCAAGAGAGTCACCGATAAAGTCGGCCACCTCCTGAACTTCCGGCCTCTGGTAGAAATGAGCCAGGATAACCGCGTTGCGCTCCTTTTTTAACCTTTTAATCTCATCTGACAGCTGTTTTATCTTTTCTTGGTCCATATTATCTCAGTCCTTTAGCGGGGACATGTCCCGCAGTTTTTCCACAATCGGTCCCATAACGTCGAGGAAATAGTCCACGTCCTCTTCGGTGTTGTCCTTGCCCAGGGTCAGGCGCAGGGAGCCATGGGCATCTTCAGGGGGAACCCCCATGGCCAGCAGCACATGGGAAGGCTCCAGAGAGCCAGAGGTGCAGGCGGAGCCGGTAGAGGCGGCAATACCTTTCAGATCAAGGCTGAGCAGCATTGACTCCCCTTCAATATATTTGAAAAGGAAACTGGCGTGGTTCGGCAGCCGCATGGTAGGGTGGCCTGTCAGGCTAACATGCTCGATGCGGCTGGTTAACCCCTTGATCAGCTTGTCACGCAAAGATTTCAGCCTGGCGCTCTCCTGCACCAAATTAGCTGTAACCAGCTCTACCGCTTTGGCCAATCCCATTATCCCCGGGATGTTTTCCGTCCCTGCCCGGCGCAGGCGCTCCTGAGCGCCGCCGTGGAAAAGGCTCTGCTTCCAGCGGGTTCCCTTGCGGATGTACAGCGCGCCGACTCCCTTGGGACCGTATATCTTGTGTCCAGATATTGACAGCAGGTCACAGCCGATTTCATCTACCAGCACCGGGATTTTTCCAAAACTCTGGACCGCGTCGACGTGGAAGATAATCTTGCGCTCCCTGGCCAGCTTGCCTATTTCCGCCACCGGCATGATCGTGCCGACTTCGTTATTGGCGTGCATGATGCTGATCACAATGGTTTTGTCGGTAATCGCCGCAGCCACGTCAGCCACACTGACCATACCGTAACGGTCCACAGGCAGAATGGTGATGTCAAAACCCTGCTTACCCAGGGCCTTTACCGTGTTGAGCACCGCGTGGTGTTCCACGGCGCTGGTAATAATATGATTACCCTTGTTCCTGTTAGTATATGCGGCGCCGTGAATAGCCATATTGTCCGACTCCGTACCGCCGCTGGTGAAAACTATTTCCCCGCTGCCGGCGCCCAGAGCCTGTGCCAGCTTATCCCTGGCCTCCGCAATCTTTTTTTTAATCTGCAGCCCGTAATAATGCACGCTGGATGGATTGCCGAAATTTTCACCGGTAAGATAGCGGTACATTTCCTCAGCTACAGCAGGGTGCACCGGTGTTGTCCCGCTGTGGTCAAAATATACTCTGCGCACTAAAATGCCCCCCTGACACACCAAACTAATAGATTTTCTTTCTTCTCTCTTAAACATAGTGTTTTAATCGGAATTGCTTTTCTATAGCATATTAAAACACTCGGGATTTGTCAATAAGCATTTTAGCCCGCGCCCTCAACCCGCTCATGGTGGGCGTACACGCTGAGCCTGCCCTCGCGGGCAAAGCCCACCACGCTGATCCCCAGCTGCTCCGCCAGCTTTACCGCGAGTTCAGTCGGGGCCGAACGGGACACAATCATAGGTATGCCCATCTTGGCTACTTTGATTAGTATTTCCGAAGAAATACGCCCACTGAAAACAAGTATTTTATCATTTAAAGCAATACCATCAAGAAAACACCTGCCGAATATCTTATCCACTGCGTTATGGCGGCCGATGTCCTCATAAAAACAGACTACTTCAGTGCGGGTGCAGAGTGACGCGCTGTGGGCGCCGCCGGTTGTTCTGAACACCCCGGAAAGGTTTTCAAGCTGGTTGGACAGGTGAAAAATTTCCTTAGGTGTGATTCTGAGATCAGATTGGATGGGGGAAATTCCCCTGGTGTCGTTAATGAAGTAAAAAGAAGCGCGGCCACGGCCGCAGCAGGAGGTAACAAAGCGTTTCAGAAACATCTCCTGCGACTGGGACGCCCCTGCCGTCTCGACCCAGATCAGCCCGTCATCCTCGTTGATGGTAATATTCTTTAAATTGTCACGTCTTAGCAGAACACCCTCGGAACACAAAAAGCCCACAGCCAGCTCTTTAAGCTCACCTGGCGAACAGACCAGGGTTACAAACTCCACATCATTCAGGTAAAGAGTTACCGGCGTTTCCCTGACCAGGACGTCCTCACCCGCTGTAAAGCCATTTTTCCTGTAAAAGATTACTGGCAGATTAACGATTTTATCATTTTCTTCTGTCATACCCGATGCCACCTTTATCTGTTAAATATAATACATGTTCGCTTCCCTGGACCGCCGCATCTTCTCCGCTTCCTGGCAAAGGTCCTCCAGTGTGGTCCCGTCAAGCACATCAGCCACTGAACTCCTGACCTTCTCCCAGAGTGCCCTGGTGACACAGATATCGGACCGTCCGCACATCTCGGGGTCTTCTTCACTGACACAGCCCGTCGGGCCAAGCGGCCCCTCCAGGCACCTGATAATTTCACCAGTGCTAATTTTCTCCGGCGCCCTGCTCAGCAGGTACCCCCCCTGGGCTCCCCTCACACTGCGCACCAACCCCCCTTTGCGCAAGACGGTCATCATTTGTTCCAGATAACCTTCCGATATGCCCTGTTTTTCGGCTATCTGGAACAGAGGTGTAGGTTCACTCGGGTTGTAATTCTGCGCCAACTCTAACATAGCTCTGAGTCCGTACCTTGCTCTTGTAGAAAACTTCAAACCTGCAATCCCCTCTTTCCCCCAATATTTTATCCCGCAGGTCCTTCCGCTACCATGGAAAGACCAATTATCCTTTTAAACCCACCGCTTATTATGTTTACAATTCCTACTAACTTAATATTATTTAAACATAGTCTATCGTATCAAATTTGCATTTGTCAAGGAGTATCATCAGTGTTGTTTAGAAATTCAGCTAATGCCGGATACAATGTCTTTAAAACCAAACTGCTTTTTCCCGCTCCGCTTACCCCTGTAATGCAAGTAAGCACGCCTAATGGAAATGCCGCATCAATGTTCTTCAACTAAACGAACTAAATAAAAGACTGGGGAATTTGGTTGAAGCCGGCGTTTCATATCTAACCCTTGACAGGTATGGGCAGGGATATTTTTCTCGTCTGAAACAAAAACTCATCCATCTGATTAAAGCCCTGCAGTGTTGCCAGTGCCGGCGGCAGCTCTGACTTCATCCACCCGCCACTCAGGCCATTCCTTCATAAAGCCCGGCACGCTGTAAGCCTTTGCCCGGTCCTCACATGGGATATACGGCTTAAAAAGTCATTTCCTTCATTCCATTCCAAAAATATTATCGCATGGCTGAACAGCTCCAAATACTTTAATGCCGGACTGTAGTCCGGCATTATATGTGCAATAGTAAACTGTTCTCTTTTAATCAGTTTCCCGACAGGAAAAAGTTTATAACTCAACCATGATTACGCTCCATTCTTTATTCCTTTCTGAAGAAAACCCTTCGTCCCGCTGTAACACCTGTAGTAAATTAAAAAACTTAGCTTTTTTTAGCCTCGATTGTGACAACTACCGAATTTTCCACACCGCCCCTGATAAACTTTATTTCAACCTGACTGCCGATAGCTGTCCCCTGCACCAGCTCGATCAGTTGATTGGGGTTGGTAACACCGTTGCCGTTATAACCGATGATCACATCACCCTGCCGCAAACCTGCGGTGTAGGCTGGGCCGCCTCTTACCACCGAGGCTACTATCGCCCCGTTAAGGTCACTTAGCCCAAAATACTTTGCCGCCTCCTTGGTCACAGCCTGGAGGTAAACACCAATATAGGGATGATCAACACTTCCTTTGTTGACCAGGTCTTCAAAAACAGCTTTAACAGTGCTGCTTGGTATGGCAAAGCCTATACCCTGGGCTTCTGCGTTGATAGCGGTGTTTATCCCTACGACCTCGCCCTTCAGGTTAAGCAGCGGCCCGCCGCTGTTGCCGGGGTTAATGGACGCGTCGGTCTGGAGCAGGTTTCTGTACTGCTTATCTTCTATGGTCATGGGGCGCCCCTTGGCGCTGATCACTCCAACTGTGACGGTGTGGTCGAGCCCGTAAGGATTACCGATGGCCACGACCCAGTCTCCCACCCTTACACTGTCGGAATCACCCAGGGTCACGTAGGGCAACTCCTCCTCGGCGTCAATCTTAAGCACCGCCAAATCCAATTCGCTGTCCGCCCCCACCTTTCTGGCCGGGTACGGTTTCTCCCTGCTGGAAAGGGTCACTTCAATCTCACTGACACCGCTGATAACATGCTCGTTGGTTAAGATATAGCCGTCAGGCGATACTATAAAACCGGAACCTAAACCGTGGCTCTCCTGCGGCTGCGTGGGGATGCTGTACTGGTTGCCAAAAAACTGCCTGAAAAACGGGTCGTTTAAGAACGGGTTGCTCTGGCTGACATTGCTTATGGTGGTAGTGTTGATTCTGACCACGGCAGGGCCGGCTCCTGCCACCATATTCGGAATCACATCGGGACCGAGTCCCGGCAGCGGCGCTGCCTGCACAACACCGTTATCCTCCGCCCAGCTGAGGTGGGGCAGACCAGGCCAGTTCCCGGCAAAGGCAACAGCAATCACAACCAGCACTCCCGCCAGGAAAGCGCCGAATATCTTTACCGCTGGTAACTTGAAGAGCCTCATCACAGAACCTCCTTTAAAGATTTCCCTACAACTAATTGTACTTAGATTTTCACTTAGAAAACTGAAAATTACATGAAAAATGCTTTGTTTAATTTTTAAATCCATTTCAGTCTCTTGAACAACAAGAGCATAAGCCCGGTTACACCGGCAAGGATAACCGAGATTGCTAAAGTTGAAAAACTCATTTCCTGGTAGGGCAGCGGCACGTTCATTCCAAAAAAGCCGGTCAAAAAGGTAAGGGGCATGAAAATTGTGGATATCACGGTCAGCACACGGATCGCTTCGTTGGTACGGGTGCTGATTAAAGAGTGGTAAGTGGTAAGGGAAGCGTCTACCAGGTCCCTGTACCCGTCCAGAGAGTCGGTAATCCTCTCCAGGTGGTCGACCAGGTCTAAAAAGTATGGCTTGATATCTTCCCTGATGTCAAAGTAAGGGTGCCCCCCGGCGTTGATACTGGTAAAGATCCTGCGCTGAGGTATCACGGCCCGGCGGACAGTTAAAATGGTTCTTTTTAATGATAAGAATTCCTCGGTAATCTCTTTGCTGGGCTGACCGTATATTTCATCCTCCAGCTCGTCGATACGTATGCCAAGGCGGTCCATGATGGGGAAAATATCGTCCGTGTTGCCGTCGATGATCGCATAAAGGAAAAACTCCATTCCTTTATTTAAAAACTGAGGGCTTTTAAGGCTGATTTTCGCCAGTCGTCCCAGCACCGGCAGCGTTTGCCTGTGAACTGTGACCACAAAGTTCTGCCCCAGAAAAACGTTCAATTGTTCCAGCGCTATCTCTTCTTCGGAATCTTCATTGTACCTTATGGCGTGCATGGCAAAAAAGTAGTAGTCCTCATAATTATCAAGCTTGGCACGAGGGCTGAAGCTGAGGCAGTCCTCGACAGCCAGCGGGTGGAAATCAAAAATCTGTGCTACCCTTTTTATCTCCTGATCGGTGAAGTTAAATAAATCCACCCACAACACGTCTTCTTCGTGTTTCAGAAAACTGTCCTTTTCCTGCAGGTTGACATCGTGATACATTTTCCTTTCCAGGTGGCTGTAAAAGTAAGTCTTAATCATTCTAAACACCCCAGACTGTCAAACAAGATAATAGAAATTAAATTCAAACACCCATCTTTTAGCTTGCCACAACAAAAAATAAAAAACCTTCCAAAAAGAAGGTTTTTCACCCAATAATAACTACAACAAACCTTCTCCACTCGTAAAAGTTTTGACACGTACACAGCTAGGGAAATTCCCAGCCACATTAAGTAAAACCTTAAGCCGGCAGTACCTGTTAACCCGTAGGCGTCTCTCGACATTTCCGGGCAGTGGCATGTGTCTGTGTAGAAGCCTCACCTAACGAAGAAATTATTAATTTTATACATTCAATATATAGAAAAAAAATCCGCTTGTCAATCAACCTGCCAGGCTGTCTATAAATTTAGATAATACAAAGTCCATAGTGTTGAAACAAGCATAAACCCAGAAGAAAAGAAAAGATGGCCAGGTGGTTCGGGTGCAGGCCGAAGCGCTTGGCCAGCAGCGTAAATTACCTGGCGGGCAGGGCACACAGCTTGCTAAGATAATAGCTGTGACCGTAACTTGTTACCGCCTATATTTAACTCAGGTTTTCCTCCCTTGAAGATACCATAATTTTGTGACCTCATTGCCCTGTGTTACATATATTTCTAACTATTATATACAAAGTGTTACAACTATTTACAATATAGACTAAAGTTTTACATACAACAATAAATTAAATATTCACTGGATTTCTTAAATTTTTTACAGGATTATATTATTTTTCATAGAATAGTTAAAGATTGCAAGAAAAAACTGCTATGTGCAAACTGTCAGCGCTTTTCAAATAATATTTTCAAGTATTACTTATATTTACCTTTTCTGTCGGGATAATAATATAGTGTGTGCTACAGAAAAATAATATTAACTAACTTGCCGGGATAGGAGTAAAGACATGATGAAATTTCCTTCACTAAAGATTGGCCGCCTGGTACCCCGCTATCCTATTATCCAGGGGGGAATGGCCCTGCGGGTTTCCACAGCACCGCTGGCCTCTGCCGTGGCCAACGCCGGCGGAATTGGTGTCATCGCCGCCACAGGCATGACCATTCAGGAACTAAAAGATGAAATCCGGGCAGCCCGCCGTTTCACTAAAGGCATCATCGGCATCAACATCATGTTTGCCGTGCGCCAGTTCGCCACTATGGTCCACACTGCCATAGAAGAAAAAATAGACGTTATCTTTACCGGCGCCGGTTTTTCCCGTGATATTTTCAAATGGGGCAGGGATGCCGGAGTGCCTATTGTCTCCATTGTATCTTCCGCGAAACTGGCCCGCATCGCTGAAAAACAAGGAGCGTCCGCTGTTGTTGCCGAAGGTATGGAGGCAGGCGGGCACCTGGGTACAAACCGCTCTATCGAGGAAATCTTGCCCGAAATAGTTTCCAGTGTAAAAATCCCGGTTATCGCCGCAGGCGGCATAGTTGACGGAAGCGGTATCGCCAAGATGCTTAAACTGGGCGCCAGCGGGGTTCAGATGGCCACCCGTTTCGTCCTGAGCGTGGAGTGCGCTGTGGCTGACGCTTTTAAACAGATGTATTTAAAGGCTGCCGCTGATGACGTGGTGATTATCCCCAGCCCTGTGGGCATGCCCGGGCGGGCGCTGCGCAATCCCTTTGTGTCCAAAGTCCTGGGTGGAACGGCGGAAAAGCCCGTAGAATGCGACGGCTGCCTGAAAGACTGCTCCCGTCAGTACTGCATCATCAAGGCGCTGGAGTATTCACGCTCCGGCCGGGTAGACGACGGAGTCGTTTTTGCCGGTAAAAACGTACACAAGATCAAGGAAATCCTGCCGGTCCAAAAAATCTTTGACAAGCTGGTTACAGAAGTTGAAGAAACACCCGATTAAAAAGCTATGGGGCTGACCCGAAGAGGAAAGCCCCATTAATTTTATAGCTTTCCACAATCCACCACACCCTAATGCTGTTGCTTCCCTTTTATAAATCAACCTTGGTTAAGATTATTTTAAAGATTGTTAAGAAAAATTTGTAAGATAATACTCTTAATTTCAAAATATGACAATAATATAGATTATTTGACTTTATTTAAAGGATTTTTTTAATCCGCATCATAATATCCATATGGGCTGAAATTATATTTTAAGGGGTTAATAGAAAATGCGGGATTTTTATATGAGGCACTGGAACATGATCATCAACGTGGCTATTCTGGTGGCGACACTGATCATTGCCGCTATTGCTTTTAAACTGGTAATACCATATTTGCTTCCCTTTGTCCTGGGCTTAATTCTGGCCGTTGCAATAGATCCAGTAGTCAATCTTTTTTTGAGATTTAAAATATCACGTACAGCAGCCACAGCCATGGCTATGCTTGTCACCCTGAGCATTTTAGGCATTATCATCTGGCTCGCCATCTCAACACTGATTGTGGAACTGGCCAGGTTTTTGGCCAACCTGCCCCATTTCACACGTGTTATCGAGACCCAGTCAATTTTGTTTGCTGAAAAGCTTCAATCGGTTACCGAAGGACTCCCGCCTGAGTTCGCCGGCCATTTTAATAAAAATATTGAAAACCTTACCGCCGCCCTTTCCGACAAGCTGTCCATGCTGATCAAGGATACCCTGGAATATATCACAACCCTGCCGACACTGTTTCTGATCGTGGTGATCATGCTTATCGCAACCTTCTTCCTGAGCAAGGACCTGGTTAAAATAAAAAACCGGGTAGCATCGCTGATCCCCCGTGAATTTCACAGCAAACTGCGGATTATGACCGACCACCTTTACTGGGCCAGCATCGGTTTTATCAAAGCACAGATCATTCTCTCCATTATTTCAGCCCTGGTTATAATGGTGGGCCTGCTTTTTCTGCACACCGACTATATTGTCACTATTTCCCTCCTGGGCGGTCTTTTCAGCCCAGTACCGGTCCTGGGTGTGGGCGCGGTTTTCATCCCGCTGATTGTTTTTAACCTGATGACGGGAAACAACTTCCTGGCTTTATGGCTGCTGGTCCTTTTTGCCATAGTGGTGGTTATCAAGCACTCTCTGGAGCCAAAGATTCTGGGGGAAAATATGGGTATCGACCCCTTGAGCGTGCTGATCTCCCTCTATGCCGGCTATGAGCTGTTAGGTGTGTACGGATTCATTCTGGGCCCGTTCACCTTGATCACCTACAACGCCCTGTTGAAGGCTAAAGCTTTCGCCTGGATCTTTCAGGAAGGAGTCCGTCCTGCGGCATACCAGGATCCGGACAGTGACGAATAGATGGCTGTAAATAACAAATGGCAGGGCTTTTTATTGATCGCCCTGGCGGCGACCATGTGGGGCGTGGCCGGCACTGCGGCCAAATATCTCTTTAACCAGCGGGTCAGCCCGTTTGAACTTGTGGAAATAAGACTGGTCCTCTCCTTTGTTTTCCTTTTCCTTTACCTGGCAGCTGTAAACCGTCCTCTTCTGAAGATCTCTTTTGCTGATATCCCCTATTTCCTTGTTTTTGGTTGTTTTGGTGTGGGTATGGTCCAGTTTACCTATCTTTTTACCATAAGCCAGACCAATGTGGCCACTGCGGTTTTCCTCCAGTACCTGGCGCCAATCCTGGCAGCTCTCTACGGCATGGTGTTTTTAAGGGAACGGCCGGACATATTCAGAGTTCTTTCATTGTTACTGGCAGTTGGCGGGGGGTTTTTCATTGTCAGGGGAAATCCCGGCGGAGGTCTGGCCGTAAACCCGGCAGGTCTTGCCGGCGGGCTGGCCTCGGCTTTAGCTTTTGCCTTCTACATGATTTACGGCAAAAAGGGGCTGGCCCGCTTTAACTCATGGACTCTGCTGGTTTATGGCTTCGGTGTGGGCGCGCTGGCCTGGAGCCTGTACATGCCGCCCTGGCAGGCGGCGGCAGGGCACTCCGCCATGAACTGGCTGTTCTTTTTATATATAACCATATTTGCGACTGTCATTCCTTTCGGGCTCTTCTTTAAAGGACTGAACTTCCTGCACCCGGTAATAGCCGGTATCATCAGCACCCTCGAACCAGTGATAGCCGCTTTTGTAGCCTGGGTAATCCTTCATGAAACACTTTTCCCACTGCAGGTTTTAGGCTGCGCTATGGTATGCGCCGCCGTGATCCTGGTACAAACTGCCCCCCACCGCTGATATGGTATTATCAGAGGAAATTAGCAGTGTAGGTTCGATTTCAATCGAACAGGCGCGCTAGCGCCGAACTAGCTTGAGACACTGGGGACATACCTCATCAACAAAGGAATACCCATTCCAATCGGGGACATACCTCGGTCATTAAGTAGTACCCCAAATAGAGATGTGTCCCCGTTCATTAGTCGATGTGTCCCCATTCCTCTGAAGAATAAATTCGCACCTACAATTTGTAGGCCCCCAGAATGTTTATTTCCAGGACAGTCTGGCCAGGAAAACCTTGAACCTTTGCCGCTGGAAGCCGCGTTACTGCGGGGACAGCCAGACAACCAACCGGCCCTCTTCAGGCAGGACTTCAGTTAAAGTGAAGCCTGGCAGGCCCCCCCCGAAATCAAGGTTCATTCCGCTTTCCGAAGACACAAAACCAAGCACTTTCCCGCTCACAGGGGCCCCGGCCAGGATTAGGCTGACCGGCTGAAAGCGCACCTTGCCCTGCCCCGCCAGCAGGAAATTACCGCCCAGTTCAAAATCCAACCCGCCTGAAGCGGCTGCCGGACCGGAAATTGCAAACCGCCCCTGGGAGCAGCGCACCGAGAGTGCCGCCTCAGTTCAGTAAGGAATTGCTCCCGGCCGGTTTTGGCCGCGGCCATTTCCCCGATCTGGATTGACAGTGCCTCATTTTTGGCGGCCAATTGATCGCGTGTCTGCTTGATTGAGTTTACCTGAGCCTGAACCCGGTCAGCCAGCATACGGACTTCTTCCAGTGTTTTCACCTGGGCTGCGATAATCATTCTAACCATCTCAGCCCTTTCAACGAACTGGTTAAAGTCAGAGACGCCCACCAGGACCTCTAGATAAGCCACAGGCCCGTGCCGGTAAAGGCTGTTTACCCAGTGGCCCAGCCAGTCGTAGCCTTCTGCCAGGTGTACGCGGCTGCCTGACAGTTCGGTTTCAGCGGCAGTGAGGGCGGCTTCCAGTGCCGGGATTTCCCTCTGTAATTTTTCCTGTTCCTGCCGGGCAGATTCGATTTTAAGATCCCAGTTCAGCAGTTCGTTAACCAGTTCCTTTTCACGCTCGCTCAGTTCAGCCTGCCTGGCCAGGTCTTTTCCCCGCTCCTCCAGTGAAGAGGGCGCTGTGTTTCCCTCGCCGCCCGCCTGGCTGACCAAACCCAGCAAGAGCATGAGTAAAATCAGAATTAAGAAAACTGGATATTTAGCTGCAAAATTTTTTAACCTCTCAGCGCTCATTTCTTTCTTCATAACCCGCGGGATGGCCGAGGTGCCAGCGCCAGGCTGTATCAACTATAGTGTGCAGGCCGGCAAAACAAGGCTCCCAGCCAAGCTCATCCCTGATCTTTTGAGAACCCGCCACCAGTACAGCGGGATCGCCAGGCCGGCGCGCCCCGTATTTCACTTTAACCGGCTTGGCCGTAACCTCTTCCGCAGCTTTGATAACCTCCAAAACCGAATAACCGCTGCCGTTGCCCAGGTTGTAAATATTTGACCGAGCTCCCGATGCCATTTTGTCAAGGGCCAGCACATGGGCCGCGGCCAGGTCGTTGACGTGAATATAATCCCTGACACAAGTGCCGTCCGGCGTTGGGTAATCGCTGCCGAACACCTCCAGGTGCGGCCGGTTGCCGAGAGCCACCTGCAATACCAGCGGGATCAGGTGAGTTTCCGGAGTGTGGTCTTCGCCGATGTCTCCCGCCGGGTCGGCCCCGGCGGCGTTAAAATAGCGCAGGGAGGTGAACCGCAGGCCGTAGGCGTCGCCGTACCAGCGCATAGCGCTCTCCAGAGCCAGCTTTGTGGCCCCGTAGGGGTTGGTGGGAAGGGTAGGGTGCTCCTCGGATATAGGGACTTCCTCCGGCTCGCCGTAAACAGCCGCGGTTGAAGAAAACACCAGGTACGGCACACCCGCCTGCACCATGGCGTCCAGGAGGGCTAGGCCTTTCACCACGTTATTGTGGTAGTAGCCGGACGGCTCACGCACCGACTCCCCAACCTGGCTGCTGGCCGCAAAGTGCATTACAGCTTCGATTTTATGCTTTTTAAAAAGCTCTGCCAGCAAGCCTGTATCACTGGTATCCCCGCGCACCAGCAAAGCTCCCCGGGCTGCCGCCGTATGGCCCCTGGAAAGGTTGTCCAGCACTATCACCCTGTGCTCTCCGGCAATCAAGGCCCGGACGGTATGGCTGCCGATGTAGCCGGCGCCCCCGGTGACCAGTATATTCATTACACTCACCTTCCCGGTTTTAAGTATTCCAATTATACCATATTATTTTGAACTGCGAATGGGCAAAAGAATACGGTCCCGATTTGCCCTTGGCTAGTCATGAACCGTCCCCTTTTGCCTCTCCCTAAAGCCACTTTAATTTAATTCTACTTACTTACCCCCGGATTTCTCCAGCTCATCCTTTCTGACATAAACCGCGCTGTGGGGGGAATATTCCGGCGCCTCATTCTGCAGTGTCGGGTTTTCAACCTCAAAAGGCGCCGGGTAATAAGAACTCAGAGGTTCGTGAATTTTACTGTCTTTTGTTTCTTTAAGATTCTTTCTTTCCAGTTTGCCGTTTGACATGCTCCAGCATACCTCCTTTGACTTATGGTAGCCTGGAGCGCAAGACATTATTCCAATGTAATATAAAAAAACATGCACTTAGAATATCGGCAAGTGTTCCGGCAACTTGAGGCCGGTTGAATAAAAAACCAGTATTTGTATGATGCAGCTGCAGAAGTCAGTCCTCCAAGGCTTTTTGGGCTGCTTTTATTATATTCTGGTACCCGGTGCACCTGCACATATGGCCTGACAATTCTGCTTTAATCTCTTCCCTGGTAAATTTTTTCCCGCTCTGTAGCATGGCGGTAGTCGACATGATCAAGCCCGGGGTGCAGAAGCCGCACTGGACCGCGCCCTCATCCACGAATGCTTGCTGTACTTTCGACAGCCTGCCTTCTTTGCACTCACCCTCAATGGTGTTGATGACCTGTCCATCCGCCCAGACAGCCAGGTAAATGCAGGAATCATACGGTTCGCCATTGATAAGCACCGTGCAGGCACCGCATTCGCCTACGGCACATCCTTTTTTCACCCCGGTCAGGTGCAGGCTGTCGCGCAGCACATCCAGCAGTGAGGCCCGGATGTCAACTTCGATTGAGACTTGACGGCCGTTTACCGTGCAGTTGATTTTTTTCGTAATCATAACAACACCCCTCCGGCCTTGACAAAGGCCTGTTTGAACGCCCTTTTGCTCAGTTCCTCCACTAATTGCAGCCTGTATTCCCGCGTGGCGCGCCAGGAAGTCCTCGGGTTGACTTCGGTGACTGCCGTCCTGCCTGTTTCCAGCAGCAGCTCTTCGCTGAAAACCCTGCCCCTGGCGATTTCTTCCGCCCGCAGGCAGCGCATAGGGGTGGGAGCCGCCACTCCCAGGGCCAGCCTGAAGTCGGCAATCACATTCTGGCCAACTATTTTGCATACTGCCGCACAGCTAAGCGAGGCGATATCCATCGCCTCGCGCATGGCAAACTTGATGTAGTGGCCGCCGAATCCCTGGTAATTTTCCTTTGTCAGCAGGATTTCCGTCAACACTTCCGCCTGCCGCAGGTCAACTTTGCCCGGCCCCAGGTAAAAATCCTGAATGGGCGCCACCCGCGTCCCGCCAGCTCCCTCCAGGCGCAGTAACGCATTCAGGGCGAACAGCGTGGGGGCGCTGTCGGACGAGGTAACACCATTGCAGATATTGCCGCCAATGGTACCGATGTTGCGGATCTGCGGCCCGCCAACCCTGCTTACCGCCTCAGCCAGGACAGGCACGTGTTTCCTGATTAAAGGGTGTCCGGCAATCCGGCTGAAAGTGGCGCAGGCGCCGATCCTGACAGTCCCGTCGCCTTCAATACTAATATCTTTTAGCGCGATTATCCCGCGCAGGCTGACCAGCTCCGCATCCGTAATCTTCCCCTTATATATCTTAACCAGCAAATCACTGCCGCCGGCGATCAGGCGGGCCCTGGGGTTGGCCTGCAGCAGCCTGATCGCTTCCTGCACGGTGCCTGCTTCCTCATAATTGACAATATCGTACATTAGCCCAGCCCCCCTATATTAAACCTTCTGCCTTGAAACGCTCAAACAGGCGGTGCGGGTTCATCGGCAGCTGGTTAAACTTTACTCCTGTCGCATCGAGAATGGCATTTCTGACAGCCGGAGCCGGAGACATCACCGGCGGTTCACCCATGGATTTATTGCCATAGGGCGCGGTCGGCTCATCCGTTTCCACGAACGCCGGTCCGATTTCAGGCGTATCCGCGGCGGTCATCAATTTATAGTCCAGCAGGTTGTTGTTCAAGGGCTCTCCGGTCGCAGGGTCAAAAATCATTTGCTCGTACAGGGCATACCCCAGCCCCATGCTGACCCCGCCGTGCACCTGGCCCTCAGCCAGCTGGGGGTTGATAATTTTACCTGAATCATGCACATTGTAGATTTCCAGCACTTTCACTTTACCGGTGGCAAGGTCCACCTCAACCTCGGCAAATGTGCACCCGTAAGACAGCGGGTTGGTTGTGGCGCTATTGGTGACATCAGCTGTAAACGGGGCGGCGCAGGCAAGATTGTAGTAGCCGTCGAGCGCCACCTCAGCCAGCGGCATGACCCTTGCGCCTTTATGATCAACTACCCAGGCGTCAGCGATATCGAGAGACTGGGGAGAAATGCCCGTCATGAGCCCGCAGTGCCGCAGCACCTTGTCCTTGATTTCCGCCGCCGCTTTTTTCACTGCCATACCTGAGATATATGTCTGGCGGGAAGCGTAGGCGCCTGTGTCAAAAGGCGTGATTTCCGTGTCCTGCTCAGAGATAAGGTGGACCATATCAACAGGGATGCCCAGCGTTTCAGCCGCCATCTGGGAGAAAACTGTGTCGCTGCCCTGCCCCATCTCCACAGCCCCGACCTGAAGCTGCACCGAGCCGTCCTGGTTCATTACAATCCTGGCGCCGGCGATTTCCAGATTAAGCGGGTAGGTCCCGGCGGTATAACAAAAACAGGCCATGCCTAAACCCCGCCGTTTCGGCCCGCTTTGCTGCCGCCGGGCCGCTTTCTTTTCATCCCAGCGGATCAGCCGCCTGCCTTTGGCGATACACTCAGGCAGCCCGTTGCTTCGCACAGTGATCCCGAGGATGGGGTCAGTATAGCCTGTCTTGTTCAGGTTTTTCAGGCGGAAATCCAGCGGGTCCAGGCGCAGTGCCCTGGCGATGTCCTCCATATGGCAGTCCAACGCGAACATCACCTGGGGAATACCGTAACCCCGCATCGCCCCCGCCGCCGGCATGTTGGTGTAAACAGTCGTGGCCGCGAATTTGATCGCCAGCTGGTCATAGAGGTGCCTGTACTTCTCACCGCTGTTGTCGACAATGGCGTGCCCGTGCGAAGCGTACCCCCCGTTCAGCGACACCGCCGTCATCTGCCTGGCTACGATGGCGCCGTCTTTCTTGACGCCCGTCTTTAATTTAAACTGAATGGCGTGCCTGACGCGGGAAGCAATAAATGTTTCCTCCCTGGTCAGCACCAGCTTAACCGGCCTGCCGCCCACAACAGTTGTTAAAAAGGCAACCAGCGGCTCCACAACCACGTCCTGTTTGCTGCCGAAACCGCCGCCCACGCAGGGCTTAATCACCCTGACGCGCCCCCAGGGGATGCCCAGAGCCTGCCCCACCACCCGGCGGCAGATATGGGGAATCTGGGTGGAAGTGCAGACCACGACCCTGCCGCTGGCGTCCATATAGGCATAGGCGCCGTGGTTTTCCAGAGCGCACGGCTGCACCGTGCTGGTGCTGAACTCGTCTTCAAAGATCTCATCCGCCTGCGCCAGCGCTTCTTCCCAGTCACCCAGCTGATATTCACTCCGGGCGATTATGTTTTTCGTTCCCTCGTGTATCTCAACAGCGCCATCTATTAAGGCTGCCTCTGCCGTTAAGATGGGCTCGTATTGCTCATATTCCACATCGATCAGGCGCAGGGCTTTCACCGCCGTCAGTTCGTCCACGGCAACAACCGCGGCAATCTCATCACCGAAAAAGCGCACCCTGTCTGTCAGCAGGCGCCGGTCTGCCACGTCCTGATGTTTTGGGTCCTTGTTATAAGGGTGTCCCGCCGTCGGAAAGGTATGCTTGGGGACATCCTCATAAGTTACCACTACGACTACCCCGGGCAGCGCCCTGGCCCTGCTCACGTCAAGCTTTTTGACCCGGCCGTTGGCGATAGTGCTGCGGAAAACCTTGACCTGCAGCATGTCCTTGACAAAAATATCATCAACGTAGTCCGCCATGCCGCGCACTTTGGCCACAGCGTCCACCCGCCTGACACTTTTCCCTACACTCTGCATTTTGCGGCTCCTTTCAGCCTGAAAAGGCAATTTTGGGGCTGGTAAATACATTTTTAGGATAGCAAGGAAAATGGTAAGGGTCAAGAATAACCGGGGAGGATGAGTTTTACATGCCCCCCGCAAACTGGCTTAATATGACCTGATCAACATTTACAGTATAATCATTTAATTTTAAGAGAATCTATAGATAGGAGGTTACAAAGTTGGTACTAGATTTAAGAAGAAATTTAAGCAACGCTGACAGGGCAATCAGGACAGTTACGGGTTTACTTCTGCTATATATGGTTTACGTACGATTAATTACAGGTATATGGGCAACAACTGCCGCGATAGTTTTTGCTTTGTTTCTCTTAATTGAGGCAGCTTCAGCGTACTGAATCGTCTATGATGCTATCGGTTGGTCAACCCGCAATAAAAGAGAAAAAAATAAAATCAACTAATCCTACAAACTCTCTAAAACCCACGTTACAGGCTCCTTTGAAAAGAATCAGAAATCATCCAACCAATATAGAGCCGCCGGCTCTTATGGCCGGCAACTCTCTCGCGCTACCTTTTTCCTCCTGCCGCCGCTCACCCGCCACCGCTTCGGTGATCGCAGCTACAATTTTCTGCAGCGGAATGGCGTTTTTATTTTACCCCTGCCGGTACTGTAGATTACTATGGCTGTTACTGTATTTTACACGTGTAAAAATATTTGTAATTTTTATTGACACATGTTATTACACGTGTTATTCTTTAAACATAAGGAAGGTGGTGGAAATGAAAAGTTACTCATCCCGGGAGATACTACAAATACTAAAAGCAGACGGTTGGTATACGGTAGGCCAAGAAGGCTCACACATACAGCTTAAACACCCAACCAAGCCCGGAAAAGTAACAGTAAAACACCCGGTACAGGACTACAAACAAAAAACAGTAATGTCAATCTTCAAACAGGCGGGACTAAAAACAAAGTAGACCCGCTCCCAAAGGGGGTTTATATAAATGAGTGACAAATACATTTTCCCAGCTGTATTTGACCCATGTGAAGAAGGAGGTTTCAGTGTCACTTTCCCGGACCTTCCCGGCTGTATCACCGAAGGTGACACATTAGAAGAAGCTTTTACTATGGCCAGGGAGGCCCTTGAGCTCCACCTCTGGGGTATGGAGGAGGATAACGATCCCATTCCATGGCCTACTCCACCCAACAAGGTTCCGGTAACAGAAGGAGGTTTTACCAGTCTTATTGAAGCAATAATGCCGCCTATCCGAGATAAGATGGCTAATAAGGCTGTGAACAAAACCCTCACCCTTCCCAAGTGGCTTAACGACCTTGCAGAAAAGAGAAAGGTAAGCTGCTCACGCCTCCTTCAAGATGCCCTTAAAGATTATCTCGGTGTTAGGGACTATAGCCAAACAAAAAAGCAGCCTTAAAAAGGGCTGCTTTTTTCTGGTTATTCGAGCCGCTGGTTTTTATGGCCGGCGGCTCTCCTGTGCTGCCTTTACTCCTCCTGCCGCCGCTCACCGGCTACCGCTTCGGCCAACCTGGCGATGCTGGAGGTCAGCGCCTCCAGCTTACTCTCGATGCGCACCAGCAGGTACGCGGCCACGGCCATGGGAAAACCTACAGCCTCATCAGAGACAAATTTTTACTGGCATGATACTTGCTTTGAATAAAATAAAAGAGACCCAGCTTGTGCTGGTGTCATCGTTAAATGGAAATTCACCCATTACGGCAAATGAATTCTCACCCAAGCCCCCTGGAGGATGAGGCCATCGGGTCTCTAATCCATGCTCCCGTACAAGGGGCGGCATCGGTTAGCATAGTTTATCATCCTTTTTTTTAAGTAAAACAAGATGGAAGTTAGCCTGCTTTGGACAATTTAACTAGTCTCCAAAGCAGGCTAAAGAAATAGTGCAATAAAATATAATGTTCAATTTAAGATATTAATCGTATTATTTGGGATTTACTGCTATTTTCTTAGACCAGCAAGGCTAATGGGATTGAGAGCAACAGTATAATCCAACCGACTGCAAGAGTTACCCAGGTGAAACTATAAGTAAGCTTATTAGACGCCCATTCATTAAGGTATATCAGAGCGGTTCCTGCAGAAGCTGCCGGTGATCCGAGTGCCATATTACAGGCGTAAACCAGCAATATGACTATTATTGCCGGGTCAACCCCCAATATTACGGAAAACTTATAGAATAACGGGGTAAACATGACTACCAGGACTGTATTGTGTGCAACCTGGGTCAGGCAATTTATTGTTATAAGCGTAAAGGCACAAAAAACAAAGGGACTCATACCTGCCAGATAAGGAGTCATATAATCCATAATATATTTCATAATACCTATCTTATCCGCACCCATTGCATCTGCTACCGGCAAACAAGCTGCGAGCATAACAATTGCATTCCAGCTTATACCACCAGAATTCGCCAATTTATCTAAATCAAACAGCGGCTTCTTATTTAACCTGCTGATTGTCAGGGCTATAATAAGAACAATTATGGAACCGCTCATACCATAATTGGTTAATAACTTGGTAATATACCATGCCTTCGGCATAACACTGGGCAGACACATCAGCAATATGAATACGGCAAGTGAATAGACTCCTATCTTTTCCTGTAAGGATAATTCAGCTTCCCGATGTTCTGCATACTGCTCTTCGGTAACGTTCATTAATTTGCTGACGTCGGCTTTAAATACATACTTCATTATTAAGACAACCAAAAAGACAGAAGTAAGAAGAGTTACCGGCAGCATATAGGCCATGTAGCGGAAGAAGTCTATTGAAACAGCGCCCTGGGAAGCACTGGCGAGAAGCCCCATGGCCAATGCCTGAGCGGATTTGATCGGCAGCGCGAGATAGCCGCCCGTTGCAGCGATACCGACAGCTATAACCATTAATGCAGGAAATTTATTGCCCTTTTTATAACCAACTTCATTACAAATCTGATAGGTGATATTCCACATAAGAATCAAGGCTGGATATATATAGGTCATGACTGTAATGCAATATGCAGCCAGCATTAACATCAGGACTAATCTCCAGGGGTGATTGACAACAAATTTCCTGCTGAGAAACCAGTAGGCAGCCTTGTTGCACAATCCTGTGTCCGTCAAGTAGGCTGCGTAAATAAACATTAGGGTAACAAATACCGTAATATTATTACCGAATCCCTTGGCGATAACATCAGCAAGGCTACAATAACCTGACATGCTTAAAGCGATGATTGCAACCAGGCTGGTCCAAACAAAGCTCAAGACTACCCATCCGTAGAGCAAGCCAATAAAAATTCCTAAGATCTTCATTGCCGTTGGAGTTAGGGGCCCAATAGGGGGCAAATAACCGAAGCCAAATACTATTAGAAAGAAAACAATTACTTTACACCAATAAATAAGCGTTTCCCGTAGGGATGCTGACGATTCTTGATTCGTTAGAGGGGTATCTGAAGCAGTCATTCTATCTTTACGCCTCCCTCGTATAATAGATTTAGAACCACCGGACAGCCACAATTCCAATTAAGGAAAGCCCTAAACAACTGTTACCAGGCCATCCAAGGAGGGCTATTGTTTTTTCACCCCCATTTTGATGTAGGGTAAGAATTTTTGATAATACTTAAACTTAACTGATAACTAACAGCATTTCTGCTTAACAAGTGAAAATAACTGTTTTTTGTGGCTACCAAAAGGCCTGTAATCGATTGAAGTGGCGCTTCCCCAATATCGCCGGCAGCAAGCGCTCTAAATCACGGGGGCTCTGTGATTCGCCGTGCTCACCGTCCACCTGCGGCGGTACGGTATACACAAAGCCCCATGATGATTTGCGCTGTTTGCCCCTAATCCCCGTAATTCCAAGGCCTGGAGAAACGTTTACAAGCTGCGATCCGGCTCGGAACGTTCCAACAGCCGAAGAAAAAGGTTTATAAGTTGGAGCATTGCCGGTCAAAGGCCCTAAGGCCTGGTATTGGCGAGCCCATTTCGATGCCAAAAATCAACATTTGGACGCTTGGGTGGAGCAATCTTTAAAAAATGGTTTCGATATCTGGTCTAACTAGTTTCATAATTTACCAAACAGGGTGAATCATAAATTACGTAAAAACCTTTTCCGCTTTACACAATTCATCGATATTACAAAGTTAAACCCGCATCAAAACCTGTATGAACGGCATGTACAATACTGGAAGCCTTTACACAGTCACCAACATTAATAACATCAAATGCAATGTCAATAAATTTATCCCGTTCTTCTGCCAAAGATTTCGTACCAACACAAATAATAACAGTATCTGCCTCAATAAACTGCTTGCCATCTGCGTTTTCCACATAAGCACCCTTGTCAGTGATTTCCACGCAAGTCGTGTCAACCTTTGTAACGACATTTTTTTCCTGCATTACCTCGATATAAGAAATTCTTTCTGTCAGCTGAGCCTTTGGTGCGATGAAATGACCCATTTCAACAATAGTGCATTCATGATCCAGGCTGCTCAAGTGGATGGACAATTCAACACCGATATCGCCGCCACCGATGATCAGAACTTTTTTACCTACTTTGTCCTCATTGCCAAATACATCAAAAGACATGGTGGCTTTTTCCACACCCGGAATATTAGGTACAATTTGCTCCGCTCCCACCGCTACGATAACCGCATCAGGATCCAAGTCATCAATCATTTCCGGTGTAGCGAGAGTATTCATCATCACAATAATATTTTGACGTTTTTTAACTTGACGTTCCAGGTACTCATGGAAGAGTTTCATTTCTTTCTTAAATGACATCACGTCAGATAACAATGCCTGACCACCCAGTTTGTCAGTTTTTTCGTACAGCACTACATTATGACCTCTATCCGCACAACTAATGGCTGCTTGCATACCTGCAACACCGCCGCCAATTATAGCGACTTTTTTTACGCGTTCAGCAGGTGGGAACCGTTTCTTGGATGCGCTTTGGAATGCCAGCGGGTTCGTTGCACAATGACGATCGTAACTTGGGGCGCCGAGCAGATGCAGTTCTGTAGTCAACGCTTCTCTTCTCCCGTGGTCCATGCAATAGTTGCAGCGCAAACATGGACGAATGTCGTCTTCGCGACCTTCCTTGGCTTTTTTGATGATTTCCGGATCAGCCATAGCAGCGCGAGCCATCAATATATAGTCGGCCTGTCCTTTGGCCAGTATTTCTTCTGCGATTTCCGGATTATATACCGCGCCTACAACCCCAATAGGAATCTTTACACCGGCCTTTTTCACTATTTCACTTGCATAGGCATTATGCGCCATAGGGAAGAAATTACTAGGATGCTGTTTTGGTCTTGCCATTGCGTCCAAACGGTTGCCACAGGTGATATGGATCATATCCACATAATCCTGAAAAATCAAACACTGCTGTGCGCAATCTTCCGGCAGAATGCCGCCCGACAATTCATCGTTGCCATTCAAACGTAATTCAATAAGCAAATCATCACCAATAGCTTCACGGATAGCTTTAATCACCTTTAATGGAAAACGACAACGGTTTTCCACGCTGCCGCCAAATTCATCTGTTCGATGATTGGTGAGCGGAGACAGGAAATCGTTGAACAACCAGCCATGGCCCATATGCAACAATATACCGTCAAATTTGGCGGTTTTGCACCATTTAGCATACTGAGCAAAAAGCCTGCAGATTTCTTCCATGTCCTCAAGATTAGCCGCTTTCACTTCATGACCATTTGAAATACGGTTATCAGCTCCTAATCTAGGATATCCCTCCAGGTTAACGAAAGGGCCACAATGAAGCAATTCTGCAAATGTCAGACCTTTATACGCATGAACAGAACGCTGCAGCAATTGAAAGTTCATCTGATTGCATGTTTTTGGATTGACATTAAACATATGTTCATGTCCGCCGTCAATAGGAACTTCCATAGGAAGACATACAGAAGCAAATCCACCGCGGATATAATTCATACAAGTATCAATACCATAATTGTTGATTCGCCCATCACTATCTTCGCCGCCGCCGGTGGCGATGGAGCCAATTGGAGCTACCAAAGCCCGGTTTCTAAAAACTACTTTATTTTTACCGACGACCATTGGTTCGAATAAATGCGGGTACTTTTCTTTATAAACAGGTTTCACTTTTGATTCCTCCTTCTTTGATCCAAAAAAATTAGATCGTTGCCCCGGCGTTCCAACCAGTTTCAACCGCATTGACAATATCGGACGCCTTAATACAATCGCCTACGTTAATGACATCAAAGGCTGCATTCTGGAATTTATCCCGTTCCTCAACCATACACCTGGTTCCGGCCGCGATAACTATGCTATCAGCTTCGATAAATTGTTTGCCGGATTCATTTTCGATGAAAATGCCTTTATCAGTAATCTCCACACATTTAGTTTCAATATATGATTTTACGTTATTTTTTTCCATATATTCCATTGTATGCATTCTTTCACTGATCTGAGCACTGGCACATAAGAAGCTGCCCATCTCTACGACAACCACTTCATGGCCCAACCCGGCCAAATGAATGGATAATTCACAACCCACACTGCCGCCGCCGACAATAGCCACTTTTTTACCTAGTTTATCTTCATGCCCGAAGACATCAAAAGCCATAATAGCATTATCCAAACCCGGGATCGGCGGTATGACCTGTTCAGCGCCTACCGCTACAATAACCACATCAAAATCAGCCTCTTCAATCAACTCCGGCGTAGCTGAAGTGTTCATCAAAACAATAACGCCCGCTTTTTTGACTTGTCTTTCCAAATATTCGTGAAATGCTTTCATTTCCTTCTTAAACCACATTACATCGGAAAGCAAAGCCTGACCGCCCAGTTTATCACTTTTCTCATATAGTACAACTTTGTGTCCTCTTTCAGCTGCCGTTAGTGCAGCCTGCATACCCGCGATACCCCCGCCGATTACAGCCACTTTTTTGCTGCGCTCCGGCGCCGGGAATCTGCGTTTGGCCAAACCTTGACAACCTAGCGGATCAACCGCACAACGCCGGTCAAAAGTAGCGTCGTCTTGAATACGAACCTCTTTGGTAAGTGCGCCGCGCCTACCGCCGTCCAAACAATAATCACAACGCAGGCAGGGACGAATATCGTCCAAACGTCCTTCTCTAATCTTATTTACCCAATTATTATCAGCAATCGCTTGTCTGGCTACCACAACATAGTCAGCTTTGCCTTCTGCCAGCAGCCTTTCCGCCAATTCCGGATCCTGGATACTGCCAACCAAGCCAATCGGAATTTTAACGCCGGCTTTCTTGATAATCTCGGCTGCGGCAGCATTATGAGCTGGTTCCATAAAATGAGTGGGATGCATTTTGGGACGGCTGGAAGCATCCAGACGAGTTCCGCAGGTAATGTGAATCATGTCAACAATATCTTCAAATATCAATGCCTGTTGAGCAGCATCTTCAGGCACAATGCCGCCTTCCATCATATCCGATCCATTAAGGCGCAGTTCTATCGTCAAATCGTCACCAATTGCCTTACGAATCCGTTCAATAACCATTCTCGGGAAGCGGCAACGGTTTTCTACGGAACCGCCGTATTTATCCGTTCTGTGGTTGATTAACGGAGATAAAAAATTGTTCATCAGCCAGCCATGGCCGTAGTGCAGTAAAATAGAATCAAAATTGGCCCGTTTGGTCAGAATAGCCGCATCTACATACATTTTAATTACATCTTCCATATCCTCTTCATTCATTTCTTTAACCTGATTGCCATTATAGACAAAGGCACTGGCACTCATGATCGTACGGCCTGGCCCCGGCAGCATACAGCAGCCGGCATGATAAATTTCGCAAGATGACTTTGTCCCGTATGCATGTACAGAACGCTGTAAAAAGTGCATACTCATAAAACCCATCACTTCTGCATCCAATGAGAATGCATTGGCATGGCCGCCATTTTTGGGAATTTCAATAGGCACACAGATCGATGCGAAACCGCCCCGGGCAAAATTGGTGTAAAAATCAACTCCATAATCGTTGATACGGCCATTGGCTTCGGCCCCTCCGGCACTGCTGATGGACGCCATTGGCGCCAGTAAAATACGGTTTTTGTAGACATCCTTCTTTTTCCCCACCACCATAGGCTCGAACAAATGAGGATATTTTTCCTTATAAAATTGTTTTGTCATCTTGATACTCCCTTAATTCATTTTTTAATTCTACGTGGTTTCTTTTTAGCAGATTAATTCTTTAAAACAACAGGCCACCAAGTGGATAGCAAATCAACAATATAAGCACTACATTATAAAGACTGAATGTTAGTCCCAATTTATATGCGGTTATGCCGGGCACCCATTCAGAGTCCCCGTGAATAATCGCAGCCGGAGTACTTGCCGGGGGTGTAATCAGCCCAATATTGGCGGCAAACAGCATACATATAACCATTGCCTGATCGTTAAGGCCCACAGCCGTACCTATAGCGTAAATAATCGGAGTCAATAATGCCGCTGTTGGTATATTATTCGCAAAATTGGTCAAGACACAAGAAATAAGCGCAATCAGACAAACAAACACAATAGCGCTCTTTCCGCTGACTATCGGGGTGAGGACCAGTACCAGCCAGGCAGATATACCCGTTTGCTTCGATGAAATTGCTCCGGCAATCGTAAGCGCTGCTGCTAAAATGAAAAGAATTGACCAGGTTACATTTTTCGAAAACAGCTGCGGTATCGTCGGCCTGCTTACAATTTTCATAGCCGCCCAAAGCACCACACTAATTGCCATAATACCCGTGTTGCCTATGTTGTTAAGTGTTTTAGTAATATCCCATGTCTTGGGGGCAATAGTTGGAAATAGCATACAAAATACCACCAAAATAAAATAGCCGATAATAAATTTCTGATAACCCGTTAAAGGAGGTGATTCCAACAGTGCATTTTTACTATTGACAATCTTGGATACGTCGGTTTTGAAGACAAATTTCATTAAAGCCAGAGTACCGATTATAGCACCAATTGTCATCGCCACAACAATTAAAAAGTAAGGGCTATACGGAATAGTCGTGCCGGATATTGCCTGATAATTGGCAAAGACAGCGGCCTGCAGTGGTTTAAAAGGCAGGAGCATATAGGCCGTGCTGCCCACAAACGCAACACCTACAAACATATGAATTGGCCATGATTCCCCCGGTTTAATCCCATAAACTTCGCTGATACGTTTAATAATTGGAAACAATACCAAAACTGCTGCACTCATGGTAATCATCATAGATAAAACGACTATTGCTAAAAGAACCATCAGGGTCAATACATAGGGGCGACCTTGGATAAATTTGCGACTGGTCATCCAAACGGCTATATATTCTGTCAAGCCAGCATTGTCGATAATATTGGTAAACGCAAAGAAGAATAATATCAACAGCACTGTACTGTTTCCAAAGCCTGCGGTAAAGGCTTCGGAAATCTTCATATACCCACTCAGTCCCAAAAAAACAAGGGCGGCGATACTAGGCCAAAAAAAATCGCCGACTACCAACCATCCATACAACATGCCCAAAAAGATCCCGATTACACTCATACCCATTGGCGTCAGCGGGGCAGAAGCTGGAATAAATTTAAATCCAATCATCAGCGCTAATGCAATGCAACAATTAATTAAATAGACAGGAGATATATTAACTAATCGTTCCGGTTTTGTGGCAATATTCACAATTACAGCCCTCACTTTTTATAAGATATTATTTTTCAAACGCGTTCAATTATTTACCCTGATTAACACTTCCCTAAATGTCTTGTATTGAACCCAATTAACACCTCCCCACATGTCTTGTATTGAACCCAATTAACACCTCCCCACATGTCTTGTAGATTCTCGGCAACCCTAAAAGCACTTGTGCTAATCGATCAAAAAGTGGGTATATCTGGATCACTACCAGCTTCTCCGCAACTTTAGACAATATAAAACAAAGCTAGACCAAAAGTTCTTCACTTCGATAATACATAACTTCTCTCTTTCTGAATAATACATTATATAGGATACTAGATATCGGAAAACCCGATAATAAAATAAGCCGCTATATGACATTCGTTCCATCACATAGCGGCATTGATATAAGCGATGTAAAATCTTAACAACAGTTCTCTAATAGCTCATTTTATGACTAACATTCTTTCTGCCTCTTAACAACGGCTTGCTTTAATTTCTCAATGATTGTTTCCGCTAAACGCGGTGAAAGTTCTTGAGCATTATAAACACAGTAATATCTAATAAGCACACTGTAATCTTTTATTGGAAGCAATTTCAACAGCCCCATTTTATAATAGGGCTCTTCCTTCATCATCATTCGTGAAAATATCCCAGCTGCCTGATCATTTATAATCATCTGCAAAATATTCATTTTGCTGCCTAAAAAAAATATTGGCTCTTTTTTAAAAAATTTTCTAAAATATAATGATGATAACTGGTCATGACTATCGGAATATTGAGCCAAGGAGAGTGTCTGTAAATCATTTTTCAGCAGATACTCTTTGCCTGCAAGGGGATTCTTGCTGCTAAGAACCACTTGGGCATAATCTTCAAAAAGCGAAATAAACGTCCAGTGATTCGAATCTATAATTGTTTTAACGGCTTCTGCCTGATGAGGCAGATAAAAGTTAATTGCTATATTATGGGGATCTTTCTTAAAAACCTTTAAAATATTTTGCTGTTTTTCTTCATGTAAAAATATCTTTAATTGGGGGTAACCTTCCTGTAAATCAAGCATAAGATCCTTTAAAATAGTACTACAAAAAGATGGCGTAGCCAAAAAATTAAGATCTCTTTGATATTCCGAATTTGCAACCGAAAATTCCCTCCAATTATCTATTAGAGAAATAACCTGCAAAGCATCCTGATATACTTGACTTCCCGCCGTCGTAGGAATAACACCTTTTTTGGATCTTTGTAATAACTGACAGCCTATTTCCTTTTCCAATGATAAAATCGCTTCACTCAAAGATGATTGGGCCATAAATAATTCTCTTGCAGCCTGATTAATAGAACCATATTGAACAACTTTAACAAAGTACTTCAGCAACTCTGTCCGCATTTTTTATCCCCTCGCATAAAGGTTTTAGAATAACCGGACACTAATAAATGGTGCAGCTACTAAGTTCTGAAAGACGAAATCGCGCTAAGATTACGGGAACTAATCCGGCAAAGCTGTCTGAGCGGGGTATAACAATCATAACCGCCACAACCAACACCTTCGAAAACAGTATAATATCTCAAAGGCTGTTCATCAAGGTTGCTTCAAGAAGAATTTTTACATCTCAAGAGGAAGTATAAATAGTTTCGTGTAAATAGTTTTAATTAACCGGGCAAGCTATAAGTAGCTCTTTCCCGCTAGGAGAATAGGGCTTAAAAGACCAAAAGGACACAGATCCACAGCGAGTGTGCATGTCCAGCAATCATACTGGATGTTTTCTAATACTCCACCAGATTCCGGGCCGTAACATTTACCCAGATCATTCAAATTCCCGAATAGGAGGGGTTAGCCCAAGCAGGACAATCCAAGCACAGCACCATTCAGGAAAAGCTGACACACAGCAGGATAGAGCGCGAAGAATAATGCACATGTATACCTAAACTGGTATTGTCTCCCGGGGGTTTCGAACTGTCTCCAACATTAAGCCGCCGTCTTTTACCACCGGCGGCTCTCCTGTGCTGCCTTTACTCCTCCTGCCGCCGCTCACCGGCTACCGCTTCGGCCAACCTGGCGATGCTGGAGGTCAGCGCCTCCAGCTTACTCTCGATGCGCACCAGCAGGTACGCGGCCACGGCCATGGGAAAACCTACATCGCCCACTGCCTGCAGGAAATTTTCCAGCTGTTATCACTCCTTTCAAAGTGAAAATAAAGCACGGCGCCACCCAACCGGACCTGCCGGAGAAGATATCCCGGGATAACGCCGTGCTTTGAGGCGGGTTTACTGTAACCGCCGTCTATGATCAACGCCCTGGTTTAAGCGGGCGGGTCGTAAAGGTCGTCTGTGGTGCTGTCGATAATCTTGATATCCTGCTTGGACACCAGGTCACCGCCCGTGCTGGTAAAGATGTTGCGGGCGATAACCAGGTCCATGGCTGTCTGAACCTGGGCGGTAGTCACATCGCTCCTGGGGTTGTCCAGGGTGATGGTGACGTTTTTGCCCGCCTGGTTGAGAAACACCATGCGCAGCGTTCTGGCTGTAACGGCCAATCATATCCCTCCTTTCTTTGATCTTCTTTTTAATATTAAGCCTCGACCAGCTGAGCGTTGTCCACGCGGGAGATACTGTTGAGCGTATAGCCCTGCAAACCGGCCAGCGCGGTCGCCACGTCAAACAGGTCCTGGTCGGCAGCGGCAGGTTTGACGTTGTTCAGGTTCCTGTTCCGGTAAACCGGGTTGCCGCCGGCATTCACGCCAACCTGGAGCTCAAGCCTGAGTACGGAACTGGCAGGCACTTTATTGACAGCCATTTATTCACCTCCTTTTAGCCTGAAGGGCAGAACATACAACCTCCAGTATTTTTTTCTAATAAGGGGCGGGCGGTGAAAAACATTTTGGGGCGGTAAAATGTTTTCCATTTGCCCGCCCCAAACGTATGTTCTGATCTTATATTAGCAAATTGGTAATAAGTAGTCAATAGCATTTAAGGAATTTATTACAAACAAATATCGACAATATCTTTACCCGCTTAAATAAAGGAATTAGCTGAAATGAAGGATATAACCGCCTTTTATAGAAGAAGAAAAATTAGGTATAAATAAGGAGAAATTATGTCAGGATTAACCCACATAGTGACAGCCACAGCTATCTACAGTGCCGGCAAGGGTAAAATAAAAACACCCTTCCTTTTACTGCTGGCGTTTCTATCCCATTTTGCCCTTGACTCCGTGCCGCACTATGAATTCAGCCTTTTTTTAAACTACGCCGTCAGCGGCTTTGCCCTGTTTCTGCTGGCCATATGGTCTATAGTGAGGCAAGATTTCTTTTACCTGGCGGCAGGGGTTCTGGGTGTAATACCTGACGCCAACTGGATCCTCGGCATCAGCCCTTTATTAATGAAAATCCACTCATTCATGCATTTTCACAAACTGTGAGCGGCGCCGCATTTTTTGCCCGCCGCCGCTGCCTGTTTGGAAACCGCGAGCTATCTAAGAGGTGCGCCTGACCATCTTCTCAAGCCGGCTCAGCACGAACTTTTCCGCCCAGGGCCGGGCAAAGGCAAGCTTGCAGGCCAGCCAGGAAGGGTAATCAATGTCGCCGTACCTGGATATGATATATTTCCACAGCGGCCGGTTGAAAAACCGGAGCAGCATATCCATTTCCTTGTCCTTCATATTTAAAAAGATCTTTCTGTGGCTTAAGGCTGTTTGGATTTCATCAGCCATTTCTTTTTCCCACAAAAACTGGTACCGGGCAAGCTGTTCCACGCTAAATCTTCCTTTCAGAAGGGCCTCTGCAGCTACTTTGGAGCAGATCCCCGCGCCGGTCAGCCCGAGAAAAAGGCCGCCGCCGGAAAGCGGCTTGGTTTGACAGGCCGCGTCTCCCACCAGCATAGTCCGCTCGCCATATATTCTGGCTGGAAAACCTATGGGCACAATCCCGCCTGTGCCCCGGATCACCTGCATACCCTTAAAAATATCCGGGTAGGCCTGGACCATTCTCTGAAAGCAGAGCCGGGGGCGGCTGTTTCTGCCCTTGCTTACACCTGTGCCTACCCTGGCGCGTTTTCCATCAACAGGTATAAGCCAGCCGAACCATCCCGCGGCCACATCCTCACCCAGGAAAATATGCACCATGTCTCTTTCCGGACACCTTAACTCCACTTCAGCCGCGTACATGCTGACAATGTCGTTTGACCTGCCGGCGTTAATGCTGCGGGCAACTCCCGAGTTTGGGCCGTCAGCCCCAATCAGCAGTGAGGCTGCCGCGGTTCTTTCCCAGCCCTCAGTTTTCAGGACTATTTGCACACCCTCCGGGTAATAATCCTTCACACCGGCCCTCACTCCCGTCAGGATTTCGGCGCCGGCCTGTCTTGCGGCGTCACAAAGGCCGCGGTCAAAGGCGGACCGGTCAATAACCAGCGCGTATGTTTCCTTACCCCTGATCGCAAGTATCTGGCCGCCCGGCGAGTGGACATATGCGCCATGGATCTTATTGAGCACCAGGTTATCACAGGATATTTCTGCAGTTTTTAAGGTCCTTGGGCTGACCAGCCCCGCGCACTGCACCGGCTCTCCTACATTCCGGTGCTCCTCGGCAACCAGCACTTTGTAGCCTTTCTTTGCAATCAGCCCGGCAGTCCTGCAGCCCGCCGGGCCGCCGCCTATTACTAAAACATCATAATTCATGCTACAGTCCCTTTCACTGTATAGGATTTGTATGTGGTAAGATAAGACCGGCCTTTTTAATATTAGACAAAGAATTTATGGATTCCCTTTTTTTATCGTATATTTTCCGATATTTTTTAATAGTACTTTGTGGAAAAGGCTAAAAAATAAAGAGCCAGCATATCTGGCCCTAGTTAAATCTTTTTATGGTTCACTTATCCTGCCCGGAGACTGCTCCTTAAAAGTCTTAATCACCTGTTCGTTTTCAGGCGGCCCCAGGGCAGTTACGCCTCCCTGGGCGAAATATTTGACCACTCCCGCGTAGATAGCCCAGGCCACCTTGCCCTGGTAGGTTGGGTCGTTCAATAATTTTGCTTCGGCTTCGTTGGTCATGAAACCTATTTCCACTATTACCGTGGGCATGGAGGTGCTCCTGCTAATATAGAGGTCAATCTCGGACGGCTGGCGGTCAGTATTTTTAAGTGTTCCGGCAAGTTCAGACTGGATGAACTGGCTGGCCTTCTTGCTTTCAGGCGCCCCCTGCTGGACAAAGGTCTGGGCGCCGCGGCGGCTGGCATCCGAAGTGCTGTTCACGTGTATGCTCACATACAGGTCAGCCTTATTGTCATTGGCCAGGGCCACCCTCCTTTTCAGGTCTTCCCTCTTTTTCGCAGAGGCTCCGATGGTACCGGGGTCACTCAGGTCGGTGTCCGTATCTCTGGTCATCAGCACCGTGGCGCCCGCCTGTTCCAGGTTTACCTCCAGCCGCCTGCCCACCTCCAGGACGATATCCTTTTCCAGGGTGCCGCTGCGGCCTACTACACCCGGGTCAATGCCGCCGTGCCCGGGATCGACCACAATTATTCTGTTGGCCAGCGACGGGGACATGACCTCCACCGCCTTTTGTTCAGCCAGTTCGTGTTTGGACCTGGACAGGTAAAAAGCCAGAAATACCAGGGCAACCAATAATACAAGGCGCCGCTTTTTAACTCTAAAAGTCCTCAAGACTATTGGAGACAAAAACAACACCCCCTTAAAATATCTTCCTTAAAATGGTATGCTGCCTGTTGGGGAATTATAACAGGTTTAGTTTTTAAGTAATCCACCTGGTCAGGAGCTGCAGGCCCTGCGCCACAGGTTCAAAAATGACCTGGCTCAGCAGCGTGCCCAGCAGGTTCGAAACGGCCAGGTAGAAAATAATCTGCTTTAATAAGAGCTCATCTTTATCACCCCTGGCCACCGCATCGGTTACACCGGCCAGCAGCGGGTCCACCATCATAACGTTTACGACTATGGCGGCATTGCCGACTATTGAAGCCATCAGCACCGCCGTTGAGCGGAATTCCGGATATAGAGCGCCAGCGTACAGGCCGGACAGCACGTTAGCGGTCCACAAGCTATAGCTGACCAGGTTCCAGTAAAGAAACCCTTTGGGTATATCCATCTTGGTGAATATGATTTTTTTCAGCGAGTCAATTGTTGACAAGCGGAATTTAATGATACTGCTGCCGGGTTTCAGGGCGGTAAACAGTATCAGCGGTATTACTCTAAAAACTGAACCTGTCTGGCCAAAAGCTTTGATGGCGTTAGAAAATGATGTCACAAAGCTGGGGATTACCAGAATGCCCGCCACCACTCCTACCGTCGAGCCCAGAATAACAAAGCGCAGCTTGTAGTTTAAGTCAGCCAGCACCGCCTGGTAAACCGGTGAACCGGTAACATCGCCGGCCGGCTGAGTCAGCAGGGCCTGGTCGTAGCCGCTGCCGATGATGCGCTCCACGGTGGACGACAGCAGGGGCGCCTGCAGCGTGTTGGCAAAACTCGCGGCCAGGTAGACCACCGAAAAAAGGGAGATAGCGGTAGCCAGATGCCTGGTCCTCACACCGGAAAGGCGGGATGAGCGGGTCAGTGTGTTGATTAAATTAATAAAGGCAGTCAGTAAAAAAACAAAGACTAAACGGTCCACGTTTCCTCCGAGGCAGATGCTGTTAGCTCAGTGAAAGATAAAACAAATTGACATGATTAACAAGATTTTAAAAGATGATTAACAGGATTGTAAAAAATCACATTTTCATTTAAAAATTTTTTATTTTAATAAAGTTTTTAGACGACCTTAAAGGGTTTCATTATAAAATCCTGTAAATCCTTTTGATCCTGTAAATCCTGTCAATTTGTTTCAAGCTAATTATAACACATAAAATAATAACAAAAAAGGAAGGGTTTACCTTCCTCGCATAATTGGAGCCATTTATCTTTTGGAGAATTGCGGGGCGCGGCGCGCCTTCTTCAATCCATACTTTCTGCGCTCTTTCATACGCGGGTCCCTGGTTAAAAAGCCAGCCCGTTTCAAAAGGGGACGAAGGTTGGGGTCGGCCTGTACCAATGCCCGGGCGATACCTAATTTAATAGCCCCGGCCTGACCGCTGATGCCGCCTCCCAAAACTTTAGCCTGAATGTCAAACCTGGCTGATGCTCCCGTCAACTCCACAGGTTGACGCACTACCATTTCCAGTGTCCTTCTGCCAAAATATTCGCTTACCGGCTTGTTGTTGATGATAACCCTGCCTTCACCAGGTACCAGGAATACGCGGGCTACTGAGTTCTTCCTGCGGCCGGTGCCGTAAAACATCACTTGTGCCAATTTCTTTTCCTCCTTCCCTGCTACAACTGCCAGGCTTCGGGTTTTTGCGCCTGGTGGGGATGTTTCGAACCTTTATATACTTTCAGCTTCCTGGCCATGTCAGCCCCCAACCGGTTGTGGGGCAGCATGCCTGTGATTGCTTTTTCCACCGCTAATTCCGGCTTTGTTTTCATAAGTGTTTCGTAGCTGACAACTTTGAGGCCGCCGGGATAGCCGGAGTGCCTGTAGTACTTTTTGTTCTTCAGCTTGTTCCCTGTCAGCACTATTTTTTCGGCGTTGATTACGATAACGTGGTCGCCGGTGTCGACATGGGGAGTAAAGTCAGGCTTGTGTTTCCCGCGCAGGATCCGGGCGGCTTCCACAGCCAGACGCCCCAAAACCTTGCCTTCACCGTCTAAAACGTACCACTTGCGATTTTTTATATCCTCAGGCTTGGCCATAACGGTCTTCATGAAAAGCTTTTCCCTCCTTAGAAATAGCAAACGAGGCTTTTTTTAAAGCCACAACAAAAATTATAATACAAAGCATTTCCAGTGTCAACAATAACCACGTCAACCTGGATATTCGATTCTTTCCAAATACAATCCCCGCGCCGGCGCGGTCGGCCCTCCTTTCAAACTGTTCCGGCTGGCCAGTATTCCGGCTACTTCCTCCGGGCTCAGCTTTCCCTGTCCCACCCGGATCAGCGTCCCGCTGATCATCCGGGCCATATGGTAGAGAAAGCCGTCAGCCTGTATATCTATGTAAATCAACTCGTCCTCCCTGCTGACCTGAATCTCCCGCACGGTGCGGACGGTAGTCTTCACAGGCGTACCGAGCGCCCGAAAAGCGCTGAAATCATTTGTCCCGAGCAGGCGCCGGGCTCCGGCGCGCATCGCCTCCACGTCCAGCAGGCAGGGAATATGGTAACTGTAAAGCCGCAGGAAAGGAGAGTGCCTTTTCCCATTGTTGATAACATACCGGTAGGTCTTGGCGACGGCCGAAAAACGCGAGTGAAAGGAATCCGGCACTTCCTCCGCCTCCAGCGCCGCTATGTCACGGGGCAGCAGGCTGTTGAGCGCGTAAACAATCTTAGGGGTAGGGATAGGCCAGCCGCCGGTGTCAAAATTGATTACCTGGCCGCGGGCGTGAACTCCCGCGTCGGTCCTTCCGGCGCCTATGATCCTGATTTCCCTTTGGGCCAACCTGGAAAGCCTTTCCTCCAGCACGCCCTGCACAGTCTGAAAAGCAGTGCCGCGCTGTTCCTGGAAACCGTGATAATTAGTACCGTCGTAAGCGATGGTTACCTTAATATTAGCCATAGACATCCCAGTGTATTCTTCTGCATTGTCTAATTACATGAATCTGAAAGCGAGAGTGCCGGCCAGCACGGCCAGGGTCACAGCTATAATTATAAAATCAGCGGATCTATACTTGAGCGAACTCATCCTGGTCCTGTTGGCCCCTCCGCGGTAGCACCGGGCCTCCATAGCCACGGCCAGGTCGTCCGCCCTGCGCAATGCTCCCGCAAAAAGGGGAATAAACAGTGGCAATAATCCTTTCGCCCACTGGGCCGGTTTCCCGCCGGAAAAACCGGCGCCTCTGGCCCGCTGCGCTTTGAGCACCACCTCAGCCTCCTGCAGCAGGGTTGGTATAAAGCGCAGGGCAATGGTCATCATCAAGGCCAACTCATGCGCCGGCACCCCCAGCCTCTGCAAGGGTGAAAGCATGCTTTCCAGACCGGCGGTAAGCTTAACCGGGGGAGTGGTAAGAGTAAGCAGGGAGGCAATCAGAATCAATAAAGCCAGGCGCAGAAATATGATACTGCCGCCCGCCAGGCCCTGCCGCGATATCTTTAACGGCCCCAACGCTGCTATAACATCCCCGGGTGTAAACAGCAGCTGGATGATAAATGCTATTGCCAGGAGCACCCAGAGTGAACGCATTCCTCTCAAAAAAATCCTGGCGGGCATACCCGATAAAGCCAGTGCCGCCAAGGTAAACCCTGTTGCCAGCGTCAGGCCTTGCCAGCCGGCGGAAGACAGAATCGCCGCCGCTGCCGCTAAAACAACCATGATTTTGGTCCGGGGATCCAGACGGTGCAGCAATGAATCCCCCGGTACATACTGCCCTAAAGTGATTCCGCCAAACATGTCTGTCTCCTAAAAGACTCAATTATTTTACAAGCCTCTTCAGACTGGCAACTTCCGAAACCAGATAAGCTGTATCATCGGAGATCCTGTCCAGTTTTTCCTGGATAAGCTCCAGCCTTTTATCCTGTAATGTGATCCTGTTATTTTGTAATTCACGGCCGTCAAACAGAGCACGGATCTTATCAACCACTTCATTTTCCACACGTAATTCTAATTTGTCAATTTTGGAGTCAAGCTTTTGCTGCCCTTGCTCCAGTCTGTCAACTTTTGATTCCAGCCTTTGTTGTGCTTGCTCCAGTTTGTCAACTTTTGAGTCAAGCCTTTGCTGGGTTTGCTCCAGTTTGTCAACTTTTAAGTCAAGCCTTTGCTGGGTTTGCTCCAGTTTGTCAACTTTTAAGTCAAGCCTTTGCTGGGCTTGCTCTAAATGATCAAATTTTAAATCAAGTCTTTGCTGTCCTTGTTCCAAATGATCAAATTTTAAATCAAGTCTTTGCTGTCCTTGTTCCAAATGATCAAATTTTAAATTAAGCCTTTGCTGTCCTTCAGTAAGCAGCTCCAACTGTTTAAGTACGAGTTCTTGGAATTTCCCGCTATCCATACATCTACCTCCTTAAAGGCCAGGTTCGTGTTCTATATAGCAGGTCAAAGGTGATTTGAGAACTCTCATCTCAGCCCACCCAATTCTCAAGCTACGTCTCGCTCAGCAGTCTGGCGATTTCCTCCACAGCTTCTTCGTTGGTCAATACATCGGTGCGCACCTGTTTGCCGGCTGCCCTTAATTTGCACATGAGCTGGGCGGGGGCGGGTACATTCAGGCCTAACGCGCGCAATTCACCGGCCTTGTTGAAAACTTCCCGCGTTGAACCTTCCATGACCAGACGGCCTTTATCCAGTACAGCCATCCTGTCAGTCCACAAAGCCGCTTCTTCCATATTGTGGGTTACTAAAACCATAGTAACCCCCTCTTCACGCCGGAAGTCTTCAACAAGGTCCATTAACTGCTTTCTGCCTTGCGGGTCAAGACCCGCCGCCGGCTCATCAAGTATGAGCACCTCCGGGGTCATCGCCAGCACCCCGGCTATGGCCACTTTTCTGCGCATCCCGCCGCTCAGCCTGAAGGGGGGGACACCGCTCACCGTGGCCGGGTCCAGTCCCATTTGCTGAAGCGCCTTTTCCACCCGCCGTTTGACCTCGTCCTGGTCAAACCCCATGTTTCTGGGGCCAAAGGCGACATCATCAAATACCGTTTCCTCAAAAAGCTGCTGCTCCGGCTGTTGAAAAACCAGGCCGACCCTGCGCCAGAGGTCACGGCGCTGCCTTTTATCGGATATGTCAGCCCCGCAGACCCATATCTTCCCTTTTGCCGGCGCTAGGATACCGTTAAAATGCTGAACCAGCGTAGACTTACCTGAGCCGGTTGAGCCAATAACAGCAAAAAATTCGCCCCTGGCAATCTCAAGAGAGATACCTTCCAGGGAAACAACCTGGAACGGCGTGCCCGGAGAATATATATGGGTAAGGTTTTCCACTTTTATTATTGGATTATTATTCACTTCTTCTACCGCCGGCACAAGAAAGATACCAGGTCATCAAGAGACAAGATTCCGTCCGGCACCGGGAAGCCCCGCCTCCTTAACCCCCTGGAAATCTCAGCGGCAGCCGGCAGTGCCAGGTTTATTTCGTCCAGCAGCGCATGTTCGGCAAATACCCGGTCAGGAGGGCCGGTAAGAACCAGCCTGCCTTCATTCATCACGATGATTTTATCGGCTCTTGCGGCATCTTCCATGAAATGGGTAACCAAAATAACAGTCACCCTGCCGGAACGATTCAGCCGGACCAGAGTTTCCATTAATTCAGCCCGGCCGGCCGGGTCCAACATGGAACTGGGCTCGTCCAAAACCAGGCAGGCAGGACACATAGCCAGGACCCCGGCCACAGCCAACCGCTGTTTTTGGCCGCCTGAAAGCAGGTGCGGCGGACGGTCACGAACCCCGGACAGGCCTGTTAATGACAAGGCCTCTTCCACCCTCTCCCGCACCTCTTCCGGCGGGAGACCCAGGTTTTCAACTCCGAAGGCAACGTCTTCCTCAAGAAGAGAGCTGACAATCTGGTTGTCGGGGTTCTGAAACACTATTCCCACCTGGCGGCGGATTTCCCAAATATGCCGGGGGTCTCTTGTGTCCAGCCCGCCGACAATGACTTCCCCTTCCGTTGGTGTCAGCAGAGCGTTAAAGTGCATGATCAAAGTAGACTTGCCGGACCCGTTCGGCCCGACAACCGCCAGAAACTCGCCTTTTTTAATTTCAAGGCTCACTCCCGACAGTGCCCGGAATTCTCCTCGCTTGCCCCGGTTGTATATGTGAACGAGATCTTTAACCTGTATAAAGATCTCATTTGAGTCGTGAGTAGTAAGTCGTGAGCCATGGGATTCCAGGGTATTGCTTACAGGTCCTGTTGCCTTAAATTCCCTCATTCCTTCTCACATCCCACGTCCCCAATCACACATCCGTTCAGACGTACTACAATTCAATTATTGCTGTTGCATCACAATGGCGATAGTTTGCTTAACTTCGTAGTGATGAGTCGCAAGCCGTGACTTATGGATCCTGTGGTATTAGTTGCAGATCCTGTTACGCAAACAAAATTCCGTCATTCTCTCATGGCCCACGTCCCAATTCACACATCCCATTAGACCAGTTCCAGGATCACCATTTCCGCTGCGTCACCGCGGCGATAGCCGACCTTGACCAAGCGGGTGTAGCCGCCGGGACGGTCAGCATATTTTGGCGCGATGGTGTCAAACAATTTTTTAACTACGTCCTCTTCGTATATATAAGCCAGCGCCTGGCGCCGGGCTGCCAGGTCTCCCTGCTTGGCGGTTGTGACCAGTCTCTCGGCTATGCTTTTTACTTCCTTGGCCCTGGTTTCTGTGGTGTTGATCCGCTCGTCCCGGAAGAGGGATGTAACCAGGTTGCGCAGCACAGCCTTCCGGTGGCCCGTATTCAGGCCTAATTTCTGGTAGCCCACTTTAGAATGTCCTCCCTTACTCGTCGTCCTTCCTCAGTGAAAGGCCCAGTTCTTCCAGCTTGTTAATTACTTCCTCCAGGGATTTTTTACCCAGGTTTCTCACCTTCATCATATCTTCTTCATTGCGCTGGATCAGTTCCTCCACTGTGTTAATCCCGGCTCTTTTCAGGCAGTTGTATGAACGTACCGACAAGTCGAGTTCCTCGATGGTCATTTCCAGAAGCTTATCTTTCTGCTCCTCTTCTTTTTCCACCATAATCTCGACATCGTTTACACTTTCAGTCAGCCCGATAAAAAGACGCAGATGGTCGTTTAAAATTTTCGCGGACAGGCTGGTGGCCTCGTCAGGCTTGATACTGCCGTTGGTCCAGACTTCCAAGGTCAACTTGTCAAAGTCGGTAATCTGGCCCACCCTGGTGTTTTCCACAGTGTAATTCACCTTTTTCACCGGTGTAAACACAGAGTCCACGGGAATAACCCCGATGATATGGTCACCTTTTTTGTTGCGTTCAGCTGAAACGTAGCCCCGTCCCTTAGAAACTACAATCTCCATAACAAGCCTGGCGTTGTCGGCAAGAGTGGCGATTACGAGATCCGGGTTTAGTATTTCCACATCAGCGTCATAGATAATGTCTCCGGCCGTGACCACGCCTTCGGTTGTCTTTTCAATCCTGAGAGTCTTTTCATCCTCACCGTAAAGCTTCAAACAAAGGTTCTTGAGGTTTAAAATAATATCAGTTACATCTTCGACAACACCCGGTATGGTGGAAAACTCATGCAGCACACCGTCTATCTTAACTGATGTCACAGCTGCCCCCGGCAGTGATGAAAGCAGGATGCGGCGCAAGGAGTTGCCCAGTGTGATGCCGTAACCTCTTTCCAGAGGTTCTACCACAAACTTGCCATAAGTGTTGTCGTCACTTATATCAACAATTTCAATTTTTGGTTTCTCTATTTCAAGCATAAAGGTTCCCTCCTAAGATGGGGTCAGTGGCTAGTGGTTGGTGACGACCAACGACCAACAGCCCACAACCAAAATCCTATCTGGAGTAAAGCTCTACGATCAGGTGCTCCTGTACGGGGGCGTCAATTTGTTCACGTGTGGGCAGGTCCACTACCCGGGCCCTGGCCTGGTCAGCCTCTAATTCAAGCCAGGCGGGAGGGGTGCGGTCGCCTGCTCTCTCAAGCAGTTCCTTTATCCTGGGTGAATCTTTGCTTTTATCACGAACTGCTATTACATCGCCAACCCTAATCATGTAAGAAGGTATGTTTACCTTCCGGCCGTTTACAGTGAAATGACCGTGACGCACAAGCTGCCTTGATTCGCTGCGGGAAGACCCGAAGCCAAGGCGGTAAATGACATTGTCCAGACGCCTTTCCAGCAGGCGGAGGAGGTTTTCACCGGTAATGCCTTTCTGCCTCTCAGCCTTTTCAAAGTAACGCCTGAACTGCCCTTCTAAAATACCGTACATTCTGCGGGCTTTTTGCTTTTCTCTCAGCTGCAGCCCGTACTCGGAAACCTTTTTACGTCCCTGTCCGTGTTGGCCTGGAGCATAGGCTCTGCGCTCAACCGCACATTTGGGAGTATAGCACCTGTCTCCTTTTAGGTAGAGTTTCAAGCCTTCCCGGCGGCAAAGCCGGCAGACTGATTCTGTATACTTTGCCAAATAAGGCGCACCTCCTTAAACTCTCCGGCGCTTTGGCGGCCGGCACCCGTTATGTGGGATTGGTGTAACATCCTTAATCATGTTCACTTCGAGACCGGCGGCCTGGAGGGAACGAATAGCGGCTTCCCGGCCCGCACCCGGCCCTTTGACCATAACTTCCACTTCTTTCAGGCCGTGCTCCATGGCCTCTTTAGCCGCATTTTCGGCGGCCATCTGCGCGGCAAAGGGTGTGCTTTTGCGCGAACCCTTAAAGCCTACGCCGCCCGCGCTGGCCCATGACAAGGTATTGCCTTTAGTATCGGTTATAGTAACCACGGTATTATTGAACGTAGATTTAATGTGCGCAACGCCTGACTCTATATTTTTGCGTTCACGTTTTTTTGTTCTGGCTACGCGACGCGCCATTGAACAACCTCCTCCAGACTATTTTTTCCTGCGGACACCGACAGTCTTACGCGGGCCTTTGCGTGTCCTGGCATTGGTTTTGGTCCGCTGGCCGCGCACGGGCATCCCGCGGCGGTGCCGCAAGCCCCGGTAGCAGCCGATTTCAATCAGCCGTTTGATGTTTAAGGCGATTTCCCGGCGAAGGTCACCCTCCACCTTAAGGTTCTTCTCAATTACATCCCTAAGCCTGTTTATTTCTTCCTCTGTCAGGTTCTTCACCCTGGTATCCGGGTTAACACCGGTCTGGGTCAAGATTTTTTGGGACGTAGGCTTACCAATGCCAAATATATAGGTAAGAGCTATCTCCACCCGCTTATCTCTTGGCAAGTCAACGCCTGCAATACGTGCCATAAACTATTCAACACCTCCTGTTTTACCCTTGTGCCTGTTTATGTTTTGGGTTTTCACAGATGATCATAACCCTGCCTTTTCTGCGGATGATTTTGCACTTTTCGCAAATTGGCTTTACAGATGGTCTGACTTTCACCATCAACCCTCCAATCTTAGTCGTGAGCCGTTAGCCGTGGGACGTGGGAACAATGGTATTCCTGTGCGGTCTTTTAGACCCCTGAACCCATCCCTTTAGTCTCACATCTCATTTCTCAGATCTCACTTATACCTGTAAACTATGCGGCCGCGGGTCAAGTCATAAGGGGAAAGCTCAACCATCACCCGGTCACCCGCAAGGATCCGGATGAAATTCATCCTGATCTTCCCCGAAACGTGCGCCAGAACTTTGTGCCCGTTTTGCAGCTGTACGCGGAACATCGCGTTCGGCAGCGGTTCAATCACTGTTCCTTCAACCTCGATAACATCCTGTTTTGACATTAGGAATAAGCAAACCTCCTTACTCTTAAAATGGACACTCCTTATCTGCCCGCCGGTAAGACTCTGAATAAAAGACTACAGGTTGGGCAGTTGGCTGACAAGGTTCTTTAGCTCCTTCCGGACGTCTGTGTTAGTAACTTTTTTCCCTATTTGCACTTTCTCCAGTATATATCCGGCTACCACATCATAATGTATCAGATGCTTACAGTTTTTCCTCTTCGGATTCTCTACTTTTCGTCCTTCTCCATCTGCGACATAAACCATGGTTTCGTTTTCAATTCCTGTAATCAGATAAAACCTGCCGCTGTCCCGGCCCTGGATTGAAGAAACCAGCTGCCCAATCCGCACCGTGTTTTCTGACATGGCCTCTAAAACCTCCGCATTGAGATGTGGGTTATGGGAAATGGGACGTGGGACTAATAAGTATTCCTATCAGGTCCTTTGTGCGAATAAATTCGCACCTACGATTACTAAAGTCGTGGCCGTGAGTATCATTGTATCCTCTCAAGCCTTTTATGACTCTTGAGGTCATCCTTCTAATCTCACGTCTCACTTCTCACGTCTCAGTTCTCACTTCTCACGTCCTGGTCAGTATCTCCGGTATGTCATCGGTGATAGCAATGGTATGTTCGAAATGGGCTGAAAGCTTTGCGTCTAAAGTTACCACAGTCCAGTTGTTTGAAAGAGTCTTCACCTCATAAGTGCCCAAGTTAATCATTGGTTCAATCGCTAATGTCATGCCCGACTTAAGTCTGGGCCCCCTGCCCGGTTTCCCGAAATTAGGCACCTGCGGCTCTTCATGCGGCTGCTTTCCTATACCATGCCCCACGTAGTCACGCACCACAGAATAGCCATAGCCTTCCGCACAGGTTTGAACAGCGTTGGATATGTCAGACAACCTGTTACCGACCCTGGCCTTTTCAATCCCCTTGTACAGCGACTCTTCAGTGGCCTTTAACAGGTCAAGGGCCTCTCTGCTGACATCGCCGACAGGGTAAGTAACAGCACTATCCCCAAAATATCCATTTATTTCCGCTCCGATATCAATACTGATAATATCACCGTTTTCCAATTTTCTTAAACCAGGGAAGCCGTGCACCACCTCTTCGTTTACCGAAGAACAGATTGTGTACGGAAAACCGTAAAGCCCTTTAAATGCAGGTCTTGCGCCTTCTTTAATGATAAAGTCCTCAGCCAGCCGGTCCAGTTCAATAGTCGGCACTCCAACCTTCACCGCCCTGGCGAGCTCGGCGTGGGTCCTGGCTACTACCCGCCCCGCATCACGCATATAGGCAAGCTCTCTCCCGGACTTGCAGGTTATCATAAGCCGCCCCTACCTTATAAAACCCTGGTAACTGCGCATAAGAAGGTGTGACTCAACCTGCTTCATGGTATCAAGCGCAACACCCACAACAATCAGGAGAGAAGTGCCGCCAAAATAGATGTTGGGTATTCTTGTAGTTAATAGAACAAAGTTAGGCAGAATCGCTATTAAAGCCAGGAAAATAGCTCCGGCCAGCGTCACCCTGCTCATAATCCTGCTGATGTATTCAGCGGTAGGCCGCCCAGGTCTGAGCCCCGGTATAAACCCTCCGTACTTCTTGATGTTATCGGCAACGTCTGTGGGGTTCATAACCACGGCCGAATAAAAGAATGTAAAACCAATAATCAGCAAGGCGTACAGGACGGTATGCATGACTGTTCCCCACCCCAGGTACTTGCTGTAAAAAATTGATACAGCACTGCCCGAAAACATTTTAAATATAGTTTCCGGGAACATTAAAAGCGATGAAGCGAAGATGATCGGCATAACTCCCGCCTGGTTAACCCTGAGCGGCAGGTGGGTGGTCTGCCCGCCATATACCCTGCGGCCTACCACGCGCTTGGCATATTGCACCGGTACGCGCCGCTGTCCTTCCTGCACCGCCACCACTCCGGCAATGACAACCGCGCCGATTACAGCCAGTAAAGCAAGACTTAATACATTTATTGTCCCTGCGCTGAGGTATTCTCCCAGCCTGGCCGCGCCGGCAGGCACCCTGGAAACAATTCCAGCGAATATCAGCAGCGAAATACCGTTGCCGATACCTTTTTCAGTGATTTGTTCGCCGACCCACATCAGGAAAGTTGTCCCGGCAGTAATGGTCAGGGCTGTCATGACATAAGTCAGCGGCCCCGGATTCTGCAGTGAACCGCCTACGCCAATTACCATACCGATACCCTGGATAAAAGCCAGAACTACAGTAAGATACCTGGTATACTGGGTAATTTTCTTACGGCCTTCCTCTCCCTCTTTTTGAAGCCGCTCAAGATGAGGTATAACCACAGTGAGCAGCTGCAAAATGATGGACGCGTTTATGTAGGGCATGATGCCCATAGCAAAAACGGAAAAGTTCTTTAAGGCGCCGCCAGATATAATGTCAAAGAATCCAAAAATCACGCCGCTGTTGACCAACTCGGCAAATCTCTCCGTGTTGACCCCGGGCACCGGTATGTGGGCGCCCAGCCGGAAAATAAAAATCATCGCGAGTGTATAAAGAAGCTTTGTCCTTAATTCTGAAACCTTAAAGGCGCTCTTAAAACTTTCCAGCAATTAAATCACCTCTGCTTTGCCGCCGGCTGCCGTAATCTTTTCCTCAGCCGACTTGCTGAATGCATTGGCTTTAACAGTAAGAGATCTTTCAAGATTTCCTTGTCCTAAAATTTTTACCCCGTCGGCCGCCTTTTTGATAACCCTCGCCGCCAGCAGAGACTCCGGTGTCACAACGTCCCCGTCTTCAAAACAATTCAGCTGGCTGACATTGATGGCCGTAATCTCTTTGGAGAACGGGTTATAGAACCCGCGCTTGGGCATACGGCGCTGCAAAGGCATCTGGCCGCCTTCAAAGCCCGGGCGCACACCACCGCCGGAACGGGCTTTTTGTCCCTTATGGCCCCGGCCGGCTGTTTTTCCCAAACCTGAGCCGATTCCCTGACCCTTGCGGGTGGGCTTTGTCCTTGCCCCGGGAGCCGGTCTTAATTCGTGCAGTTTCACTGTCCCACCTCCCTTAGGCTTCCTCAACCTTAAGCAAATGTCCGACTTTATTGACCATACCCCTTACCTGGGGGGTATCTTCACAGATTACTGAACGGTTCGTTTTGGTCAGGCCCAGGGTACGCACAGTGACTCGCTGGTCTTCCGGACGGCCGATCAGGCTTTTGACCAGAGTAATCTTCAACTTAGCCAAGTTATTCCCTCCTAGCCCAACAATTCTTCTACAGTTTTTCCTCTCAGGCGGGCCACTTCTTCAGGGGTCTTCAGACTGCTGAGAGCCTCTATGGTTGCGCGAACCATATTGTTGGCGTTGTTGGAACCAAGCGACTTGGTGAGAATGTCTCTTATTCCGGCCAACTCCAGGATAGCCCGCACCGGACCACCGGCAATCACGCCTGTACCGGGGGCGGCAGGTTTCAAGAGGACCTTGCCCGCGCCAAATACTCCCGTAACCTCGTGTGGGATGGTGGTGCCGGACAGAGGAACTTTAATCAGGGACTTTTTCGCGTCCTCGATACCTTTGCGGATAGCCTCCGGTACTTCTCCAGCCTTGCCCAGACCGGCGCCGACGTGTCCTTCGCCGTCTCCGACCACCATCAGGGCTGAAAAACTAAACCTCCGGCCACCCTTGACCACCTTGGCAACACGGTTTATAAATACGACTTTTTCGGAAGTTTCCAGTTTGCTGGCGTCAATTCTTGCCATCTATTTCCCTCCTTTTTGAGACGTGAGATGTGAGAGGTTAGAGGTGAGACTCGATGGAATTTGCCTTTAGCAAATTCCTTTTATTCCGGCACCTGACACCTGGTGTCTTATTTCAATCCCCATTGGAATTCGCCAAAGCGAATTCCTTCTTAATCTCACTTCTCATTTCTCGCTTCTCACTTCTTATTTAAAACTCCAGCCCGCCAGCCCGGGCCGCTTCTGCCAGGGCTTTAATCCTTCCATGGTAAACGTAACCGGCGCGGTCGAAAACAACCTGTTTAATACCGGCTTCCTGCGCCTTTTCAGCCAGCAGCTTACCCACAGCCGCCGCCGCGCTGGCATTGCTGCCGTTGGGCAATTTCCCCTTTAACTCAGGGGCCAGGGTCGATACTGCAATAAGCGTATTGCCTTTTTCGTCATCAACAATTTGAGCATAAATATTTTGTAAGCTGCGGAACACGTTCAACCTTGGCCGCTCAGCAGTGCCGCTTATTTTTCTGCGGACCCTCTGCCGCCGAATACCCCGCAGGGCTTCACGACTGGGCTTGTTCAGCACGTTGAGATTCACTCCTTTCAGGCTTCATGTGCATGAACCATTCTTTAAGAATACAGGAGCCAGGAGTCAGAATACAGAATAAAATCTTTCTTCTTCTGAATTCTGAATTCTGTCTTCTGAATTCTTTATTTATGTTACTTCTTCCCTTTAGCTCCGGCTTTACCGGCTTTACGCCGTATTCTTTCACCTTCGTACTTAATTCCTTTGCCCTTATAAGGCTCAGGCTCTCGTACTGCGCGTACCGCTGCAGCCAGTGCGCCGACTTTTTCCTTGTCAAGACCCTTGATACTGATTTTAGTAGGGGCAGGCACTTCAATCTCCAAACCTGCCTCCGGCTGGATTTCCACCGGATGCGAATAACCTACCGCCAGCACCAGCTTATCGCCCTGCTTGGAGGCCCGGTAACCTACGCCGACCAGTTCCAGGTTTTTCTGAAAGCCGGTTGTCACTCCAACCACCATATTGTTAATAAGTGTACGCGTCAGACCATGCAGCGACCTGTGCGTTTTATTGTCAGTTGGCCGTTCTACAACCAGCCTGTTTTCTTCATACTTAATAATCATGTCCTGGTGTAATTCTCTTTCCAGCTGACCTTTCGGCCCCTTAACCCTGACAGTGCTTCCATCAATCGTGACGTCAACACCCGGGGGGACCGGAATAGGCTGTTTACCAATCCTGGACATCTCACACACCTCCAAATTCAGCCTTCAGTCACAGGACATCAGACTTCGGACTGATTGTTGTGGCTACCAAACGTAGCATATTACCTCGCCGCCCAGGCCTTCCCTGCGAGCCTTTTTATCAGACATAATTCCTTTTGACGTTGAGATAATAGCAATACCGAGGCCGCCTAAAACCTTCGGAACATCATCTTTGCGGGCGTAAACCCTTAAACCTGGCTTGGAAATCCTTTTCAAGCCGGTAATCACCCGCTCTTTACCGGTGCCGTATTTTAAATAGACCCTAATAATACCCTGCTTGCCGTCGTCAATAAACTCATAATCCTTGACAAAGCCCTCATCCCGCAGGATAGCTGCAATAGCCTTCTTCATCCTGGAAGCAGGCGCTTCAACTTTATCGTGATAAACCGTATTGGCATTACGGATACGGGTTAAAAAATCTGCAATAGGGTCGGTCATAACCATGCAAAAAACCTCCTTCCTTAATTCAGAGGCCTGAAGGAACCGATGCCGGATGTCTGATCTGATTCTTCTGAAACCTACTTATGGATTCAAATTAATCTTCTCAGGCTCCAACTTCTGATTTCTTCCTTCCATATTCAGACCTCTGACTTCTTACTTCTGACTTCTGAGCTACCAGCTGGATTTGCGGATGCCGGGGAGTTCCCCTTTATAAGAAAGTTCTCTGAAACAGATCCGGCAAATCCCGAATTTTCTCATATAGGCGTGAGGCCTTCCACAAAGCTTGCACCTATTATATGCCCGTACTTTAAACTTCGGAGGACGCATCGCTTTTAGAATCATAGATTTTTTTGCCAACATCTTCCCTCCTTTTGGTGGTAGGTCGTTGGCCTTTGGTCGTTGGATTTTTGCCGGAATTCGCCAAGGCGAATTCCTTCTATCCTAACCACTAACCACCAACCACTAACCACTAATTATGCTGCCTTAAACGGCATGCCCATTAATCTCAATAGTTCCCTGGCTTCTTCGTCAGTCTTAGCCGTAGTGACAAAAATAATATCCATACCGCGAATCTTATCAATCTTGTCGTAATCAATTTCAGGGAACATGAGTTGTTCCCGGACACCCAGGCTGAAATTTCCTCTGCCGTCAAAGGACTTCGGTGAAACGCCGCGGAAGTCACGCACCCTGGGCAGGGCTATATTAAACAGCTTATCTACGAAATCGTACATGCGCTCACCGCGCAGGGTTACCTTCGCCCCCACAGTCATGCCGGCGCGCAGCTTAAAGGCGGCTATAGATTTTTTAGCTTTGGTTGTTACCGGTTTTTGACCGGTAATAGTCATCATATCATTGACAGCCGCATCGATGATCTTAGAATTCTGAATGGCTTCACCCAAGCCCATATTTACAACAACTTTTACCAGTTTGGGCGCCTGCATTACGTTCTTATAGCCAAATTTCTGCATCAGGGCAGGGATAACATCGTTTTTGTACTTATCCTTAAGCCTGGACAATGGCCAACCTCCTTCCTTGGTGGTGGGTGGTGGGTGGTGGGCTGTTGGTCGTTGGATTGCTTGTCGGAATTCGCTAAAGCGAATTCCTTCTATCCCAACCACTAACCACTAACTACCAACTACTAAATTGATTCCCCGCATTTTTTGCAAATGCGTACTTTCTCATCGTTTTCCAGTATCTTTTTACCAACCCTGGTGGGGCTGTTACATTTATTACAGTATAGCATAACATTTGAACTATGGATGGGTGCTTCTTTTTGCATGATGCCCCCCTGCGGCACCTTTTGGGTAGGCCTGGAGTGGCGTTTGACCACGTTGACCCCTTCTATAACAACCCGGCTTTTATCAGGTATCACAGAAAGGACCTTGCCCTTCTTACCAGCATTTTTGCCGGTTATAACCAGTGCTGTATCTCCTTTGCGAACATGGACCTTCTGCCTGGTTTTTTGTTCAGCCATGTAATATCACCTCCGATATGAGTCGTGAGTCGTGGGTCGTGGGAAGTGTGTATATCCTGCATTCCTTTAGGGGTTTAACCCTTGAAACCTGCTTACATTCTCACGTCTCACGTCCCAAATCCCAATTCTCAAAGTACTTCCGGCGCCAGGGAAACGATCTTCATAAAATCGCGGTCCCTTAACTCACGCGCTACCGGACCAAAGATACGGGTTCCCCGCGGGCTTTGGTCATCCTTGATGACTACGGCGGCGTTTTCATCAAACTTGATATATGAACCGTCCGGACGGCGCACCTCTTTTTTAGTACGTACAACAACAGCCTTAACAACATCGCCCTTTTTAACGACGCCGCCTGGTGTGGCCTCCTTGACGGAACAAATAATAATATCACCTACACTGGCGTAGCGGCGCAGCCCCCCGCCCAAAACACGTATGCACATCAGTCTGCGTGCTCCGGTATTGTCCGCCACAGTAAGCATAGACTGGACTTGAATCACGGCAACTACCTCCTTGACATTAGAACCCCGTCTTAAATGCGTTCCGCCCGTTCGAGGATCTCTATTACCCGCCACCGCTTTTCTTTAGAGAGGGGCCGAGTCTCCATCATTCTTACCTTGTCACCGGTATGGCAGGAATTTTCCTCATCGTGCGCCTTGAATTTCTTGGTGCGGCGGATGGTGCGCTGGTACAGGGGGTGCCTGACCAGGGTTTCAACAGCCACGACTACGGTTTTATCCATTTTGTCGCTTACAACCTTGCCGGTAAGCACCTTGCGCATTCCACGCTCTTCCAATTCGTTATCCCCCTTTACGCCCTCTGGATACCCAGCTCGCGCTCACGAATTATGGTCTTAACCCGCGCGATTTTGCGGCGGACTTCTTGTAATTTCATTGGATTATCCAGCTGCCCGGTGGCCATCTGGAACCTTAACTTAAAGAGCTCGTCTTTATTGTCATTCAACTTTTTGCTCAGCTCGGCATCGGTCAATTCCCTGAGCTCTTTAACCTTCATTGACCTCACCTACTTCCCCGCGTTTAACAAACTTGGTTTTTATCGGTAATTTATGAGACGCCAAACGCATCGCTTCGCGGGCGTCCTCTTCGGATACGCCTGCCAGTTCAAACATAATTCTGCCTGGCTTGACAACTGCCACCCAGTATTCCGGGGTGCCTTTACCTGAACCCATACGTGTTTCCGCCGGTTTGGCCGTGACAGGCTTATCCGGGAAGATCCTGATCCAAACTTTACCGCCCCGTTTAATATGGCGGGTCATGGCAATACGGGCTGCTTCAATTTGTCTGTTTGTGATCCAGGCGGGTTCCAATGCCTGAAGTCCATATTCACCAAAATTAATTTCCCTGCCGCCTTTGGCCTTGCCTGTCATCCGCCCGCGGTGCTGTTTGCGGTGTTTAACCCTTTTCGGTATAAGCATGCCGCCTATTCGCCTCCTTCACCGGGAGCAGCTTTACCTCCCCTGGCCGGGGCATTTTTTACTGCCTTTGCTTCCGGTAAAATTTCTCCTTTGTAGATCCATACTTTAATACCAATTTTGCCGTAAGTGGTATTTGCCTCAGCAACTCCGTAATCTATATCCGCTCGCAGGGTGTGAAGCGGCACCTTGCCTTCGCTGTACCACTCGGAGCGGGCTATTTCAGCACCCGCCAAACGGCCGCCGCACGCAATTTTAATCCCCTTGGCTCCCATTTTCATTGAGCGGGACACAACCTGCTTCATAGCCCGCCTGAACGCGATCCTCTTTTCAAGTTGAGAAGCCACGTTTTCGGCTACAAGCTGCGCATCCAATTCGGGGACCTTGATTTCAACGATATTAACGTTGACCTGCTTACCTGTAAGGTTTTCCAACTGCCTGCGCAGGTTTTCAACTTCCACGCCGCCCCTGCCTATAACTATACCTGGCTTGGCTGTGTGGATGGAAACTTTGACACGGTTGGCCGCCCGTTCTATTTGGACACGGGAAATGCCCGCCGCAAAAAGTTTTTTCTTAATATACCTGCGTATCTTAATATCCTCGTGCAAGAGGCCCGCGTAATTCCTTTTTTCAGCAAACCACTTGCCTTCCCAATCCTTAATTATACCGATCCGAAGGCCTATAGGATTGACTTTTTGCCCCACTTAAATTTATCCCTCCTTTTTATCGCCCACCATTACGGTAATGTGACTGGTGCGCTTACGCAGAACATCTGCGCGGCCCATGGCCCGGGGCTGATAACGTTTCAAGGTGGGCCCCTGGTCAACATAGCACGCTGTTACGAACAATTCGTCTTTGTCCAGCTGCAGGTTGTTTTCAGCGTTTGCCGCTGCCGACTTAACAACCTTGGTAACCACTTCCGAGGCCCGTTTGGGTGTATATTTCAATATCGCCAGGGCCTCATCCACTTTCTTCCCCCGGATAAGGTCGATTACTTGGCGGACCTTACGCGGGGATATCCTAACGTACTTAGTTATGGCCTTAGCTTCCAACGGTCTTACCTCCCATTTTGGCAGTGAGTCGTGGGCCGTTGGACGTGGGATTCAGGTATTCCTCCCGGGTCTTTTGGACCCTTAAAACCATCCCTGGTATTCTCACGTCTCACGTCTCATTTCTCACTTCTATTTCAATGCTGTAGACCTTTCGGTGTGATGTCCGTGGCCTCTAAAAACCCTGGTGGGTGCGAATTCACCTAGTTTATGGCCTACCATATCCTCGGTGATATAAACGGGAACGTGCTTTCTGCCTTCATGCACAGCGATAGTATGGCCTACCATTTGCGGGAAGATTGTAGAAGCCCTTGACCAGGTCTTAATAACCCTTTTATCACCGGTTTCATTCATTTTTTCTATTCTTTTTAACAGCCTTTCTTCACAAAACGGCCCTTTCTTCAATGAACGACCCAAAACGCAACCTCCCTTCATTTTGGTCGTGAGTGGTTGGACGTTGGCCGTTGGATTGGATGTTGGAATTTGGCTTTGCCAAATTCCTTCTCAAATCTAACCACCAACCACTAACCACCTACCACTATTTTGTTCTTCTCTTAACGATCAATTTATCGCTCGGCTTTTTCTTTCTGGTGCGCGCGCCCAGAGCAGGCTTGCCCCAGGGAGTTACCGGGTTGCGTCCTATGGGTGAACGGCCCTCGCCACCGCCATGGGGGTGGTCAACCGGGTTCATCACCACACCCCGGACTGTCGGGCGAATGCCCATCCAGCGCTTGCGCCCGGCTTTCCCAATGGTAATGTTTTCGTGTTCAACATTGCCTACCTGGCCAATAGTGGCCCTGCATTCCTGCAGCAGCAGCCGCATTTCGCCGGATGGCATCCTGATGTTGGCGTATTTGCCCTCCTTGGCCATTAACTGTGCCGAAGCGCCCGCCGAGCGGACCAGTTGGCCGCCGCCTTTGGGATATAGCTCAATATTGTGGACCATGGTGCCGAGTGGGATATTCCTGAGAGGCAGGCAGTTGCCTACTTTGATGTCTGCGTCCGGCCCGGAAACCAGCGTTTGCCCGACTTCAAGGCCAACCGGGGCAATGATATAACGTTTTTCACCATCGGCATAATTAAGCAGGGCAATGCGTGACGAACGGTTGGGGTCATACTCAATACTGACGACCTTGGCCGGAATACCGTCTTTATCCCGTTTAAAATCAATTATCCGGTACATCCGCTTATGGCCGCCGCCATGGTGCCTTACTGTCAGTTTCCCCTGAGTATTGCGCCCGCCGCTCTTCTTCAAAGGCTTAACCAGTGACTTTTCAGGCTCCGACTTGGTAATCTCTTTGAAATCAGATACGGTCACAAACCGGCGACCGGGTGATGTTGGCTTAAACTTCTTTACAGCCATAGGTGTTTACACCTCCTAACCACAAAATTACATGCCTTCAAAAATTTCAATTTTATCGCCTTTTTTCAAAGTAACTATGGCTTTTTTGGTGTCGGGAGTCCTGCCTGGAATACGGCGGACTCTTTTGATTTTACCTTTAACGTTCATGGTATTGACTTTTTCTACTTTAACTTTGAAAATTTTTTCTACAGCCTGTTTAATTTCAGTCTTATTGGCTCTGGGATCCACCACAAAGGTATACTTGTTATCTTGTAGTAAGGATGTGCTTTTTTCAGTAACCACCGGTCTTTTTAAAACGTCTCGGGGATCCTTCATTATGCAAACACCTCCTCAACCCTGACCACGGCGTCCTTTGTGATAACCAGCTTATCGTAGGAAAGTATGTCGTAAACATTGAGCCCTTCAGCTGTTAAAGGCTTGATATTGGGAATGTTCCTGGCTGATTTCTCTACCGTTTCATCCTTATCAGCCGTTACCAGCAGAGCGTCACCAACCTTGAGGTTGTTTAATATTTTAGCCATATCGCTGGTTTTAGGCTGCTCCAGCTTTAATTCATCCAGAACAAGGATGTCTCCGGTATTTACTTTAGACGAAAGGGCTGATTTAAGCGCCAGCCTTCTCACTTTCCTGGGCAGATTGTATCCGTATTTGCGTGGATGCGGGCCAAAAACAATCCCGCCGCCGCGCCAGATGGGTGAACGGATAGTGCCGTGGCGAGCCCTGCCGGTGCCTTTTTGGCGCCAGGGCTTACGGCCGCCGCCGCTTACCTCCGACCTGGTTTTAGTATCATGAGTCCCCAGGCGCCGGCCGGCCAACTGCATTATAACAGCATCATGCAGGACCGGCTCATGGACTTCCACACCAAAGATTTCTTCTTTCAGCGTCACTTCGCCGACCTGTTCACCGTTGATATTGTACAGCGCTACTGTAGGCATGAGATATATCCTCCTTCACTGGGACGTGAGACGTGGGACGTGTCGTGGTATTTTATATTCACGACGTAGGATGCCATGTCTTGTATCCCCAGTCTCATGTGCAAATGTTTCGTGGAACACAAGGTCTCACGTCTCAATCCTCACGACTCTTCGTGGATGGTTTGACCAGCACCAGCCCGCCTTTAGGGCCGGGCACCGCCCCTTTAACAGCCAGCATGTTGCGGTCAGCGTCAACTATTACTACTTCAAGGTTCTGTACAGTGACACGCTCGGCTCCCAAGTGGCCGGGCAGCTTTCTTCCCTTAAAAACCCTGGCCGGGCCTTTCGCTCCCAAAGAGCCGGGCCGGCGGTGGTACTTTGAACCATGCGCCATTGGGCCGCGGTGAAAGCCGTGGCGCTTGATGCCACCAGCAAATCCTTTTCCTTTGGTTGTCCCTACTACGTCTACCTTTTCACCAGCGGTGAAAATATCGGCTTTGATTTCTTGGCCTACTTTATAAGCTTCCGGATCTGCAACGCGCAATTCTCGCAAATAGCGGAGCGGACGGACCCCGGCTTTGGTAAATTGCCCTTTAAGCGGTTTGGTAAAAAGGCGTTCCCTTTTGTCGCCGAAACCAATCTGAATGGCGCTGTAACCGTCTTTACCAGGTGTTTTGGTCTGGACAACCAGGCACGGGCCCGCTTCAATTACAGTTACGGGAATAGCTATACCCTGATCTGTAAAGATCTGCGTCATGCCAATTTTTTTACCTAGAATACCTTTTGGCAACACTTGCCACCTCCATTTTCTGTGATAAGAGGTTGATTTCTCAACATTACCTCTATTCTTAGGAGAATACAGTAGTCAAGAGTCATTCTTCAAGAATACAGGAGTCAGGAGTCAGAATACAGAATAGAATCTTTTTCTTTTGTCTCATCTGTCTTCTGGATTCTGGATTCCTTTTTCTTCTGAATTCTGAATTCTAAAGCTTTATCTCGATATCCACCCCCGCCGGCAGGTCGAGGCGCATTAAGGCGTCAACCGTCTTGGGCGTGGGCTCAAGGATGTCAATCAGCCTCTTATGTGTGCGCATTTCAAACTGCTCGCGGGAGTCCTTGTTGACGTGGGGGCTGCGCAGAATAGTATAAATGTTTTTTTCCGTGGGCAGCGGTATTGGGCCGGCCACGGAAGCGCCTGTCCTTTTTGCTGTATCTACAATCTTTTGCGCAGACTGGTCAAGCATGTGATGGTCAAAAGCCTTTAACCTGATCCTGATCTTCTGGCTTTTCATACTTTTTAGGTCCTCCTTTACGCCCGATTACCGGACTTTCTCGGTGAAAATTCCCCATTTTGGTAGTCGGTTGTGTGTAGTCGGTAGTCGGATTGCTTGTTGGAAATCGCCTTTGGCGATTTCCTTCTAAAATCTGACTACTTACTACCGACTACTGACTACTGAACTGGCAACCTTTCACCTCATCGCATTTAATCAAAAGTGTTTATTCTTTAACTCCTGTCACAACACCGGCGCCCACAGTGCGGCCGCCTTCGCGAATGGCAAAGCGCAGGCCCTCTTCTATGGCGATCGGGGTGATCAGCGCGATGTCAATCTGGATGTTGTCACC
>NZ_QFFZ01000120.1 GCF_004369225.1 Pelotomaculum propionicicum
CCGTTGTTTTGCAACTAAATAACTAGAAAACATTTCTTTAAGCCCGATATTACGGGCTATTTTAATGTCAATATTTTTGGATTTTAGTGTTGTATATTGTTGTGTATTGTAGTATAATACCTATATATTGAGGTGTTTGCTATGTTTCTTAAAAAGAGTGTTAGTAACGGAAAGGTATTCCTGTCCTTCGTACAAGGTTACCGCATTAATGGTAAAGTTAAGCATAAAACCATAGAAAAGATCGGTTACCTTGATGAATTGAAAAAAATATATGACGATCCCATTGCCCACTTTAAGTCTGTTGCAGAAGAACGGAATCTATCTGCTCCTACCGAGCGTACAATAGAAGTTGCTATTAACCAACGCCTTACAGATAATACATCTTCCAGAAAAAATCTGGGATATGCCATTCCAAAGCGCATTTACTCCCTCCTTGGCATCAATACTTTTCTTCAGAATAAGCAGAAACACCTTAACATCGAATATAATCTAAATAGTATTTTTGGCCTCCTCATCTATAACAGGTTCCTTTTTCCTTCTTCCAAAAAGAAGGCTTTTGATAAACGAGACTTTTTCTTTGAATCATACGATTTTTCAATTGATGACCTATACCGCTCTCTTGATTACTTTGCACGGTACTCGGAACACCTTCAGAAACATCTGCACGAAAAAGTCTGTGAAATCATTGGCCGTGATGGAAAACTGGGATACTATGATGTCACAAATTATTACTTCGAAATTCCTTACAATGATGCGGACGAATATGATGATAACGGAGTGCTAGTAAAAAAGGGATTTCGAAAAAAAGGCCCCTCGAAGGAACACCGTCCTGATCCAATCGTCCAGATGGGTCTTTTGATGGACTCAAACGGAATTCCTATGGCTTTTAATACCTTTTCGGGTGGTGAAAGCGAAAAAACATCTCTTCTTCCTATCATCCGCAGGGTAAAAAAGGATTATGGTATGGAACGGATTATTACTGTTGCGGATAGAGGGCTTAATACCAGTGATAACACTGCTTTCCTTGCTGGAATCAACGATGATAATTCCAAAGGTCATGACGGCTATATTTATGGACAGAGCGTATTATCTGCCGACAAGGAATTCAAGGCATGGGTAATTAACCCAGATGGCTACATTCATACCAAGGAAACAGATAAAAATGGCGAAGAAGTCATTTTTATCCACAAATCCAGAGTATATGCAAAAACTATACAACTGGAAAACCAACAGGGAAAACGTACCCTGAAAATGATTATTTATCAGAAACAAATGGCCTACTATTCAGAAAAATATGCGGAAAAACAGAAGAAAGAAAGGGCACTCGTCCTTGCAAAAGCAAAAGACTTAATAGCCAATCCCGGAAAGTATACAAGGGCTACCAGTATCGGTGCGGCTGGATATATCAAAAATATAAAGTTTGTGAAAGAAACTGGTGAAATACCGGATGGAATCAAACTGTCGTTAAATCTTGAAAAGATTACGGAAGAGGAAAAATACGATGGCTATTATTCTATCGTGACTAGCGAAAAGAATCTGTCTGACAGGGAAATCCGTGACATATACAAAGGATTATGGGAAATTGAGGAATCCTTTAAAATTATTAAGAGTGAATTCAGAGCTAGACCGGTCTATCTCAGAACCGAGACCCACATTAATGCACATTTCCTCATCTGTTTTGTTTCACTTCTCATCCTGCGCATACTGGAATACAAACTGGATAAGAAATATTCTGTCAACAAGATACGGGAGTCGCTGATACGTTATTCCTGTTCACACCTTGACCAGAATTACTATCTGTTTGATTACAGAGATGAAATACTGCAGTCGTTGGAGAAAGTTTTCGACATTGACCTTGGGAGTAAGATTATGACTACATCCGAAATCAAAAAAATTTTGCAATACCACAAATAAGGTCTGAATATACAACATTAATATACCAAAAAGTTAAGCTCTGAAGTCCGCATAAATGCTGTACTTGCAGAGCTTTATAACTTGTTTTTACTGCAAAACTCAGG
>NZ_QFFZ01000121.1 GCF_004369225.1 Pelotomaculum propionicicum
ATAACCCAAGTTTGGCGTAAAAATTTTCCAATACCAGGTGTAGCAAGGGTTTGTGCCCCCTTCAAAAAATAAATTCGGGACTACACCCAGGATTCCATCTTTTTTAGAACCTGTCTAACATGCTTTTGTTCAATCGTTTTCTCGCATCCCAGCGCACAAAGAAGTTTTTTTTGGTCTTCAGAAGGCTCAGTGATCGACAGTTTGGTTTGGTTCATTTTTTTAAATGAGATCTGGTTAACCTGGCATTTTTTTAATTTCGCCAGCGCATCCTTAGATGACATCGGTATACCGATTTCCCTCAAACGGCGCTCGATATCGTTGTAGAGGAAATATGCAAGAATGCAAACTGTAACATGGGCTTTTACTCGTTCCTCCCTCGAAAGGTAGATTGGGCGTAGTTCCATGTGAGATTTGATTTCATGGAAAGCTTCTTCCACTTTGTTTTTTCGGCGGTACCACCGGATAATTTCCTGGGCAGTACTGTGATGTTTTGGTAAATTCGAAATAAAGCAGTAGATACCGTGAACCCGCTGTTCTTTTTCAAGTTTTTCCTTGTCCAAAGAATATGAAAGATGGAAAGATTGAACGTTGCGCTGCTTGCCGTTTTTACTGGTTATCGTTAGCGATTGGGGCTCGATGTGAATTTCGAGAAATTTTTGAACACGTTTTCGTTTAAGGAGGCTTTGCACCTCCCGTTCTAAAACGCCTTTGTTCCGTGACTTTTTAGCTTTACCGAGGATGTGGTTTTTTTGCTTTACCCAATCGAAAACGTGTTCCATTCTTTGAAACTGTAAACGCCTTTCATCGAGAAAGCGGGATACATCAAAAGTCAAAATAAGCCGCCGGTTCCCCTGCTCGAATTCGCGGAAAAACAGAAATCCGTTTTCATCAAAGGGGATAAACTCCCTCATGGCCATGACACTTTCCCAGTCGTCTGGTTGGGCTGGCTGTGGTAACGCTATTTCCAAAAGACCAGAGGCCACAAGTTCATCACGGTCCATTGCGGAAACATATAACCATTCTTCACTCTCAATGGCCTTTAAGTTTTCGTAAGAAACCATGCCCCGGTCGAACACCATTATACACTGCCGAATTCCATAAACATCCTGTACTTCTTGCACTAAATCTTGCACAGTGGTAACATCCTGGGTGTTGCCCTCAAGGACACGCCAGTGAAAAGGATATCCCTCGGGGGTAATCATAAGTGCAATGACAATCTGTTCGCAATCCGGCCGATGGTCCCGGGAATATCCCAATGCGGCCAAGACACAGCGCTTTCCTTCCATAAAAGTAGAGGTGATATCATAGAAAAAAGCCTCATACCAGTTTGGCAAGCGAGATTTGAGTTGCTGGTAAATGAAGGATTGGATATCCTTCTCCCGTTTACACAGGCGGTCTAACTCTCGGTATACGTCATACTCGTCGTAAGTAAAAGATTCGCTTTCCACATAGGCAGGTAACACTGTTTGAAACATCCAGTCATGAAGTTTTATTTTTGCCATTGGATCGACACAACGATTAAACACCAAAGTTTTAATCCATCGGTCCGCCCGAAAAAACTGTTGAAATCCCCACTCCTGCCAGAGGTGAAACAGTACCGCTATATCCAGGTAGGCAAAGTGATTTGTCACGACAATATCTTCGTCCTTGGAGACAATAATATTGTTGTCGGAATGGGCAGCAAGTGCTAAACGCAATCGTTCGGCTTGTTCATCAGTTAAATCTCCGACATTAAACAAAATACGGTGTTTAACTGTACCGTTTTCCCGGTACGACTCAACGATCTTGTAATGGTTATATGTTTTACCTTTTATGGTTCTGGCAGATTTTTTGAGGAACATTGTAGCCTCCGTTTATTGGGGACTACAACAAATATATCATAAACCCAGATAATATCAAGCAAATTTAAACATTTTAAGTGAAATATTCGGGACTACATTTTTAAACTTGAGACCTTGTAAGCCTTGACATTACTGGGTTTGGAAATTTATGTCGCCAAACTTGGGT
>NZ_QFFZ01000122.1 GCF_004369225.1 Pelotomaculum propionicicum
CCTGACTTTGACAGTTATGAGGGCGAAAAGAGGCCGCAATCCTTGCAAATAAAGGGGTTGCGGCCTTCACTTATTGTCATAAATATGTAGGGTAACGGCTCATTTTTTGCTCTCTGCCAAAATATTTTTTATATCACCGAGACGCAGTCTTTTGCGGGTAAAATCGATGCCGAGAGCATCTCCGATGACATCGGAGATCTCGCTTCTATAATCGAACAGGTACAAGTTATCCTGCTCGTTGGAGCAGGCAATTTTATTCAGGCACTCAATAATTCTTTCCGCCGAGTAGCGCCGATTCGTTTTCTTCTGAATAAGGCGCATGATCACCAGGGCGATGAAGCAGGTGAGGAAGTGAGCGCCGATTCGGTCTTGGCGGGACACATATACCGGACGCGCCTCAAGCGTACCCTTCGTGACCCTGAAAGTTTCCTCAATCTCCCACAGCCCGCGGTAGGTGTCAATGATCTCCCCGTCGGACATATGTCGTTCGCTGGTGACAATGGCATAATAACCGTCGTACTTTTCCTCTTCCGCCAGTTTATCGGAATCAAAGCATGGACAGTGCTTTCCTTCAAGAACCTCGCCGGTTTCTTTGTCAAATTCCAGATTTTTGACGTACTTGGCCGCGCCGTAGGTTATGGCTTTATTGTACTTCTTCGGGTCCGCCACAAGCGCCAATGCCTTTTTCACAACCTCTTCCCGCTCGGCCCTTGCTTTGTCCGCGTACTTCTTCGCCCAAAACACAACTTGCTTTTCATGCACGGTCTTCTTTACCGTCCTGCCGCTTTTCATGGTTACATTGATTTCCCGCGCGATCAGCCTGCTCTTGATTTTGAATTCGGCGTCCTCGCCGGCCGGCTTGCCGTCAGTACCTACATAACCCTCGTTATTGAGCACATAATTCTTAAAAGCCTCCGTGCCGCCGCGCACAGAAAAACTGAACACATACCCGTTGCTGTCCTTTCCGCCGGTCAGGTAATAAATATTGTCGCCCGTGATGATCCCCATGTCGGCCACCACCACGATCCTGCCCGTGCCGTAATTCCTTCTCACCTCGCCGATAACCGAGCGGAACGTTTCCTTGTCCAGCTTGTTACCGGGGAAAAGTTCATAATGGAGCGGAATCCCGTCCGCATCCATCGCAAGACCCATTTGGACGAGAGGATTGTGGCGATGCTCTTTGGACCTGCCGTATTTGCGAAGTTCATCGGCCTCATCAATCTCGAAATAGAAGTTCGTGACGTCATAGTAGATTGTTTTCGTATCCCGTCCGTACTTGGCTGCGATCTGTCCGTGCAGGTACCTTTGGAAATCTTTCGCGATCTTCGCGTAGTGAGAAAGGGCCCGGTATACATCCGCAAGCGAAAAGTCAAAGCGCTCAAAATAGCGGCGCCGTTCTTCGAAAGCCTTCTTCTTGGAGCCGGGCGACAGCAGCCTGGACACCACAAGCAGCATCATGATGGAGTTGGTGTTGTACTTGAATTCTTCGTTGCGTGCCCTGTTGTTGAAAAAGCGATGCAGTCCGAGTTCATGGTAGATCTTTAAGATCGCGACATAGCCGAAGTTTTTCCTGTCATCGGTTTCTTGCTCAAGCTGTTGCTCCATATTGATTGTCAGTGTCAGCTTCTTCTTCGCGTTTTCCTCCTCAGTCATCTTGCGGGCGACTTCTTGGAAATGGGCGATGGGATCGTCATATTCCTTTTCCAGCTCATCCAAGTAGCCCAAGGACTTGACGGTTCGGTCAGTAGAAATATTTGTCTTTGGATTTCTGTATTTCTGGGCGATAACAAGATAAGTTCTTTCTGATTGTTTTCGATACGTTTTTTTGAGATACATAACAAGAACCCTCCATGGCTGTATGTAATAGTTCTATCTCTATTATATCATATTGTGCCATTTTATGCCACATAAAAATGATTAAAAATCACAAAAAAATTTCCCCTGAAGCCTTCTGCCACAAGGAATTCTGGTTTTCTCTAT
>NZ_QFFZ01000123.1 GCF_004369225.1 Pelotomaculum propionicicum
TTTCAAATATAATTGGAGAGTTTGATCCTGGCTCAGGACGAACGCTGGCGGCGTGCTTAACACATGCAAGTCGAACGGTCCAGCACTCAACTTAGTGCTCATAAGATATAGAGTTTTAATTAGAGGAAGCGATATATCTGGTGAGTAGCAAGTTGAGTGCTGGATAGTGGCGGACGGGTGAGTAACGCGTGGATAACCTGCCTATATGACCGGGACAACACCGGGAAACTGGTGCTAATACCGGATACGCTCGCGGAGGCACATGCTTTTGTGAGGAAAGGAGCAATCCGCATATAGATGGGTCCGCGTCCCATTAGCTAGTTGGCGGTGTAAAAGACCACCAAGGCGACGATGGGTAGCCGGCCTGAGAGGGTGGACGGCCACACTGGAACTGAGACACGGTCCAGACTCCTACGGGAGGCAGCAGTGGGGAATCTTCCGCAATGGGCGCAAGCCTGACGGAGCAACGCCGCGTGAGTGAAGAAGGCTTTCGGGTTGTAAAACTCTGTCTTCAGGGAAGAAGAAAGTGACGGTACCTGAGGAGGAAGCCCCGGCTAACTACGTGCCAGCAGCCGCGGTAAAACGTAGGGGGCGAGCGTTGTCCGGAATTACTGGGCGTAAAGGGCGCGTAGGCGGTTTCTTAAGTCAGAGGTGAAAACTACCGGCTTAACCGGTAGCCTGCCTTTGAAACTGGGGAACTTGAGGGCAGGAGAGGGGAGTGGAATTCCCAGTGTAGCGGTGAAATGCGTAGATATTGGGAGGAACACCAGTGGCGAAGGCGGCTCTCTGGCCTGTTTCTGACGCTGAGGCGCGAAAGCGTGGGGAGCAAACGGGATTAGATACCCCGGTAGTCCACGCCGTAAACGATGGGTGCTAGGTGTAGGAGGTATCGACCCCTTCTGTGCCGTAGTTAACACAATAAGCACCCCGCCTGGGGAGTACGGCCGCAAGGTTGAAACTCAAAGGAATTGACGGGGGCCCGCACAAGCGGTGGAGCATGTGGTTTAATTCGACGCAACGCGAAGAACCTTACCAGGGCTTGACATCCCCTGACAGTCATTGAAAGATGGTTTTCCAGCTTCGGTTGGACAGGGAGACAGGTGGTGCATGGTTGTCGTCAGCTCGTGTCGTGAGATGTTGGGTTAAGTCCCGCAACGAGCGCAACCCTTACGTTTAGTTGCTAACGTGTAAAGATGAGCACTCTAGACGAACTGCCGTTGACAAAACGGAGGAAGGTGGGGATGACGTCAAATCATCATGCCCCTTATGTCCTGGGCTACACACGTGCTACAATGGCCGGTACAAAGGGAAGCGAAGCCGCGAGGCGGAGCAAATCCGATAAAAGCCGGTCTCAGTTCGGATTGCAGGCTGCAATTCGCCTGCATGAAGTCGGAATCGCTAGTAATCGCAGGTCAGCATACTGCGGTGAATACGTTCCCGGGCCTTGTACACACCGCCCGTCACACCACGAAAGCTGACAACACCCGAAGCCGGTGAGCTAACCCAGCACTCAACCTGGTATTTGATAAGTAAGAATATTCAAGATGGTTTTATCATTGGATAGGAAGGTAAACTATTAAGTATCAGGTTGAGTGCTGGGAGGCAGCCGTCGAAGGTGGGGTTGGTGATTGGGGTGAAGTCGTAACAAGGTAGCCGTATCGGAAGGTGCGGCTGGATCACCTCCTTTCTAAGGAGATGTTGGTGGTAAGTGGTAAGTGGTTGGTGGTTGGGATAGAAGGAATTCGCTAAAGCGAATTCCAACAAAAATCCAACGACTAACGACCCACGACACACCACACAAATCCCAGGTCGGTACATCCAATTCAGTAGTCAGTAGTGGGTAGTGGGTAGTCAGATTTTAAGAAGGAATTCGCCAGAGGCGAATTCCAACAAACAATCCGACTACTGACAACCGACAACCGGCTACCGAAACGCCACTGTTTAGTTTTGAGAGACCGTG
>NZ_QFFZ01000124.1 GCF_004369225.1 Pelotomaculum propionicicum
TATGCTGTTCAGTTTTGAAGGAATATTAAAGGAATATAACTTTCTAGTGGTGATAGCGAAGAGGGTACACCCGTTCCCATCCCGAACACGGCAGTTAAGCTCTTCAGCGCCGATGGTACTTGGGACGCTGGTCCCTGGGAGAGTAGGACGCCGCTAGATTAATTTTAAGCCTCATGGAGAAAACACCATGAGGTTTGTTTTTATATTTTTTCTGACGACCGACGTCTGACGACCGACTACCGAACTGGTACACCCGTTCCCATCCCGAACACGGCGGGATTTCCTAAAAGCCTAAATGTTGTCAACAACCCCGTTCCCCTGACACACTGAGCCGATGGTACTTGGGACGTTGGTCCCTGGGAGAGTAGGTCGCTGCCAGATCGAGGTCTTGCTTTTCATAAAATGCAGCCAAAACATAACCAATCTGCACTATTAGGACGATATGTTGTGGATTTATTTGATCCTGTTTCTCATCATCGCTATATATGTTGAGGTTGTTATAGATTATTGACATTGTTTCATAAGCGTTTTACTATTTATTTAAAAGCAGTAAGCAATTTGTAAAAAAGCAAGGGGTAGTGAATTATATTGAAAGTGGCTATTCCCTCTCAGGGGGAAAACATGAAAAGCAAGTTAGACCAAAGGTTGGCCCGTGCTAACTATATTATCGTAGTTGATACAGAAACCAACGAGTACCAGGTTGTCAGGAATGAACAGAAACCGAATGCTTGCTATAAGATCTGCGTTCAGACAGCTGAAAAAATAAGCCGCCTTGGGGTTATGGCAGTGATTACCAGGAATTGTGGCCCAAAAACCTTCTGGGAGTTAGGCGCAGTTGGCATCAAGGTATTTTACAGCGCGGAAGGCACGGTTGAAGAAATCCTGGAAAAATTCAAATGCGGAATGCTCAGAGAAGCCGCAAAAGCCAATGTTGAGTGTGAAAGGGGATTAATACTGTATAATTAAACCGAAAAAGGGTTGAGCCGATGCCCTAGTAAAAGAGGACCATAACTATAAAGATTTGGCACTCATTCAAAATATCCCGGTCGCTGCCAGATCAATTTTAAAAGCCCTGTGGTTGTTAAAAACCTTGGGGTTTTTTCCCCGTCCACTCGTCTCACTCTTTTAATGCCACCAGTTATTACCTCTTGTAAAAGCATAAATTTTTTGTTAAGATAACGTTTGTCGTCACTATTGGCGATGAGAGTATCAGTCAATAGCCAGTTAAAAAAAGCTAAAGTACAGCGGGCAGTTGCTGTTTATTATAAGGAAAGCTGACAAACCATCAGCAGAAAAAGCTGTGTGGCATGTCCCCAAAATAATAAGCAGAGGAAAGTCGAGACACGCACGCCCTGGTTAAGTATCAGATACAGAAAACAACCAGGATGTAGTAAGGCGCCTGGCGCAAGCCAGGGCAGGGTGACCTGACGACGGTGAAAGGAACTCACAGAGTTGCTGGTAGCCATAAAGTGCCACAGAAACTATGTTGCCGGGTGACCGGCAAGTGCAAGGGTAAACTCCGCCAGCGTGCAACCCAAATAGGCGGGAATACGGAAAGGGGCAGGAATGTCCCCGGCGAATGACCGCGGGTAGGGGCGCCCCGTAAGGGGAAGGAAGCAATTCTTCCTTAGATGGATGACTGCCGAAACAGAATCTCGCTTATAGCTGTACTTTAGTTTAAATAGTAGATTTTAAGCTGCTGGAGGCGAAGCAAAAACATGTAAAATGATGCAAATAAGCCTTGCAAAAAGCGGCGAAAAAAGGATGAATAGTCCTTGACTTGGGAAACTAATAATGTTAGACTATAAAAGTGTCCCGGATGAGATAGCTTGCAGCAACCGGTCTTTGAAAACTAAACAGTGGATGGATGGAAAAGAAACACATGACTCTCGTCAAGCGAAAGCTAACGAAGAGTAATTCCGAAACAACAACAAGAGCTAGAAATCGAATTTTTCAAATA
>NZ_QFFZ01000125.1 GCF_004369225.1 Pelotomaculum propionicicum
TATATGATTCCACTGCAAAAAATGGTGTTTTTTTTCTTACATTTTCCCCTTAAGAAAATTGACTGGGATTATCATCCATTTACCTGACCATTATTTTGGTTTCCTTTATGGTTTTGTGCTTGGATAACGGTTATTATCCTTTGTATTTCTAGCTTTTTTCTAGCAAATGGGCACAATAACCCCTTGATTATTGTTATTTACAATTTCTGTAGCCTTTTTCCTTATATCCCCTTTAAAGAAGCGGACGATTTGCTTGAAGTTGTGTCCAATGATTTTCATACCAGTAACCAATGTTGCTTTGACTTTACCCCGTACCTTGAGTTTTCCTGCTCCCTGTGAACACTTTAGCGAGGAGTTGGTTCCTTCAATGGCGGTACGTTTGCTGGTAGCTTCTTTCCTGGCTCTTTTGTCTTCTTTCCGTTCGCGGGCTTCGGCCAGAAATATAGCACTCTGTTCAACTCTTAATACGGTATTATTTTTTCGGAATTTTACCGGGCAGGCGCCTTGCCTGGGACAGTTTGAACAAATATTCCTGTCGAAATGAGCGAGGATCACATTACTTTTTCCATTGAACTGACAGCTATATGGAGCATGACCTTCTGGGCAGGCCTCAACCGTTTTATGGTCTTTAATGGTAAATGCGGTTAGTGGAATCTTTTCGGGATCTGGTTGCTTCCCGGTCATGTCTGTATAATGTATCGTTATTCCAGCATCTTGCGCTTGTTTTTCCACTTCTCCGCTGAAGAATCCTCCATCGACGTAAAAGTCGGTGACTTCCATTTTCTTTTGTATTTCAGGGATGCGCTTTGCTAACATCTCAGCGTCGCCCACCCTGTTTTTCTCGACTGTATAGTCAGTGATTATTTGTACGGGATTTTCGTCAGCACAAGTTTCGGCGATATTTAGGACTAAACCAACATGCCCTTTTGAGCCTTTCTTGCGGTAGGTCACATCCTGGTCATAGGCTGATTGCAGAGAGTCGGCCTCAATGTCTTTATTTGCTTTTGCTTTCCAGGTATTCTTCTCACTATCAAAGGCAGCCTGGTCGTTGATAAATCGCTGGAGAATCACTATGGCGTTCAATTCACGAATGTCCGGATTTGGTTCGGTGATGGACACCAGTTCGATCCCTAGATCGATCATCTCCTGTATACGTTTTTGTGCTTCACTGCCCCTGGAGCGGTATAAGACCTTGGTTTTGTACTCGGGTTCGAGCACATGTTTTAAGGAATCTGTAAGAAGTTCCGGGGGGCAGGTTTTCACTGCCTGGGATAATACATCATATGCCAACGACAACCGTCCGGCCAATTTGATATTGGTCATGATTTGCGTGGAGTCTGCACGTTGCTCTTTGGTGTTGATCCCGGCTAACTCAATAAACTGCGCGGTTAATTTTTCGAATTGCCCAAAGATGAGATCGTCTTTATCTGGGTTTTCAACAGTATAGCGGTAGACCCGCCGCCGAAATTCGTACAAGGTGCGTTCGGCCAGATAGAGTTCACCGAGGTTGCGCAGACCAACAGCATACATAATCTGGTAGTTAAAACGGAACTGTTCGAGAATGTCTTCGTCGGTGTAATCTTTCATGTGTTTAATGAATTCCAGGGAAAGCAGAATATTCACGGGGAAATTGGGGCGACCGTTATCCAGGCTGTACAAACAGGAAAAAGGAGTCTCATCGATTTTACAAAACACATGCTCATAGAAAAGGGGTGCCCAAGTTCCCTGCAAACTGGCCTGTATCTTTGGATTCATCCATGAGTAACTATTAAATAGTTCTTGTTGTAAGTGGTCTTTGTTTTCCCGGAACATCTGAATCCCCCTGGATCGCATTTTGTTGGTTTATCAGTAGATATCTCTTGATTTCTACAGTATACTTCGATATTCAGCCTTGTTTCTCCTGCTGCACCAGGAACTAATTTTGGGTATTCTACGGGGTTTTTGCAGTGGAATCAT
>NZ_QFFZ01000126.1 GCF_004369225.1 Pelotomaculum propionicicum
ATGATTCCACTGCAAAAAGGGGTGTTTTTTTCTTTTCATTTGCCCCTTAAGAAAATTGACTGGGATTATCATCCATCTAACTGACCGTTATGTTGCTTCCCTTTACGGTTTTATGCATGGATTATGGTTATTATCCTTTATATTTTCTAACTTTTTCTAGCAAATGGGTACAATAACCCCTTGATTATTGTTATTTGCAATTTCCATAGCCTTTTTCCTTATATCCCCATTGAAGAAGCGGACGAGTTGCTTGAAGTTGTGTCCAATGATTTTCATCCCAGTAACCAGTGTTGCTTTGACTTTACCCCGCACCTTGAGCTTTCCTGCTCCCTGTGAACACTTTAGCGAGGAGTTGGTTCCTTCAATGGCTGTACGTTTGCTGGTTGCTTCTTGCCTGGCGCTTTTGTCTTCTTTTCGTTCGCGGGCTTCGGCCAGAAATATAGCACTCTTGTTAACTCGCAATACGGTATTATTTTTTCGGAATTTTACTGGGCAGGTGTCTTGCTTGGGACAGTTTGAACAGACCTCCCGGTCGAAATAAGCGAGAATCACGTTGTTCTTTCCATTAAACTGGCAGCTATATGGAGCATGACCTTCTGGACAGGAATCCACTGTCTTATGGTCTTTAATGGTAAATGCAGTTAGCGGGAGCTTTTCAGGATCCGGTTTTTTCCCGGTCATGTCTGTATAATGCACCGTAATTCCGGTATCTTGCGCCTGTTTTTCTACTCCTCCGCTGAAGTAACCTCCATCGACGTAAAAGTCGGTGACATCCATTTTGTTTTGTATTTCAGGGATGCGCTTTTCTAACATCTCAGCATCGCTAACCCTGTTTTTCTCGACCGCATAATCGGTGATTATTTGGACAGGATTTTCATCAGCACAAGTTTCGGCAATATTTAGGACTAGTCCAACATGCCCTTTAGAAGCTTTCTTGCGGTAGGTCACATCCGGGTCGTAGGCTGATTGCAGGGAGTCGGCCGCAATATCTTTATTTGCTTTAGCTTCCCAGGTTTTCTTCTTACTATCAAAGGTAGCCTGCTCGTTGATAAACCGCTGGAGAATAGCTATGGCATTCAATTCACGAATGCTTGGATTGGATTCAATGCTGGAGACCAGTTCGATCCCCAGATCGATCATCTCCTGGATCCGTTTTTGTGCTTCGCTGCCCTTGGAGCGGTATAAGACCTTGGTTTTGTACTCGGATTCCAGCACTTGCTTCAAAGAATCTGTAAGGAGTTCCGAAGGGCAGGCATTCACTGCCTGGGACAACACATCATATGCTAATGACAACCGACCGGCCAATTTGATATTGGTCATGATTTGCGTGGAGTCTACACGTTGCTCTTTGGTATTGATCCCCGCTAACTCAATAAAATGCTTGGTTAGTTTTTCGAATTGCCCAAAGATGAGATCGTCTTTATCTGGGTTTTCCACGGTGTAGCGGTAGACCCGCCGCCGAAATTCGTATATTGTGCGCTCGGATAGGTAGAGTTCACCGAGGTTGCGTAGGCCAACAGCATACATGATCTGGTAGTTGAAACGAAACTGTTCGATAATGTCTTCATCTACGTAGTCTTTCATATGCTTAATGAATTCCAGGGATAGCAGAATATTCACCGGGAAATTTGGGCGACCATTGTCCAGACTGTACAAGCAGGAAAAAGGAGTCTCGTCGATCTTACAAAACACATGCTCATAGAAAAGGGGTGCCCAAGTTCCCTGCAGACTGGCCTGTATCTTTGGATTCATCCATGAGTAACTATTGAATAGTTCTTGTTGTAAGTGGTCTTTGTTTTCCCGGAACATGTGAATCCCCCCGGTGCCCGATTTATTATTTTATCAGCTGATATCTCTTGATATCTGTAGTATACTTCGATATTCGCCATTATTTATCCTGCTATCTCAGACCAATTTTTGCTATTCTATGGGGTTTTCGCAGTGGGATCAT
>NZ_QFFZ01000127.1 GCF_004369225.1 Pelotomaculum propionicicum
ACTAGCGTGACTTTACCAGCCAAAACAAGTAATGCCTTATGGTACTTAGATTAATGGCAATAAAACGTATAGACTAATACATAATATCTTCTAAAGCATGTATTGACATAGCTCTTAGAATAGTGTATAAACTAAGTATGGCTACTATCAGAAAACAAAAAGTCGGCAAGCATATTTACTGGCAAATTATCGAATCTAAAAGGGTTAACGGCAAGCCGAGACCTATCGTACTAATGCATCTGGGGACTGCTGAACAGTTACTGTATAAACTAAGAGGAGGTACTTTAAAAAAGAAGATCCGTTCAGCATCCCACGGGGCGGTCTCTCTTTTCTGGCAAAATGCAAAGGAGCTGGATCTGCCTGATATCTTCAAAACGCATTTCGCGCAGCAACTGAGAGACGGCTTACCTCCAGGAACATCTTTATTGCTGGCAGCCATCCACAGGGCGATCGAGCCGGGCAGCAAGAGTGCTTTTGCCTCCTGGGCGAAAAAGACCACCCTGCCTGAAATTGCGGGTTTTAATCCACAGCGGCTTACCAGCCAGCACTTCTGGGAACAAATGGATACCGTCACCGAAGCGCAACTGGAAAGCGTGGAGAAAGCGATTACCCAGAAAATGCTGGAACAAGGGCTGCTCTCTCCCAGGCTGCTGTTCTACGACCTGACTAATTTTTTTACACACATAAGCACCGGTAACGAGAGGGCCAAACTGCCTCAACGCGGCCATAATAAGCAGAAGCGCAACGACCTCCGGCAGTTCGGCCTGGCCCAGGTGGTGACAAAAGAATTTCTTATCCCCGTTTTATCCGAGGTCTACGAAGGCAATAAGACAGATGAAAAGATGTTTGTCCCAACTCTGACCCGACTCAGAAACAAGCTCTCGGAACTCAATCTGGATGTTCGGGAACTAACTATAGTCTTCGATAAAGGAAGCAACTCCAAAGGCAACTTTGCCGAACTCGACATTTCAGAGATACCTTACGTGGCTTCTCTGACACCTTCTTACCATGAGGACCTGTTGAATGTACCCCTCTCCTCATACCACCGGGTACAGTTGAACGGTCAGGAGATATTGTGCTACCGCGCTCAAAAAGAAGTCTGGGGCAAAACAAGAACCATCGTTGTTTTTATGAGTGAGAAATTGCGCCAGGGACAGTTACAGGGTCTAAAGCAGGCCCTTTCCAGCAAGTATGAACAGTTAAATAAATTAAAAACGAAGCTTACCGCCAAAAGGGCCAGAAAAAGAAAACGTGAAGATGTTAAACGTCAAATCAAGGATATTTTAAATGGTGAAAGATGTCATCTGCTCATTAAGACTGCCCTTTATGAAACCGAGTCCGGCCGCTTCGACCTTAACTGGGAGATCGACCAGGATGCTTACCGGTGGACCACGGAGAATCTCTTCGGCAAACGGATACTGGTTACCTGCAGGAATAACTGGTCTGATGCCGAGATCATCGCCGCTTACCACGGCCAGAGCAATGTGGAACGGGTATTCAAACATCTCAAAAATCCTTATCACAACTGTGTTCATCCCCAGTATCACTGGACGGATCAAAAGATCCGTGTACATACTTTCATCTGTCTAACCGGACTGTTGCTCTCACAGGTGCTTCATAAAAAGGCGCGTGATGCCGGTTACAACATAAGCATCGAAGGTCTGATCGATAGATTGTCAGAGGTGCGTATGGTGGAAACCGTTTCTATTTACAGCCTGAACAGCAAGCCTGTTAAGGAAACACAACTGGAGGAAATGGATCTGGAACTTGAGAAGCTTTATGCTGACTTGGAAAAATCAGTCTTTTAGTTTATACAAGCCGTGTTTCTTGAAGTGCTTGGTGTTTACTGGATTGAGAAGGATTTTTTGCTAATTCTATGGTAAAGTCACGCTAGG
>NZ_QFFZ01000128.1 GCF_004369225.1 Pelotomaculum propionicicum
CCTAACCCGGACAAGCCGGAACCAATAGGATTTATTAAACCCATGTCGAAATACTGTGCAATCATAACAGCGACATAGGGGAACGTACAATGTTACTTACCGAACGTTACAAAGACAAGATTGAAGGGATACTGGCATGCTATGACCGGATTGTGATCCATGGCAATATTCCGTTACTTTGTTTCGACGGCGGTATGACATCGTACTTATATCAAAACAACATCAAAATCTTCGACTACCCGAATTGGGCCAACGTACTACGCGAAGAACTTCGCGAGCATGCCGAACGGATAGCTAAGGAAAACGGACTGGAGATTGAATTTATCCGTAAGATCGACGTCTTCCGAAAAGATGACCGTATTCAATCGATCATTGAGGAGCGTGGCGCTCACCCGGGTCTGGTTCATATTTTTTCGGCCATGGAGACATGCACCAGTTACAAACCATGGCATGACAAGCAAACGGGCAAAACGTTCTTGAAAACGGACTCTGGAAAATGCTTGCACTACTACTTTTATTTCATCGATCCGGACTTCGGACTCTGTTATCTTCGTGTTCCCACGTGGTGTCCGTTTCGCCTTCAGTTTTACATGAACGGGCACAATTGGCTTGCATTACGGCTATCCAAACAAGATATCACCTACCAAATGCGGGATAATGCTTTCCTGCACATCAGTGACTGGGAAAAAGCGCAGCAGCTATCCGACCATATTCGAGTGGAAGACCTTCATCAAATCTTGGATATTCTGGCCAACCGGTACTGCCCGGTGATTAAAAAGTTACACGTTACCTACCGTTGGAGCATTATGCAAGTGGAATATGCGACAGACATTATCTTTCGGAACCCGGAGGACCTGAAGTTTCTTTATGATGCCATCGTGTATACCGCCATTCATTCTGTGAAACCGGAGAACATCGCCACGTTCCTGGGACAAAAACTGCACGGGAACTACGAGGGCGAAATGGGCAACCGATTCAATAAGCGTATTCTCGGTACGAGAGTCAAGCACCAGATGGGTGCAGTCAGCATCAAGATGTATGATAAATTTGGCTACGTGCTCCGGATTGAAACAACCGTGAATGATGTCTCGCAGTTTAAGCATTTTCGGGAAGTCCAGCAGCGGGATGGAACCGTCACACAGAAAATCGCACCGATGAAGAAAAATATTTATAGCCTGTTTCCGCTCGGCCGACTACTCAAAGCTGCCAATCACCGCTATCTGGAGTTTGTATCTTCTTTTGATGACCCCAGTGACGGCGCGAAGAAATTGGAGAAACTCTCAGAAAGCAAGAAAGCCAACGACAGAAGTTTTAAAGGTTTCAACTTCTTCAGCCGGGAAGATCAGCAATTGTTCGAAGTATTGGCGCACGGTGAATTCAACATCAACGGTTTGCAGAACAAATCGGTCCGGCGATTGCTGCCGGAACGAAGTCCAGCTTCCATCTCCCGCATACTCAAACGTTTACGTGTTCATGGGATCATCAAGAAGGTATCCGGTACCCGAAAATATTACCTGACTAAGCTGGGTAAAGCTGTTATCGCACTTGGGCTCAAAACGAAAGAACTTTTCATTGTCCCCCAGTTAGCTCAGGCAGAAACAGCCACAAACTAATTTACCCTCGAATACCTCTTTTAAAGAATGGCTATCATTGGCGGCGGCCCCTGGTTTCATATTGTCTTTTCATGGGTTTGCTTAGTTTCTTTCCATTTTTCAAAGATACTTGGACTTAAGAGCCTAA
>NZ_QFFZ01000129.1 GCF_004369225.1 Pelotomaculum propionicicum
AAGACCTTTAGGCCGAATGAATGGCAATGAGTGCGGACACGTCAGTCGCAGCAGAGGATCTCGGCAGGCGGAGTTGGGAGGGTATTACCTAAAAGTTTTACTACCGCGCCAGCGGTTTAGTCCAATGGCGATTATGTAACGCGTTACATAAACGCCATGCCTATGCTGTTCACTGTCTCAAAAGATGGACCGAACATGGCAGGGATCTGGCCGTATACCTGCCGGTGCTCCAGACTTACATGGGCCACGACTCTTTCCAAGATACGGCGTACTACCTGAGGCTGACGGCCGACATCTTTCCTGACATCATTATTAAACTGGAAAGCCGGTATCCGGACGTTATCCCTAAACTAGAAGGTGATTGCTGTGAAACCGACTGATTTCGCTGATCACCTGACAGCCTTTTTGACCACCTGGCTGACGAAACAGCGAAACGCCAGTCCTAACACAGTCCATTCATATCGGGATACCTTCAAACTGCTGTTGAAGTATTGCCAGGAAAAAGAACATATTTTGCCGGAACGAATCACTATGTCAAATTTGAATGCGGAGGTGATCCAAGGCTTTCTACTCTGGTTGGAAACGGAAAAAAAGTGCAGCATTTCAACCAGAAACCAGCGACTGGCAGCCATCCATTCCTTCTTTCGGTACGTACAAACTGAAGAACCCGCCGGACTTTATCACTTTCAAAAAATCATAGCCATACCGGTGAAAAAAGCTAGTAAACCGGTAGTAGAACATCTAACGCCGGAAGCCATGAAACTGCTACTTGATCAGCCTGACAGAAATCATCCGAGAGGCCGGCGGGATTTAACGCTGATGAGTGTGTTGTACGATACTGGCGCACGGGTTCAGGAACTGATAGATCTCAAAGTGGGCGATGTGTTTCTTTCCTCACCGGCAGTGATTGCCCTGACCAGTAAGGGGAACAAGACCAGGCGAGTGCCCCTCTTGAAAAACACAGCGGTACTTCTTCAAAACTACCTGGCGGAAAACCACCTGACCAGCCAGCATAAAGGGCAGTACCAGCTTTTTACAAACCGCCAGCATCATCCCCTGACAAAGGAGGGTGTTGCCTATATTATTGCAAAGTATGCCAATGCCGCCAGAATCAAATCATTTATTGTGCCGCAAAAGGTTAAACCGCATATGTTTCGTCATAGTAAAGCCATGCATTTACTTCAGGCAGGGGGCAACCTCATCTACATCCGTGACTTTCTAGGCCATGTGGATATCAAGACCACCGAAGTTTATGCCCGGGCGGATACGGAGACCAAGCGAAAAGCCATTGAAAACGCTTATCCAGATTTAATTGAAAGCAATCTGCCGGATTGGAGCAGGGATCAGGCTCTCCTTGCATGGCTGTCTGAGCTAGCGTAAGCCAGAGATTATGCAAAGTAAATGGAGCGGGGGCTGGCATTTTTAAAGGCTTCGCGAAATTTACTTTGCATAACGGATTTCTTTGCATAAGGTGGTGTCATCAGCCCGGTGCTGGCCAACCTGTTCTTGCACTACGCCTTTGACATGTGGATGGCACGGACTCATGCGGATAAGCCATTTGCCCGTTATGCCGATGATGGTGCGCCACGAAGGCGCAGGGCTGCATGAGAGCCCTAAAGCCATGCTTAATCGAAGATGAGGGAAGGCCCCTCGGAGCCGCCATGCAGGTGGAGGCTTCAAACCACCGTAAGCTGCTGTGGACAAAA